>CBDIWQ010000205.1:0-12426 GCA_965285965.1 uncultured bacterium | reverse complement strand
TGACGCATGATTGGGCGGAGGCCCTCACGCTGGGCGACCGTATTGCGGTGATCGCCGACGGGAACGTCCTCCAGACAGGTCTTCCGCAGGAGGTCTTTTCGCGTCCGGCCAATGCCGAGGTGGCGCGTGTGGTGGGTGTCGAAACAGTGGTCCGGGGCCGGATCGTCAAGTCGGCAGAAGGGTTAGCGACGGTGGAGGTCGGATCGGTATCTCTCACGGCGGTCGGAACAGAGGAGAAGAGTTCCGACGTCTTTGTGTGCATCCGGGCGGAAGATGTCACGTTGGAAATGGCCGCATCCGGTGAAACGAGTGCGCGTAACCATTTGCCTGGCACCGTCCGTCAGATCGATTCACTCGGGGCCCTGGCCCGGGTCACTCTGGACTGTGGATTCCCTCTAACGGCCGTCATCACACGGTCGGCTCTCAGCGAACTGGGATTGACGGTGGGGTCCTCCGTTCGCGCCTTATTCAAAGCTGGTTCCGTCCATTTGATTTCCCGGCAGTAACCTCGTGCCGCCCTTGCGGTGCCGTCTTATCCCGTTCCCTCCTCAGTGTCTGTAGATCAACCTTCAGTTGGGCGATTTGCTCTATAGCCCGAATTAACTCGTCACGATCGCTGTCAGGATCGACGGCGGAAACTGGTAAATGGCTAGATGGTTTGAAAAGCCTCTTGACAGCGTACACTCTCCTGTGTAACCATTGGCTACATGCTGACATCCAGCGATCTCAAGCGCATTCGAGAAGGATTAGGGCTTACCCAGCAGCAGCTTGCCGATGCCTTGCATACCACTCGCGTCTCCATTGCCCGCTATGAGACGGACATGCGACGGATTCCCGGCATGGTTCGTGTCGCGCTGGAGCAACTGCAGAGAAAGACGGCGATCCCCATGGCCGGGCTCGTCGCCGCCGGTTCGCCGATTGAAGTGGTGCCTCAAGCGGAACTCGTCGATGTGCCGCCGAGCATGCTGCGGGGCGGCGACACCTTTGCCCTGCGGGTGAAGGGAGAGTCCATGAAAGATGAAGGCATTCTATCGGGCGACCTGGTCATCGTCCGGAAACAGGAGACGGCGAGGAACGGGCAAACGGTTGTGGCGCTACTCAATCGAGAGGCCACCGTGAAGACCTACTTCAAGAAGGATTCACATATTGAGTTGCATCCTGCCAATGCGGCGATGGATCCGATTCTCGTCCGTCCCACAGATGAATTTCACATTGAAGGTCTTGTCATCGGCGTCATTCGGCATTGTGCTGTCTAACCAGGAGGTCTCGATGAACATGTCAGGATCGAGCAGTGCAAAAGACCGGTTGAGAGAACTGGAACGGACCGTGAGCGCTCTCAATGGGCAATTGCGAGAAATGCAGTGCGAACTCCAGCAGACCAAAGGGTCAACAATCAAAGAACGGCTGTGGGGCAATTGGATGGCACCGCGGCAAAAGCGCGTCTATATGTCGGGGGTCTGCAACAGGCGGATCCGTCCCAACACCAAGGTGACTCACGATGCTGCGGCCACTTCTCGATAGGAAACATATCGCTGCCGGGCCCTGCCGGGCCCTGCGGGGACTGTGGGATGCTCGTTCCCGAACGTCTTGAATGCCGGGATGTAGTGACGCATTCAAGGCTCGCTCTGTGCGAGCGGTGCTGGAACGTGTTTCGTCAGCGGCAAATCTTCGCCGGTGGATGCTGCGATTGAAGGGAGGAAGACATGGCGGCCATTGAAGCAAGAATGGACAAGAAGCCATTACTATGGCCTGGTTTGGAGCACCGGAGGAGAAGACAGCGACGGGCCGTGGAAGAGACGGTCCCGGATGGCAGCCTTAGGTATGGGCAGGTTCTCTTGGCTGAGCGGGACCGGCTTGTGATGTTGTACGGTCATCCTATGGTGATTCATTTAACGCTGCAAGCAGCGGCAGACCGGGCACTATCCGGCAATCCGGTGGTTTATCTTGATGCCGCTCATACCTTTGACTCCTTGATCATAGGGAGATTTGCCAAAGCACGCCGGCAACAGCCCAGAAAGGTGTTGGGCATGGTTCACGTTGCCCGTGCATTCAGCTGGCATCAGATGGAACGATTGGTGTCGCACTGCCTGTCTGACGCGCTCGTCCGCTATGAGGCCCGCATCGCCGTCATTGCCGGACTGTTCGAGGCTCTGGCTGAAGAGCAGGTGTCCGATCGCGAGATCGCCCGCATGACCGACCGTTTAGCGGAATCGGTCGAGGAGTTGACTCAGAAAGGCTACGCACTGTTGTGTCCTTGTCCCTCCATTCCAATGGAAACGGCCGTCGGCCACCGGTTGTTCATCCGCTTGCGGAGCCTGGCCGATCGCCGTATCTTCGCCAAAGCAGTTCAAGATGATGTGAAGCTGGAAGAGGAACAGGGATTTTCAAACGTTATTATGCAAGACGCAGCCCACTCTTAGCTCGGGAGCCTTCAGCCGGTTTTCACTATGGATCGTCAACGCGTTAGGACCGTTACATCCACAGGATTCTCGCCTTAATCGTTAGTCGGGATCTGGGTGTGTGTTAACGAAGGTCGGGCGCTCCGCTCCTTCTGCTTGTTTGATTTGTCTTTACGCTCTTTCCGCTTGGCCACCCGCACTGCCTCCGGATTGTCGTAATACAGCCCCGCTTTTTCTTTTTCCGAATAAATCCGCACGCTGTACGTCTCCATTAACTCTTTTTTTGCCTGCGCATCTCCCTTAGTGGCCCGAGCCAATAGGGTCCGACGATATTCATCTTCTCCATCCTGCGATAATGGCCATCGATCTTTGTCGTTCACTACAGGCTCCTCGTCTCGTTGTGCGCTTACGCGCTTGTTAATGGCTTAGACGCTGGCCCCACCATCCTGGTATGTCTAGAGTCGCTCCATGATAGCAGGCCGATTGCGCGTCTGAGGTTATACATGATGTGGTCCATGACTGCATCGAATGTTTCCACATAACTCTGCGGTTCAGCAGCCCCATGAATCGCTAAAAACAAAGAGGTGGACCGTTTCAGCGAGCGGCGTGGCGACTTGGGGAAGTCATTTCTTTAGCGTAGACGGCTGGGTGGTGGCTGATAGCAGAAGTTCATATCGAGCGCGCCATCCGATAAAACGGTCGCTTCTCCACCGTCCTGGCAAGCCAATGGAGCTGAACTGGGCCGGGCGTTATCTGAGGACGAGCTGCCGACATCTGTTTGTTGTGGGTTCGTCGGGGCCGCCACAGGGGACAACGGATCGGATGAACGCACTTGCACTGATCCCGTCTGATTAGAGTTGAGAGGAATGGCGCTGGCTTGGAAGGCGGCACCATTGTTCTGTAATTGCACTTCTATGCGGTAATGCTTCAGCGTGAGTACTCCCGGGAAGCCGAGGAGAGCCAAATCGTTCGTATATCGGCCATGATGAAACCGATACAGCTCTTGCAGTCGATTCACCTCTGCCAGAGCCATGGAAGCTTCTGCAGTGTGCGCTTTTTGAGTAAAGTGGCGATAGGACGTTGTACTAAGCGCCGCCAATATTCCGACGATCGCGATGACTATGACGACCTCGACGAAGGACATCCCCCGGTTGTCCAGTACATAGCTGCGGCCTTGCCGATGGGAGGGTATACGCAGGTATAGTTGGCATTGTGCCATCAAGCCAGTTCCCCAACAGCTCTGTGCATCTCAATTTCTGTTATCCCCTGAACCTGGGGCCTATCGATTCGCTATCATCAAGAGTATCTCACCGCCTGTTAGTGCGCGAGTTCATAACGTACCACGCTGAGCAATTGTTCCATGCTGAAGGGTTTCCGTAGCGTCTGCCGGGCACCGAGCAGTTTTGCGACGTCCAAGGTATCTTCTTGTCCTTGTTTACCCGACATGGCGATTACCTTCACATTCAAAAAGCCCAGGGTCAATTCTAGGATCAAATCCAAGCCATTCATCTCGGGCATCGCAATATCGGTGATAACCAAGTCCACCGAATGAGTCCGGCAGATTTCCAACCCCTCCCGTCCGTTTGACGCCTCCAAGACCGTGTACCATGCTGCTTCCAGCGTAGTGCGGAGCAGAATGCGGATCGGTTCTTCGTCGTCTATAACCAGTATCTTTGCCACGGTCGCGGTCCCCTTCGTTCAGGTTATGTTCACTGCGACGGGTGATCCAACGTCAACAAACCAGAAGGATGAGTCCACTAGGCAGCCAACGGCGTACAGACGTTGCTGACCTCTTCCAGAACAACTTCCTCCTGCCTCATATCGGGCGATTTCAGGCAAACATGACGGCGCCGATTTGCGAGTATCACCGAGTCCACGACATGCCCACAGTTCAGACAGCGCCATGCGTGTAACCACATCCCTCCAAAGGATTCCTCCATATCCAAAAACCGATCTTCGAGCATTAAGCCTTCGCATCGGTCGCACTTCATTTGGGCCTCCTCCGGTTCACTGCTGTGTGTGATGATCTGTGAGAAGTCTAGAAGGGGTCGAGCGAATCTGTAAGACCAGGAAGAAGTACTTCGTAAGGGGGAGGGGAGCGAAGTCTGGTGATTAAGCGTTCATCACTCCGTTCCTAAGATGTGGTCAATCATCAGCTCTGACAGCGGGATGCTGCCCAATATTTGTCGCACTTAGTTCAAAAACTGAGCAGACACACGGACCGAACATTGAGTGAGGCAGGAAAGGCAGAGCAAAGTCCCCATTATTCCGTGCGCCAATAGATGGCATTTCCTTTGCCCAGCGCGGTGATGGCCGCTTGGGGTAAGTGGAAGATCGTAATAGACATCGAACGAAAAGCCATAGGATTCAAGCCGGCGGCGGTTCACCTCACGCCTGTCGCCAATGATGCCATTCGACCTGGATCATGATAGCGAGTGGTCGTGGATCTTGAGGCTCGTAAACGCATCGTCTTGCGTGCCTGGCCGTCACGCGTGGAAGGAAAACGTATGCGAAATCAACTTGAATTGGTCCTCACGGGAATGCTGAGCGTACCGTTGCTGCTTGGGCAGGGATGTGCCACCTCCTCATTTGGGTCCGGCACCGGTGATGAGGAAATGGTTCAAGAGGAACAGATCGAGGAGCCAGCAATCAAATACATTCCACCTCCAAGCGCCCGTGTGGCGGCCCCACTGAAAAATTCGGCCATGCGAGCGGAGTTGCCAGCGCGTGACGCGACGGGACTGCCTCAAGGTGCGTTGTCGGATGTGTTGTTCGATTTCGACGAAGCCACTCTTCGGGCGGATGCGCTGCCTATATTGCAGGTAACCGCAAGACGGCTCAATAATGAAGGTGTCTCTCGGGTGATTCTTGAAGGCCGTGGCGACGAAGCCGGTACAGCTGCGTATAACATTGTGTTGGGTGATCGGCGCGCTAAACGTGTGAAGGCGTAGCTTCAAGAGTTAGGACTGCTCTCAGTCAGCCTCAAAACCATGAGCTATGGAAAGGATCGTCCACTGTATTTTTAACATAGCAGCGATTGTTTGCAGCAGAACAGGAGCGTCCATTTCGTCGTCAAAGATTAGAGAGATCACGCTGCAACTGCTCGAGTTGCTTCCGTAGTGCTTGAAGTTCCTCAATCGTGACATCCAGGTCCTTGTCCACTGCATGAGTAGCGTCTTCATTCTCCGCTAGATCCACGACCTTCTCTTCCAAACGACGACGCTCCGCTTCTAACATGTCCGTCACATGACGCTTGAATCCCTGGACCACCACCGGTGGTGGTTCGGTCCCGTGACTCTCCTGATTTCCTGGCGATCGCAAGGCAGTCACCATGCGGCCGAGGTCCTGCGTCCGTTCCCATAATTCCAATTTGATCTGTTCCGTGAGTGCCGATTGACGTTGAAGCAGGAGTTGGTAACTCATGATTAACCAAGCCAGGCCCCAGAAGGTTGCAGTGCCGATGATGCGATTGGTTAATGCAAGCTCCTGAGGAACCAATGGAGGAGACAGGCCATAATCCGCGACCATCAAGACTGTGCAAAGACCGGCCACCGCAAGAGGGGCATAGTGCGTCGTAAGCCAATAGGTCAATCCGATTGGAATAACATAGAGGAGCCAAGGTGTGAATCCCAAGGCCATACGAGTATCCACAGCGAAGATGCCGAGAAGCAGAATGCCGATGCCGGTGGTCAAAGCGAGCTGTTCGGATTTCATGGACTGGCTTCTAGGTTTCGGTCCGGTTTCGGGCATGCGGTTTCAGAGCCTGATTCAGTGCTGTAGCCATGGCGGCCGATACACGATCGTATTAAGACGCGGTTCACAATGCGCGGGATGCTAAGCCGGGCTTATGAGGCTGTCAAGAACGGATATGATGACTAGTCCACGTCGTCCAGGGACCGCAGGCGCTAGACAACATAGATGGAGCGCGTGTGCCAGACTTTGTGCAGCGGTTCAGGCGATTGCTGGACGGCTTCGCCGCTCTGGCCAACATGCGGTGCATAGAGCACGAAAACCAAGCGTAGGAAACAGGGACTCCCCGCAACGAACCTACAGCAGAACCAGAACCAGCAAGGGCAAGCCTGAGTATCAATGCGAGGTGTTTAGTGTTACCATGCCGGATGGTTAGGCTTGATAGAACTACCCAATTTTCGAGTTCAGCACGATCTCGACTCGGACTGCCACGAATCGACCTAGCCCAGTTACTATCTATTGTTTAGTTGAAAAGAAGGAGGTGAGCATCATGGCACTGCTGATTACCGCCGAATGCATCAACTGTGGAGCTTGCCTGCCCGAATGTCCGAACGAGGCCATCTTCGAAACTCGCAGCGCTGCTGAGGAGAAGGGAAATCATGTGGGCGACGGACAGGGAGAGGGAAACGATATATACGTCATTACCCATGACCGCTGCACCGAGTGTGTCGGCCATTTTGACGAACCTCAATGCGCGGCGGTCTGTCCGGTCGATGATTGCTGTATTGCTGATCCAGCTTATCCCGAGGCGACGGATGTCCTGTTGGAAAAGGCCAAAACACTCAATCCTGACAAGGCTATCGATCCGGGAAAAGTGTGGAGCGGCGTGCGGAACTAATCGTTCTCACTTCGAGGTTCCGCGTCACGATTAGAATGCTAGGAGCGCGCCCGCGGTGCACCGTTCTCAGATGACGCACGCAAAGAAGGCAATGGTTTCCTGGGCATATAACCGAAACGATTAGCCATGGCTGATAAAACTCCAAAAGCAATTTCCAGTGCAACTGTTATCAAGGCGTTAGCTAAAGTTTTTGCTTTTCAAGCCATCGAGATCAATTTATTGCGTTCATATGCTGGCATATCCGATGCCGATTGGAAAACCCTAACGACCGCAGCCTTAAAAAAGAGCTACGCGAAGCAACGCGCTTTTTATGAAGATCGCTTAACCGGTGCGTTTGCTCTGGATCGCACGTCCGAGTCTGAGCGCGAGACAAGGCTTCTGGAACTCTGGTTAAAGCAGAGTGAGGATGATTCGCCCAAAGACGAACGATAAATCAAATTCCTCGTTCCGATAGGGTTGGGGTTTTACTCCGAAAGCCGAAGCCGCCAGTAGACACTGATCGGTTCTCCTACGTCTTGGCATTGTTTGATTCTCACATTCTGCGACCATACCCGCCCCGTTTTTATAACCTTTTGCCCTCACTGGCCCGCTTCAGAGAAGGAGGATGAGACCGGAGCGATGCGTGGTCTCATTTGAAGGGGTGCGTCGTGGCAGGGGGCTGCTGGCCGAAGGCTTGCCACGCGTCCGCTTCCCCCTGCCGCGCGCATCGTCTCAGCCGTCGCGGGTCCGTCGTGACACACCGCACGAGGTGTTCTTCACTGTCTGGCGCAATGACCAAGATTCTGACTGCCTCGCCACCGCGTGCCTGTGATGCGGCCAGCACCGACATTGTACGATTGTAGTGTAGATTGCCGTCAAAGAGGGCGCGTTTGAGTGCCGGGCTGTACTGGCGCGTCGCCCACCAGGCCAGCGCGCGAATGGGTTGGCTCATTCGCTGGCTCCGGAACGACAGCGGTTTTGTCAAGACGACCACGATGTAACGGCACCCGAGGGCCAGGAGGCGAGGCAGCGAGAGGCCGTCGCTGAGGCTTCCGTCCAGATACAACCGGTCGCCAACCTTGACAAACCGATTGTAAAGGATGGGCAACGCCCCTGTGGCGCGAAACGCTTCCCACAGGTCCACATCCTCTGATCGGTTCGTCACGTAATGCACGGAGGCGTCTTCGGCGTCGGCCAGGGCAATGTGCAATTCCGTGGACGCCTCCAGCAAGGCCGGCAAATTGAAAGGTCGCACGTGGCGCACGAGGTCGTCAATCATATAGTCCAGGTCCATGAGCTTCCTCAGGCGGAAGAAATCGATGAACTTCCGGTTGCTCAGATAGTCAACGTACGTCTCGACGCCGTAGCGGGCCTGCCCGGTGATGAAATGAGCGCCGTTCATGGCTCCGGCAGACGCCCCCGCGACGTGATCGAAGCAACGAGTCCAGCCCATCTCTTCGAAGGCCGCTAACACGGCCAAAGAATAGACGCCCCGCATCCCGCCGCCCTGCACGACGAGCCCAAGAGGCGCCACATCACGGTCACCGGCGGCTTTCCGCCTGAGCGCCTGCCAGATCTCCTCTGCCACGTCGGCATGGCTGATCGGGCCGCCTCCACCCTCCGCCCTGCCCCCGGCACAGAGTGCCGCCGCCGTGATTGAGATGCGTTCATCCATTGAGTCGATCCTGCGTACAATCAGTTATCGACATCTTAGCTGCTTCGGCCTCCTCCCGCCCGAAGGCCGCAATCCTTAACCGCCACGAGCATCGGATGCTAAGGCTTGCCGCATGGACAGCCATGATCGGAAGACCGCCTTTCGGTACATAGGGAATTGATCCTGCCGAACACCGAAGAGATGAGAGCCGATTCAAGCATGAAGCTCTCACTGACATGCTGTTGGTTGTTACATGTCTGGGCCATACAGCAAAATGGACGGCCTATAAACTCAGATGAAATCAAGAATAACCAGCAGTGCGGAAATACCCACCTAGATTGAAGTGCAGTAAGTAATTATTAATATCAGCCGTCGGCGCTGATGGTGTTTAGCTAGTGAACGTTCCATCATTCGCTTGGACTCTTTTCTCAACTCTTACGGCTCGTCCTGGCCGCTACGTTAGCAATCAATTGCTCCATTCGTTTGCTACCGCAAGCGGGACATGTGACTGAGCGACGCTCATGGTCTTTCAAGCTAAGCGAAACAGTCGCTTCCTTTTGGCAGTCCAGGCAAATGTAATCATATCGTGGCATGGGACCTCCATTGACCGGTTTAGTGAGATTGTCCCATACGATACTGCCATACAAAACTGGGTGTGGCCCTATTCGTCGGTATGGAACGAATTACAGTAATGGGAATGTGCACTTCGTAAATCCAGTTCGAATGATTGAAGGGTTGTAGTTTGCTGGCTGAGAGGCTAGGGTGAAGGGAACTTATGGCACCAACGGTAGAACAAACAGTGAAATGAGGATTGAGGCGTTGTGGATAGCAGGACGCCTTCCCACTCTAGTTCTGTCCTGGCGCGGTTAGCCTACGGGCGGCTTGACGCCGTGGTTCCCGCACTCCGCATGCGTGCATGGGCATCGGGCTCCTGGCAGAGGTGGCGGAGCTTGTTCGCATTCATCACTGCAAAATGAACTGTGCGTCAGAGCCTGGCAGGTGCAGGCTTGGTGCCCACAGTTCTTCGGATAATTAATCGTTGGCTTTGGCATTCATCTGCTCGCCTTTGCACACTTCTACTGGTTATCTCCAGCGCGCATATACGGATGAGGATCCATGAAGATTCATCTATAAAAAATACTCAAAGTGAATAATTGTGCCCCGCAGTATTCGAACCTACGATTCGGTTCACCCGGACAGCGGTGTTAAGAACTGCCCTATTCAGCCGTTCTCGCGCCTCTCCATTGCATTGGTATCGCCGTGCAAAGGCATGTGACACTAGGAGTGTCACTAGCCCGTCGACCTCATCCGGGATATTCGGCCTCTGAGTAGGTCATGCCGCATGGTTGTATACTAGGCCGTTGCATTGAAATAACGTCCTGAGGCTTTGAGGAGGCCCGGACAGCATTCGAGTGCCGAGGCGGATAAGCGGCCGACGGCCACGCCAGCGGTTTAGCTGCGGTTTACGAATTCAGACAGGCTGTCCCGTCCTTCACAATCTGTCCCACTTAATCGCTGGGACGTTAAGACGAGAACTGCATTTTCAACGCGTTAGAACAGCATTGTTGAGTCCGCCAGTTGCTTCTTCAGGTAGTAAGAGCGCACCCCTGCAAGGGAGGTGAAGTATGTCCCGCTCGCTGCTATCCAGCCTACCATTCTTGCTCTGCGGCCTGATGTCGCTACATGCATCGCCGACGTATCCACATCAGCATGACGGTCCGCAAATCATCGTACTGTCTCCGCACGAAGGAGATACGGTGAGGACTCCGTTTGATATGGATGTTCGCTTTCTGGCGTCGCCAGGCGCACACATCGCCCTCGAGACCCTCAAGATCGAAGTGAAAAAAATGCTTTTGGACATCGATGTGACCGAACGCGTGAAGCAGTTTGCGAATTCGACGGGTATTCATGTGACTCAGGCCGATTTCCCCAAAGGACACCATACGGTCACGCTACAAATTGCGGATGAACTTGGCCGTGTAACTGCTAAGACGGTGACGATGGACGTGCAATAGCAGAGGATGAATCTGCGTTAGTCCACAAGGGGAGAAAGGGATCTAGAATTGGATCGCAGAGCCAAGCGGCGTGACAAAAAAATAATTCCGTCTCGCTCAGGGAAGGCCCCGGCGGCAGGGCGGCTGCCAATTAGAGCACACCGCAATAAACGCCGCCACGCCCAGTTACCGTGCTTGCTTCTTTGCCAGAGCGTCTCGACATTGATGTCACCTATGTCCTGTAACGCCCGTGATCCCATCATGTCTAGCAACTCGAGATTTAGCATGTCCAACCCCTTACGTCCGCTCTCAGCCAGTAGCACTTCACTCCACTCTAGTATTGTGGCCAATAGATCTTTACGGAGGACCATGCGCTTAGGGTCTCGACCGAACATGAAGAGTTTGGCACCTGCAGGCTGAAGGTCGGTTCTTCCCGGAGCGCTACCAGCAGGGCGGATTCCCGAAGCCGGCCGATGCGATCGAGGTGAACGCGATCAATTCCTCAGCCCAGTTGGAACCGGACCGGGAACCGGAAAAGCTGGACAGGGGAGCGAGGGCCGATGAACAGCCGACTCATAAGTACGAATGTTTGGTGATTTTTGGTGGCGGTGACCCGGATTGAACGGGTGACCCGCGGCTTATGAGTCCGCTGCTCTACCAACTGAGCTACACCGCCACGCTGCCTGAGATGCAAAAGGACCGCGAATGATACCTGAGCAGGGGTGGAACTGTCTACAGAGAGATCAAGATAGTCTCGCTGGGCTGCTGCGCAAATCAAGGCATTGAAGCCGAGTGCTTCATTCTTGAGCGGAATCAGACGGACCTCTGGATGGACGGCCTGAGATCTGTTTCTGTCTTAGCATTTTTGTGAAGTAGGTACGTTGCAAACCCAGCTCTTCGGATGCTTTAGTCTGATTCCAGTCGTTCCGCCTCAGCGCATCCTCCAGCACCTTCCGGCTGTACGCTTCCATCTTTTCATGATAGAGGCGCAGTCCCGGCAGGGGATCGCTCTCCGAGGTATTGGATGAGGGACTGTTCGACAAGTGAAGAACCTCCGGCTCAATGATCTCGCCGGGGGCCAGCACGGAGGCCCGTGTGAGTACATTTTCCAGTTCACGGATGTTGCCGGGCCAACGATAGCTTGCCAGAAGACGCAGGGAGGCCTCACTGAGCCGACACCGCTTCTGCAATCCAAACTTGTCCGGTCGGCTGAGGAAATGGTCCGCCAGGGCGGGAATGTCATTCACGCGCTCCCGCAGCGGCGGCAGGGTGACGGAAATGACTTCCAGCCGATAATACAGGTCTTCACGAAACGTCCCCTGCTTAACCGCCTGCTTAAGATCCTTGTTCGTGGCGGCCAGGAACCGGACGTCCGTACTTACGGGTTGCGTGCCGCCCACTCGATAAAACGTTTGGTCCTGGAGGACACGGAGGAGATGACCTTGGGACGACAAGGACATATCGCCGATCTCATCCAAGAACAGGGTGCCGCCTTCGGCGATCTCGATCTTTCCGGCCTCCCGCTTCACAGCTCCGGTGAACGAGCCTTTCTCATGACCGAATAGCTCGTTTTCGAGCAGGTCTTTGGGAATGGCGGCGCAATTGACCGCCACGAAGGGCTTAGCGTGCCGGGGGCTCCATCCATGAATGGCACGCGCGACGACTTCCTTGCCCGTACCAGTTTCGCCCAGGATCAGGATCGTCACCGTCGAGGCCGCGGCCTGTTTGGCAAGTTTGAGTTCCGCGAGCAGTTTAGAGTTGGTTCCCACGATCGGCCCATAGCGGGCGTCTAATTCCTGCTGAAGAATCTCA
>CBDIWQ010000204.1:0-4937 GCA_965285965.1 uncultured bacterium | reverse complement strand
AACTCCTTGGCTCACAGAACGACATGGCTACGATCCGACTTGCACTGATGAGCCTCACCGGCTTGTCGTAGCCTTCTCGCCGAAGCATATCCGCGGCTGCCAAACCGGCGGCGCCTCCACCGATGATCACGACCGAATCCGGGGCTGTTTGTGATGGCGAGGACTCGGCGGTCTGTTGCGTTAGGGGCGCAGGCAATTTCTCGCGCACGAACACCTGTTCACCGATCTGTTCAACGCGCCAGCATGCAACAGCGTCGAACGCCGGTGCACGCAGCGCCTCTCCCGTACGCAGACTGAAGCAGGCATGGTGCAAAGGGCACCGCACTTCATCGCCATGCATAAGGCCTTCCACCAGCCGGCCGCCGTAGTGGGTACAACTCGCTCCCACCGCAAAAAACTCTCGCCCGCGGCGCGCCAAGATCACCTCTTCGCCGTTGACGTGCCCCTGCAGCATCGCTCCGTCAGCCAAGCGGTCAACCGCGACTCCGCGGCCTAAATCCGGTGCAGCATCGGTGTCCATAGATCCCTCCGCGGTGTGCGGCAGCGTCCCATCACTGCGAGAGGCTGCCTGTCAGTTGTCCGAGATCCATGACATTACTCGAACGTGCGGTGAGGAGGAAAGGGTGTCGCCAGTCAAGAGCACGAGCGCTTTCGTGGCGGAAGAGCCCGACGCGAACGATCTTCCAGCACACTGCATGAGTCACGCCAGCGTTCAGACCGCGTCTGCGAGACCAGGGCACCATCGCTGGTAGAGCGGATTGGACGACTGCGGCATCGTGTGAGTTCGAGACCTGCCGTTCCTTACCAACGTTCATCGGGGTACCGCGGCGATTCTGACCGCTTCTCTAATCATCTGAGCGGCGTATCCCCATTCATTGTCATACCAGCTCATGACTTTCACGAGATTGCCATCCACCACCTGCGTCAGCTCCAGATCCACGATTGAAGCGCGTGGATCCTGAATGATATCTGACGACACGAGCGGTTCGTCAGTGACGCCTAAGACATCTCTATAGCGCTCACTCTGTGCCTCTTCCCTAAAGATGGTATTGATCTCGTTCACTGTGGTCGGCCGGCTGGTTAAGAACACAATATCGGCCAGTGAGCCAATGGCTAGGGGAACGCGGACGGCCATGCCGTCGAGTTTGCCCGCATACTGCGGGAGCGCTTTAGCGGTCGCCACGGCGGCGCCGGTCGAAGCAGGGATCAGATTGGCGGCGGCCGCTCGGCCCCGCCGGCGCTTCTTATTCGGACGATCCACAATGGCCTGGGTCGCCGTATAAGCATGCACGGTCGTCATCAGGGCCTTCTCGATCCCTATGCGTCTTCCCATGACCTCGACGACGGGAGTAATACAGTTGGTCGTACAACTTGCGCAAGACATGACGCCGGTGGTCGGCCCATCCGCCGAGTTGACCCGGTGGACCACGGTGGCAATCTCAGGGCTTTTCGCGGGTGCCGAAAGGATGACCGTCTTGGCCCCCGCCGTCAGGTGACGCTGCAGATCCGCTTGACGATTAAAGGCCCCGGTGCATTCCAGCACGATGTCGATCTTGAGTGTTTGCCAAGGCAACTTGGCAGGGTCCTTTTCGCTGAACACCTGATACGCTTTGCCATCAACCTTTAGCCCCTCGGGGACGACGGTCACATGCTTGTGGTACCGGCCGTAGACCGTATCGTAGTTCAACAGGTACGCGAGGTCCTCGGCCGTATTGAGATCATTGACTGCTCTGAGATCCAACTGGGGCGTCTCCTGGATCATTTTAAAGACCGCGCGGCCGATTCGCCCCAGCCCGTTGATTGCTATGGTCGCCATCGTTTGCCTCGCTGGATCGCGCTACCCATGTTCGAGATGGACGCCGGATGGTTCCGTTCTTTGCTGAATGGAATCAATCAGCCTTGAGGTTTCGTTGTGGCCTAAAAATGCTCAATAGCCGTTAGCCGTTTTGTTGTCCAGTTGGACATGTTGTATTAGCTTTGACTGTCGATATCTATCTGGCACAACCCTAGCTGACCGGAGATATAGCGCTCGCTGTCTGTAACTGAACACTGAGCGGCCGGCGTGCTTAAGGCCGTCTCGGCTAGGACTCTCCGCCGGAGGCATGTTGTGAATGCCTGATAGATCCCGCGTCCTCTTTGGGCCCTCCTGACCACTGATACCTCCGGTACATGCCGTCACATCCTTCATAAGGAAGCGAGCGTCGGCCAGGACAGGGGGATCCCCTGGCTTACAAGCAACCGTTGGAAATCCTCCAGCGCAGGGGCGCTGTTTCTGACCCAGCGAGGGACTGCCCGGCGATGAAGACAAAAAGCCGCCAGCAATCCCGCCGCTTCTCCGATGTTCCACTCGACATGATGCACACGATAGGCGCCATTGGTAATGTGGGTGACGCCTAAGTTTTTCCCGCCGGGAATGAGGTTTTCCATTCGCACAGGAATCAAGGAGCCGAGGGGAATTTGAAACGTCCAGCAGCCGAGGTCCAGATATCCCCCGCCGTTGACTCTCGGGTGTAGGTCAATCCTGTAGCACCCTATTCCGACCGTGTCAGGGAAGAGTTCCGGACCATGAGGCCGCAATGGGTGAGCAATATGCTGCTCATAGACTGTGAACTCGGCGGCAATGCGCCGGGATTCGCGAATATACGGTGCTTGAGCCAGACCGTCCGGCGTGCCGCCCACGACGTCGCCGCGCAGGCGCAAGCCGCGATAGCCCAGCCCGCCGTCCGGCCGCGGCGCCTCCGTTTGAAGCCAGTAGAGGAGACTTAAGCTGAGCTGCCGTGCCGCCTCGACGTTGTGTGCTATTTCCGCAGAATCCACCCCGCACACGGGACCGAACCAGTAGTCGTTCTGCGGCCAGTTGACCACGGTGATGTCGCTGTCGGTAAACCCGTCGATGAAGTTGGACCGGTCGAGGATCCTGCGAAATCGCCACCATGGATGGTCATCCGCCGCCTCGAACAAGCCGCGCGAGATGACCTCATGCGTCTCGGGTTTCACCGTATTCCAACTCAATAACGGGCCTGGCCACCCGGGCGGCGTAAAGGTCCGCCAATGTTCATATTGGGCCGGCCGTTCGACGGTATGATCTTCCCCAGGCAGGTAGTCCATCGCAAAACACATGGTGATCGACTGCTGGTCCCGGGGATCGGCCTTATCTGCAGCGTGAGGCTCTTGTGTTTGATCTCTTGCCTCCGCTCCGATCACATGCTCCACATCGGCCATGGCGAGCACATCGCCCCCAGGGGTGGCATCGATAAAGAACGGCGCTTCAATCACCGTGTCGCGACCCGACACAAGACTCCGCACCACGACCCCTGTAATGCGATCTCGGTGCGTCCATGCCGCAATGGGACGCTGGGGATGCATGACAAACAGTTTGCCGCTCAACTGGTACGGCGCGAACATTTCATGAAGCACCGCCACGGCCACCCGGGGATCATGACAAATGCGGCTCACCCACCCGTTTCCCGGATTGAGCGCTTTTTGTGCACGGGCGGCCTCCGTCAGCGGAAGGTTGGCGCGGTAATACGCCCGAATGCCTTCTCTCAGGGCGCGATAGCGGGCGGTGGCTCCTGTCTCTTCAATCCATGGATGCTCGTCCGGAGGGACAGCCTGATTGGTCAGCTGACCGCCGATCCAATGCGTCTCCTCGGTAAGAATCACCCGGCAACCCAGTCCGGCCACGGCCAACGCCGCCGCACAGGCGCCGAGTCCGCCGCCGATGATCGCGACATCCGTCCGTAGCACGTCCATGGTTTAGGCGCTTCCCTTGAGCGGTGCGGCTCCCTGAAGGTTTCCCAACATGCGGAGCAGCAGGGAGTTCGTCTCTTTGGCCCGTTCCTTCAAGCCGGGCAGCAGGCGCTGGGTTTTGGCCCTCATCTCGTCCCTCGTATCCCAGGCGCGATCGATACTCGCGATCAAACGTCCAGAGCGGACGTTTTGCATCGGCGGCATGGGGATGTCGAGGTCTTGTATGAAACCGGTGACCTTGGATGCATACGGAAGCGCCACGAACGGGACTCCTTCGAGCGCCGCAAAAATGAGGAAATGCAACCGCATGCCCACACAGAACTCAAAGCGGCCGATCAGGCTGAGAATTTGCTGTGACGAGTAGTCTCTCCTCAGAATTTCCGCTCGCTGAGCGTACTCCATATTGGAGACCACCCCATGGCTGTGTTGGATATCCGTTGTCTCCATGGGAACAAACACCACGTCGGCGTTCAATCTGTCGATCATGAAATCAGCCGCATTTGCCAGCAGCTCATAATAATGAGCGGGGCTGATGTGCGGCGCCGCCGGGCCCGGTTCGCGGACTGAAAACCCGACCAGATGCCGGTCAAAATCGACGCCCTCTGTAGCCAGCACTTCCGTCGGCAAGGACGCCGGCTCTATCAGCAGAGCCGGATCAGCGGTCAGATGAATGTCCTTTTCCACCCCGACGTCTTCGAGCAACCGGTACCCTTGCCTGTCGCGCACCGTAATGAGCTGGACTTTATTGAGCGCTTCCGCGACTGCCGCGCGCACACGCGGGTCCTGAAGCGGGCCTGCGCTGATCGCGTAGATCGCGACCGGGATGCCCAACTCCTGGGCCAGGATCACCTCCCGCAGGTACTTCTCGGCGTCGGCATCATAGAGCAGACCGCCGCCGCCGAGGATCAACAGATCCAACCGTTTGACTTCCTCCTGCGCCTCCCGACGGGTCAACTGTCGGATGGCGACTGATCGCTCGACCCGATGGCGCGTCAGAGTATCATCAGGATTTCTCGAAAAGATCGTGAGCTCGACCGACAACGACTTCCGTAGTTCCGCAATCATGCCGGCCAGGATGGCCTCATCTCCAAGATTAAATCCTCCATAGGATCCGGAGATCCCGATGTGAAGGAACTTGTCTTTGACCTTCATCTGCTGCTCCACGTAATGGTGCTTTCCCGGTGCCT
>CBDIWQ010000203.1:0-6433 GCA_965285965.1 uncultured bacterium | reverse complement strand
CGAGCGACACGAACAGCTCGGTCCCGTTGTCGCCTTTTTTTTCAGCGGGCCGCCTGACGGCATACCAATAGGCCAGAGGCTTTTCATCCGTGCCCCCATGCCGGATGGAATACAGGGGGTGAACCGGATGCACGGTCTGCGAGTCCGCGGCCGTCAAGGCCGCCTCCGTCACCCCATAGACCTCGTGGGCCTGCTGGCGCCGGAGGTCCGGGATGATCCGATACTCGTGCTGTGTGTGATCCAGGCGGATCGGCTCGGCGATCTGCGGAAACAGGTTGACGATCGGCACGCAGCCCAGCTTGAAATTCTCCCGGCTGATGACATGGTCGGCGCGCGGGACCTGGTCGAGGAAGATCAAGACCTCGGCCTTGTCCCCGAGATCACATTGCGCCGCATTCGGAAAGTGCGTGAAATCCACGAACAGGAATTTCTGCGGAAAGGTGAAATACTCCTGCAGCAGCCGGTATCCCGTCAGCGCGTGGGAGGGATACGGCAACAGCCCTTCCTCTTCTCCAAATCCCACAGGCTGGATGCAGGAGGCAGGCAGGATGACCGGCTTGCGTCCCGGCTTCGATTCGGCCGGACGAATCCAGACCTCCCGGGTTTTGTTGAGCAATAATTCGTAAAGGGCATGACCCGACTGCCCTTCGCCATCGAGATAGAACCGGAGCCGCTCGATCTGCAGTTCGCGGAAGGAGATGCCTCCCTGGCACTGCACCTCCAATCGGATCAGGCCGAGCGCCTTGGAGCCGGTGGCCACTCGTTCAGGTAGATCAAAACGCGCGGCCGTCACCGCCACCGGCCACAGGGTCAGCGGATATCCGGTGCGGAACCGGCATTGGGTTCCGTCGATCGGGCGAGAATACAGAAGCGTATGGCGAGGAATCTCATAGCCGCTCGTCAATTTGCCCTGCTCCGGATCGACAGTAAATTCCGCGATCGACATCGAGGGAACCGGCGCCAGGTAATGCGGATAGAGAAGCCCGAGCAAGGCGTTGGAAATCTCGGGAAACTCGTCGTCGATCTTATGATGGATGCGAGCCGCGAGGAAGGCGACCGCCTGAATGAGGCGTTCGACATGAGGGTCTTCGCATTTCCCGGGCTCGAGGAGGAGCCGGCTGGCCACCTTCGGGTAGGCTTGCGCGAACTCCTGGCCCAGTTGGCGAAAAATCGCC
Organism: uncultured bacterium; assembly: GCA_965285965.1. GTDB lineage: Bacteria > Nitrospirota > Nitrospiria > Nitrospirales > Nitrospiraceae > Nitrospira_D. The sequence goes on along the minus strand of CBDIWQ010000203.1, from coordinate 5,258 downwards.
AGCTCCCGTTCATAGTACTCCAGCAGGGATTCCTGCATCAGAGATCCCCGCGCACGGTATATTGGCTATTGACCATGGATAGTGACGCGTCGAGCATGATGGGCTCCGGCGCCGGATCGGTTCGGAGCAGCGCGTCGATCCGAAACCGCAGCGTCATGTCGTATTTGTCGCCCGTTTCAAGGGTGACACGGACGGATTTCAAGCGGGGCTCAAAGGTCGTCAGCGCCTCTTCCACCTCCCGCCGCAAGGTCTTGCGGTCCTGCGGATTCAGCAGACTGTAGCTGGTAAAGTCCGGCAGTCCGAACAGAAGCACGGATTTCCGCACTTCCTCGAAATGCGGGGGGACGTCGAACAGGAGTTCCCGCCTCGTATTCAGCAGTGTTTCAATGTCTCTGGCAACCGAGGCCCTCAGCTCGCGCAACGACAGGGATGCCGGAGCGGGCTTCCGCATGGCCTTGAGCGCATCGGCATACACTTCATCCAGCAGCATCCGGTTAAAGAGGGAGAAGTTTTTGAGTTTTCGACCGCCTTCCAAGGCTCGCACGGTTTGCGCAGTCAGGGTGACTCCCTCAAACCGGCGACGCTCATACAGAAACGGACCGAGGATGACACAGTTGAGGATTTCAACGATCGCCGTGACGACCGGTTGAGGGACGGGAGTCGCGCCGTCATACCGGTCCAACGTGGTGCGATCTTCGGCACCGGCCTGCTCTCGGATGTAGCGGGACAGGTTATCGTGACCGGACTGGAGCTTTGCGGCCAGGTTGGGCAGATCTTTGAGATCGAGGGGATCGACTCGCGGGTCGCCGGCACGAGGATCGTCGTCCAGCAACCGATCCAAAATGGAGGCGCCCAAGCCCCCTTCTTGCCCCTGCTTCGCCACGATCGACACCCCCCCGATCCGCCCGAACGCATGAGAAACGGCCGCTTTTACAGCGGACGACGCGGAATTGTAGGCCGACTGCATTCCGTTGTCTATCCCAATTCTGATGAGCCGCCGGTGCGGCGCATTGTTGCTTGATCAAGAACCCGCCCGGGAAGCCTCACGTGTGTTCTTTCAGGGCGGCTGGCACACTTCCACCGATGCGCTTCCAAATTCGCTGACTGAGCAACGCAGCCAGTCCCAGGCACATTATCCACCAACCTGCACAATCCTATAGTTGGTCTCGCACCGGTACTTGGTCAGACTGTCCTGGCCTTTGTGGAAGTTGATCCTCCACTCCGAACGTTCGACGAAATAGTGCTGTACCGATCGAGAATCGGCAACGCAAATGATTCGGGTATTCAGGGTGACATTCTTGAGGACCGGCAATTTGCCTGTGGTGTCATCCTCCGCCCTGACGCTAAACGTGCCGTTCCCCTTCTTGGCCTCGTATGCCTTGCGCTGCGGGTTATCCAAATTGGTGTCAACGTGAGCGCACTTGAGCGTCCCATCTTCCAAATACACGGACATAATGCAGCCCGTGAACTCTCCGCTAATCACTTCACCGGCTTGAACGTTCGCGCTCGCTATCTTCCCAGGCTGATAGGGGAGAACTGTCACTTCGTTGGAATTCAGTGTCGGCCCTTTGCCTTTGAAAAACTCGATCGCCCTGGTCCCATTGATCTGATGAATTTTATAGTAGCCCTCAAAGGCCGGTGCGCCACAGCCGATCAGTGGCGCCAACCCCATCAAGACAGCATCTTTGATCATGAGATTCATCAGCATGCCGTACCTCCCTATGACCCGGGTGCGCTTCTATATTGAAGAATACAACGGTCGGAATACGGGGGACCATTTAGGGTGGAACTTTATCAAACGAACCACCCACACAGGTCGAAGTCGCGCGTGTAGATAATATCCTTACCGGCCGTTACAGGGTTAAATGCCTTCGCACGGAGAGCGGAATCGCCAGGAAGAAACAATTGATAGATTTCCTTCAAGTGCTGAGGTGGAATACGGGTGCCGCTTGGCATTTGAGCTGGTTTTCCGTTCCCTCGCCACGCGCGAATTGAGCTTTTTGGCATAACCCTAGCAAGACGACCCCGATCGCCCCATTCATCCGGCAATGCGAGATAATAGGCTGCGGCATCGCACAAGGAACCCCCATGCTCGCGTGCAAACTGAACGATTTGCCGCATGGTTCCTGATTCGATCCACCATCCTCCAAAGACCGCACCCTCAACGCCCGACTTCGCAAGCGCCTGACTATACGCCGCGGTACCAATAAAACGGTAATACCAGCGATGACAATCCAAATCTGTTTCTAACGGGAACAATATGCCGCCCCTACGCATGGCATACCCATTTTCCTTATCAATCTTTCGACCGCTGTCTGTATAAACTTGTTCGATCTTTCTGCCTGGAAGCCTCGGATGCGGGCGTAGCGACCCACCGGATGCAATTATTCGCCAGAGTTCTCGTTCAGGGTACTGGAAGCAGTGTAGATTCACAGACATTGTTCTTCACTCCTCCTCCCACTCTCAGACCTCAACAAAACAAGTGCACTGGACTGCGATAGTCAAACGCCTCCTGCGGGCGCAGGCTCTCAGGAAACTGACGGCACATTTTCTCGCGGACATTCACCCGTCCGGCATCAGAATGTGTCTTCATTGTTGGGGTTAAAAGACTCAACGACCTTGATCGAGTCGGCATCGAAGTTTGCCAACGCACTATTCCATGAGCAGATGCAGAACTGCATAGGCACGCCGAGAGCGAGAAACCAGTAATCCACGACAATCCACTCCGAGACGTCCGTGTCCTTGACCCGGTTGACGATCACCCAGTTGTGCCCGGGCGTCGAAATCTTCTCTATGAGAGGCGTGTCCTTCGTTCCCTGCTTGTTACCGACCAGGTCCTGGTATGCTTGCATCGCGAAGTATTCGCACTGGCCCACTCCGTCAAGCTTCGCTTCCTGTATCCCTCCCGACCAGGGACCCTTTTTCCAAGCGTCGACAGTCGGCGCCACCGTCTCACTGCCGCTAGGCTGATAGAGAAACTTTCGCGATGGTTCCGGCTTGCCCGAGAAGGAGGCTCCGTTCGCGGAACTCCAGGCGCCGCTATCCGCTTTACATTTGGCGACCCACCACAAGTAGAGGGCCCAGGTTTTTTGGAACTCAGCCAGAGGGACCTTGTTGGCCGTCTTCGATGGCCGAATCCATTCGTTATACAGCACGAAATCGGACACCGCGTAATTCCGGAACTTTTTCGCGAACACGGTGCGGCTTTTGACGTATTTCATTGCCACGTCAACATTCATCGTCGATGCTTCCTCCCCGGTTACGAGCCAGCCTTAAACTACTGCGGCCCTCCGGCTCGGTGAGCGGGAGGGCCGCAGAATCGATGAGCGCGCATCCGAGCGGCTCGATTGGTCCGCCCTCCGCTTACACCTTTTTATTCGCCTCCAGGTCATAGCCGCCCTTGGCGGTGCCGTATTCCCAGGTGCCTTTGCGGAAGCTGATGGTGAACGACTCCTGCGGGTGGGCCTCCCCTCCGCTGATCGCGGTCGAAATGCTGGTCACGATCACCTTTTCCAAGGTGAGCTTATAGTAAGCATCTTTCGTCCCCGAGGTGACGGAGATGACGGCATCTTTGAACTGCTGCTTGGTCGCGCAGGCGGTCGCAAGCGAGGGGCTCGCGACGGCCATCAGCTTCACGCAGGACAGGTCCGAGAAATTCGTAATCCGGCCCGAGAGCTGATTCTGTTCTTCCCATTGCCCGCCCTGGCTGATGCCATAGGACACGTTCTGTAAGACAATCTGCTCCTTGAACTTCTCGCTGGTGGCCTTGCCCTTAATGTCGCCCAACTTTAAAAAGATATACTCCTGCTCCATGATGCCCCCTCCTGTAATGATGGTTATTGCGCCGTGGTCGTTGAAGCTTCTGTTTGCATGCTCTTCATACTGGGCAGATACAGCAATACGTATGCCATGGGTGGTTAGGTCAGCGTAGAGGGATTGAATCGCTAGATCGCCCGATAATTCGCGTCTTGCCGTTCGCCGTATGGCGGCCGTCTCATGCCTGCAATCCCGCCGCTATCTTTATTGATAAATCACGCGATCTCTTTGGATAGGACGGACTTGAGCGGACGAGCGAACCATCGGCGACGGCGGACCTCTGCTTGGGATTCATGACCACACAACCTCGTGAGTGTTGGATTTGAACTGCCGGTTCATCGGCTGGCGAGCCCCACGCCGACGGGCCACCGCAAAGGGTGGCCGGCCGGCGCGCTCGAATCCCTCATCACTTGGCTGGTGGAGGCAAATCCGCTACTAACCGGAGCGACACGGTCAGTTCGTCCAGCTGGAAATGCGGCTTGAGGAAACAGACGGCGCGATAGCAGCCCGGCTTGCCGGGGACTTCCGCGACCTCGACTCTGGCTTCCTTGAGCGGGTGCTTCGCCTTCAACTCCATCCCGGCATCTTCGGAACTCACGACGTATTTGCTGATCCAGCGGTTCAGGTAATCCTCGCATTCTTTGCGGGTCATGAAGCTGCCGATCTTGTCCCGCATGATCGCTTTCAAGTAATGGGCGAAGCGGGACATCGCGAGCAGGTACTGCATCTGGGTGGACAAACGCGCGTTGGCGTTCGCGGCATCGGTATCGTACTTTTTCGATTTCTGGCAGGACTGGGCGCCGAAGAAGGCCGCAAAGTCCGTCCCTTTGCAATGGACCAGCGGCATGAATCCGAGATCGGACAATTCCTTCTCCCGGCGATCCGTGATGGCGATCTCCGTGGGACACTTCATGGCGATTTCACCATCGTCGGTGCTGAAGGTATGGGTCGGCAGGCCTTCGACTTTGCCACCGCCTTCGACGCCCCGGATGGTGGCGCACCATCCGTACTTGGCAAACGAATCGGTCAAGCGCGTCGCCATCGCATAGGCTGCGTTGCCCCAGAGATACTTGCTGTGGTCCGTACCGTCGACGTCTTCCTTGAAGTTGAAGGTCTCGACCGGCACCGTGTCGGGCCCGTACGGCAACCGCATGAGCACCCGGGGCAGCGCCAGACCGACGTAGCGCGAATCGTCCGATTCCCGGAAGGATTTCCACTTCGCATAATCGGGCGTTTCGAATTTCTTGGCCAGATCCCGGGGGTTCGGCAGATCAGTGAAACTCTCCAGCCCCATCAATCCGGGGTCGGCGGCCGAGAGAAACGGCGCATGGGCCGCGGCGGCGACGTTGGAGATCTTTTCCAACAGCGCAATGTCCTGAGGATGCCGGCCGAACTCATAGTCACCGACCAGCGCCCCGTACGGCGCGCCGCCGAAGGTGCCG
>CBDIWQ010000202.1:0-3333 GCA_965285965.1 uncultured bacterium | reverse complement strand
GCCAAGGGACCTTCCGCTGCGATGTCCACTTGGAGGGGGTGATCCAATTCCAGCGTGGCCGTAAAGGCAGCCGAGGCGCGGGAGCTATACAGCGGCTCTTCCATGAGATGCGGCGTGCGCATGATTTGATTTTGATCGCCGCTCTCGCCCTGCTGCAAACCGGTAGCCAGAATCCGGCCGGTCGCCACATCGGTAATGGTCACCCGTGCGCCGCCGACCTCCTTGCCGAGAACCATCGATCCATGCGCGACGACACGCACTAGTATGGTCGTCGGCTTGGGATCGTTCAGGTGCGGATCGGGCGGAGGCTCTTCTTCGGCGGGAATCGCCAGGGCGGGCAGCGGAGGAAGGACGAAACAGAGCAGAAGGAGTGCCCGCAGGATGGTCGCAACCCGATTCATTTCACCTTGGTGCCGGGGTCCACTTCTTCCAGGATCGTGGCGAGCCCGCGGACTTCGCTATCACCGGCCGCCAGGATCATGCCTTGCGATTCAATGCCCATCAACTTGGCCGGTTTCAGATTCGCCACGATCACGATGGTCTTACCGATCAGCGCCTCCGGCTCATATTTCTTTCCGATGCCGGCGACGATCTGGCGTTGTTCGTCGCCGAGGGAAACTTGGAGCTTGAGCAGTTTTTCCGATTTTGGCACGCGCTCGGCGCTCAACACTTTTGCCGTCTTGAGCTGAATCTTCATGAAATCGTCGATGGTGATGTGGGCCGCCGCTGCCGTGGCCGGTGCCGACGCGAGCGGCGTGGGGGCAGGTGCAGGAACGGCAGCGGTCGGTGCGTCGGTTTTAGGCGTTGCGTGGGACGATGGAACAGATTCGCTCACCGGTGGACCCCCCTTGGTTTGTGACGATGGTGTTTGTTGTCCGGACGGTCCCGCCGCAGCAGGCCCCGGCGGCAGGACCCTGGGGAACAGCCCCGGTCCTTTGGCAATGGCCGCGCCGGCGAGCGGAGCCTGCCATCCGTAGACGTCGCGAGAAAGCGGCTTGGAAAAGTCAACGGACAGGCCGAGCTGCCGGCTGAGTCCCTCGCCCGTGCCCGGCATAAAGGGATAAAGCAGCACGGAGAGCAGGCGTAACGCTTTCGCCGTGGTATGGAGCACGGTATGCAACTGTGGAGCATTGGCCGGGTTCTTCGCTAGTTTCCACGGAGCGGCTTTGTCGATGTATTCGTCGCAGAGCCGGATCAGCTCCCAGATGGCCTGCAGGTTATCGCGAAAATTCAAGGCGCCAAACCCTTGTTCGAGCGTATCGGGCAACTGCTTGGCCGTTGCGGCGATCTTCTCTTCCAATTCCGGGAGAGCCGGGGGGCCGGCAGCCGGTATCGTCCCCTCGGTGAACTGCTCGATCATCTTCAGCGTCCGGCTGAGTAAATTCCCAATCCCGTTAGCGAGATCGCTATTGATGGTGGCGATCATCGTGGATTCCGAGAAATCCCCATCCTGCCCAAAGGGCACCTCTCGCAAAAGGAAATAGCGGAAGGCATCGACCCCGAACCGGTCCACCATTGTATTGGGGTCCACGACATTGCCCCGGCTCTTCGACATCTTTTCGCCGTCGACGGTCCACCAGCCATGCGCGAAGATGCAGTCCGGGAGAGAGACATTCAAGGCCATGAGCATCGTGGACCAGTACACGGCGTGGGTGGTTAGGATGTCCTTGCCGACCAGATGGACCGAAGCGGGCCAGAACCGATCCCGCGACGGCGTAGAGGGGAGGTACTCCAAGGCGGATAGATAGTTGACCAGCGCATCGAACCACACGTAGGTCACGTACTCATTGTCGAACGGCAATTCGATGCCCCACGAGAGGCGGGATTTCGGCCGTGAAATAGAGAGATCGCCGAGCTTTTGGGTGTGAAGAAAGCCGAGGACTTCATTACGGCGCGATTCCGGACGAATGAACCGCTCATGTTGTGTGATGTGGTCGATCAGGCGGTCCTGGTACTGCCCCATCTTGAAGAAATAGTTCCGCTCGCTGAGCCGTTCGATGGGCCGTCGGCAGTCCGGGCACAGTCCGTCGGCCACGTCCTTCTCGGTCCAGAAACGCTCATCAAAGGTGCAATACCAGCCGGTGTAGGAGTCCTGGTAGATCAGTCCGTTGTCGTACAACTCCTGAAGCAAGCGTTGCACCATCGACTTGTGCGGCGCGTCGGTCGTTCGAATGAATCCATCATGCGAGATGTTCAGCCGCTTCCAGAGTTCCTGAAATTGCGGCGCCAGTTTGTCGCAATGAGCTTGAGGGGCGATGCCGGCCTTGGCGGCCGCCTGTTGCACTTTCTGGCCATGTTCATCGAGACCGGTCAGAAAGAAGACCTCCCGTCCTCGGAGCCGCCAATAGCGGGCCAGCACGTCGGCCGCCACTGTGGTGTAGGCGTGGCCGATGTGCGGCACATCGTTGACATAGTAGATCGGCGTGGTGATGTAAAAGGTGTTGGATGAAGCCATAACGATTTGGAAGATACCAGGTTGGCGGAGTTGATTTCTAGCGCGGACGGGTCATGACTCTCGTCGCTCGAAGGAAGACCGACTGTCGCTGCAGGGAGCCTGTATGCAGATGCCGGCCTTTAGGTCGAGGCGGCGGCTCGCGCGAAGCCGAGGGCGTCGCGAAGGCGAAGGAGCGAGGTTTCCAGAGTCATGTGCAAATTGAAATGGCGCGCAGCTTGCTGTTCGGTCCGTTCGAGATCATTGAGCAGATCCAAAAGAAGGGGCAAGTCAGCCCGTTCGGTCGCCTGCTGCAACTCGGCCAGTTGATCGACGTGAAGCAACTGCTCCTGGTCCCCGCCCACATGCACGACAACGAGGTCTCGAATCCATCGTCCGAGCCAGCTTAGGACCTCGATGCCCCGATCGGCCTTCGCCCATGATTCGGCCGCAGAAAGAATGGCGGTGATCGACTTCAGCGTGGCCGGCGCCACGAGTGCCAGGCATTCCCGCTGGCGTGCGCGAAGGTCCTCCAAGTCCATCGTCAGCGCTTCGCCGATGCGCCCGTCGGTGACCACTGCCAGAAACCGCGCGTCGTCCGGGGGGATGTTCCGCTGCAGGATCAGCGCGGCTTCGACCTGGGTCCGGGCGGGCGTCGTAAACCGCAAGGCTTGGCAGCGCGAACGAATGGTGATGGGCAAAGCCTGAGGCCGGCTCGAAATCAGGATGAAGAGGCCGTGTCCCGGCGGCTCCTCCAACGTCTTGAGCAAGGCGTTGGCGGCGCCGATGGTCAGGCGGTCCGCCTCGTCGATCACACAGATCTTGCGCTCGCCCATCAAAGGCCGATAGATGAACTGATGCTCGATATCGCGAACCTGTTCGATCTTGATTTGCGGGGTGGC
>CBDIWQ010000201.1:0-6474 GCA_965285965.1 uncultured bacterium | reverse complement strand
GGAGCAGATGAAAGATGAAGGCCGCTTTCTGATAGCCGATGGCATTATCGTGCTCATCACTCTTCCGTATGAACTGCGCCACGGGATAATCGCGATCCGGCGGCACATAGACACTGTACCCCTGGAGCATGAGCCGCCGCTGCTCCCGCGCCTGTGACACATCGTTGGTGAGCTCATGCCAGTAATAGTTGGCCAGGTAGGTCGTGAGCCCCTCAACCCAATTACCGCTGTCGGCCCGGTTGAACACGGAGTTCCCGATCCAGGAATGGACGATCTCATGGCCGAGCGCATAGGGCTGCACATAGTGCCGCTTGATGCTGCCGCTGCCGAGGAGAGTAAAGGAAGGCATTCCCAGCCCGCTGGCAAAGAAGTTTTCCACCACGGCGAATTTGTCGAATGGGTACTCGCCCAACAACGACACATACGCGTCAAGATACTTGGCCGTCGCGTCGAGATATTCGTCGGCCAGACCGGCGTTATCGGGGAAGAAGTAGGTGGCAAGCTGCACCGGCCGGCCGTTTGGATTCTGCCATTCACTCGTCTTGGCGACGAACCTATTGGCCACGAGGGTGAGCGCCTCCGAAGGATCCCGCACCAGCCACGTACAAACCTTTCTCTGATCGCGCAGCGTCTCGTGAGTTTGCAGACCTTGCGTCACGACCGTCCACTGCCGGGGGACCTCCGCCGTGACTTCGAATGAACTGAAGGATCCCTGGATGTCCGGGTACCATTGGCTTTCGCTGCTAAGATAGATCCCTTCTGGACCGACATGGCCGGCGGTTTCGCTGGGGGTGACAAACCGCAGATGGCGGGGTTCGGTCGGCGGATCATTCATGACCCCCCGGTAACTCCACATCAGGATCGCACGCTGCTGGCGCGCGGACGACGGGAGGGTCACCACCACCCGCTGGGCAGATGGCTCGGTGAGCCGCTCGGTCGTGTATGAAAGCGGCGCGTCGGGCCCACCCTGCCCGGAAGAGGGCTGGTCGCCGCGCAGCGCGATCGAGTCGATGTGGAGTGATGGGGCAAGGATAAATGTAAGGGTCGTCAGTCCGCCTGGAACATCAATAGTGACTTCATCCTGCGCCGCCAACTCATGGACCGTCGGATTGAACTCAACGGTGAGATGATGATGAACGATCTTTGCAGGGCCCAGCGTAGTGGGGGCGGAGTCCTGTCCCCACGCGGTCACCGCGATGAGGACGATCAGCAGGCTGAGCGGAAGAGGGAGAATCCCGATGGGCATCGGGAACTTTTAGCATTCGCGGCACACGAGCACAAGCTGGATCGCCGTGAGCAGGCGTTCCAGATCAATCGGCTTGACCAGCACCTCTTGCGGTCCCAGCGCCCAAGCCTCTTCCAGCAGTTCCTCATTATGACTTCCCGTCATGATGATCACCCCGCCGGGATATTCTTTTGCCCGCAGCGCTTGCAAGACTTCGATGCCGGCCATGCCTGGCATCACCATGTCGAGCAGGACTACATCCGGCGGTGTTTCGTCCAGCAACCGCAAGGCATCATATCCGTCTTTCACGCCGACCACGCGGTACCCCCGGCGGCTCATGAATTTCACCAGCAAATCCCGGACAAGCGGATCATCATCGACAACCAAAATGGACTCGTCGATCGGTTGCGGCTCGTGTCCGCCCGGCGAAAGCGGCGCGGCATGAGGACGGGCGGGAAGCTGCGCCACGCGGTTGACTGCTTCAACCAGAATATCGAGCGAGAGTCCCTTGCGGATAAAGTCGGTGACCCGCAACGCGCGAGCCTGGTTCTCCTGCACTTCCGTCGCCCCGCCGCCGAGGATAATGACCGGTGCGTGAGGATCCATGGCCCGGATTTCCTTCAGAATCGTCAACCCGTCCATGTGAGGCATGCGCAGATCCAGAAGCGTCACGCGCGGAGCATGCCTTTGGAACAAGGCAAGGCCTTCCGGCCCGCTGGTGGTCGAGATGACCTGGTAGCCGTGGCGCGTGAAGACATTCTGCAAGAGATCGCAGTTCATTTGATCGTCGTCCACGATCAGAATTGGAATCATGTCACCCCGACCTTTCGGCATTACACGCGAAGCATCGCGCGGCTTTTTTTGAAATTCTGAGGAAAGAATAGCACGGGCCTGCGGAGATGAGAACAAAATGCAGGGTTATGAACTGACTGAGGATTGGCCGAACAGCGCCGCGACAAATGCTTCGGGATTGAAGTCCTGAAGATCCTCCACTCCTTCCCCTACTCCGACCAGGCGGACCGGAATCTTAAGATCCTCGGCAATGGCCACGACGATGCCTCCGCGTGCCGTGCCGTCCAGCTTGGTGAGGACCAGACCCGTCACGCCGATGGCGTCATGGAACTGGCGGGCTTGTGCCAACGCGTTCTGCCCGACCGTCGCGTCCAAGACGAGCAGCACCTCATGCGGCGCGCCGGAAAATTCCTGGCTGATCACGCGCTTTACTTTGCGCAGCTCGTCCATCAAATTGGATTTCGTGTGCAGACGGCCGGCCGTATCGATCAGCACCACATCGGCCGCCCGCGCTTTCGCCGCCATGATTCCGTCGAAAGCCACCGCTGCGGGGTCCGCACCATGGCGTTGACGGATGACTTCAGCTCCGACCCGGTCGGCCCACACTTGTAACTGATCGATGGCGGCCGCCCGAAACGTATCACCGGCCACGAGTAACGGCCGCCGACCGGCCTGTAGAAACCGTTGCGCCATTTTGGCGATCGTGGTGGTTTTTCCAACCCCGTTGACCCCGATGACGAGAATCACAAACGGCTTGGGCCCCTTCTCGATCAACTCCTCGAGGGTCGATCCAGCCACGGGCTTGAGAACGCCATAGAGGGTCTGGCTCAGGATGCCTTGAAGCCCTTCAGCCGTAGCCCCGCTCATGCTGCGTGCCTGCTCATTGACTTGTTCAATCAACCGATCCACCACACGGGCACCGAGATCCGCACCCAGCAGCGACGCCTCCAGTTCTTCAACCAGCGCCGCATCCGGGGGGCGCCCGAGAAAGCGATCGAGCGACTGCTTCACCGCGCTCCGGGTTTTCCCCAGTCCGTCACTCAGCTTCTGGAACCATCCCATCGTCAGGGATTCCTCTTTGTTGACGCCACGCCAGCCATCAGGCGGGGCAAGGGTCGAAGAGATGTCAGAATAGCCCGTTCCCTTCGCTGCATGCGCGCCGCCTCCCGCGCGCTTCGCTCATGATCATATCCGCAAAGATGGAGCACGCCATGAATGAGCAACACGGTGAGTTCCTCATCCAGCGATCGGCCTGTTTCAGAGGCCTGGCGCCGCGCCGTCGGCACGGAGATCACCACATCGCCCAGGAGGGCCGAACAAGGGCTCTTCGATTCCCGCATGGCGAACGCCAAGACATCGGTGGTCCGGTCTTTATGACGGTACCGGTGATTGAGACGCCGCATCCTCCGATCGCCCACCAATTCCACACTGACTTCCGAGTCGGATTCACCGACTGCCGACAACACCTGCGTCACGAGCCTCATAAAGCGTGTCTGATGAATCCTGGTCTTGGTCAAACGAGCCCGGACATAGAGAGCCATTTAGTGCGATTGGCCGGGATCCTTGGAGGATGCCGTGGAAGACTTGCGGTGAGAGGGCCGCGACGATGGCGGCCGGTCCTTGCCATCCGAAATGGTTGACTGATGGCGATCGTAGGCTTTGATAATGTCCTGGACGAGGCGGTGCCGCACGACGTCTTTGTCGTCGAAATAGATGAACTGAATGCCGTTGATATCGCGCAAGATGTCCTTCACTTCAATCAGCCCCGACACGCGATCGGTGGGGAGGTCGATTTGGGTGATGTCTCCAGTGACCACCACCTTCGAGTGGAATCCGAGGCGGGTCAAAAACATCTTCATTTGTTCCGCCGTCGCATTCTGCGCTTCGTCCAAGATGACGAATGAATCGTTGAGCGTCCGGCCCCGCATGAAGGCCAGAGGCGCAATCTCAATATCGCCACGTTCGATGAGCCGGTTCGCCCGTTCCATATCCAGCATGTCGAACAAGGCATCATAGAGCGGTCTCAGATAGGGGTTGACCTTTTCATAGATGTCGCCGGGAAGAAAACCCAGCTTCTCTCCGGCCTCGACCGCAGGACGAGCCAGGATGATCCGGCTCACTTCCTTCTTCAGCAACGCACTGACCGCCATCGCCATCGCCAGGTACGTCTTGCCCGTCCCGGCCGGGCCGATGCCGATCACGATATCGTGCTTTTCAATGGCTTCGATATAGGCTTTTTGCGTGGGCGATTTCGGAGCGATGAAACGCTTCTTCGTGACGATCGTCGACGCGCCGCCCAACACATCCTTGATCGGTGCTTCGGGGTTTTGTCGCAATGCGGTCAGCGCATGCGTCACATCCTCCGGCTGCAGGGTCATGCCGTCGTGGGTGAGAGAGGCGAGCTCAAACAAGATCCGTTCAGCTTGACGGGTGGCTTCCGGAAGGCCATCCACGGTGAGTTCTTCTCCGCGCGCCGACAGCCGCACGCCCAGTTCATCCTCGATCAGCTTAAGATGCCGATCATGATGCCCGAACAAAGCCGCCGTATCTGTGCCTTCCCGCAATTTCAGCTTACGCACGTATCGGATTAGTCTCCAGCTCGTATTGATAGTAACAAACTATAGCGTACCGAACAAGGAGACAGAGAGCGAAGGGCTATGTGGCGCCAGCAGGCGGGGTCGGAGTTGACACATTGATTTCGAACTCTTGAAAAGATGCGGCGCCTCCACTATCCGTGACTAAAATTCTCACCTTGTGCTTACCACCCAGTCCTGGAGCCACTCGCCAGTTGATCAAGCCACTCTCCTCGTGGATCGTCATATTCGTTGGAGCGCGTTCGAGTGAGAAGGTCAGCGTATCCGACTCTGCGTCAGCGGCTTGAACTTGGTATACAAAGTGATCTTCGCTTAAGGATGTCGGTGGAATCGAGATAATTCGAGGAGGGGTATTCACAATTGTGACCGGCGTCGACCGAACCGGCGCTCCTGGGCCGCTGCTATCGGAAGCTGTGACTTCGACAGATAAGGCATCGCCACGGGCGAAGGGTATTGTATCGAGTTCCGCTGCCTCCTCTTCTTGCAGCAGGGTGTCGTTTTTCCACCATCGATACGAGAGTTGAACCAAATCGTGATCTGCATCGTCCACCTGCGCATGAGCGTGCACCCGCATGCCGAGAGAGATCGTCGTCGGTTCTACGGCAACGTTTGCAACGACCGGAGGCGAGTTGACAACGACTGCGGTCGGAGTCGTGTAAGACGCCCCTTCTATTGTTCCATCATGCGGCCAGATTTCTACGGCTACCCGATCACCTCGCTTCAGCAGCTTCGGTGGCAATTGTACCCCTTTATGCGGAATCAGCTGTCCATTGATGCTCCACTGGTATCGGAAGCTCAACGGATTACGATCAAGGTCTTGAGCATCGATCAAGACGGACAGGGGGCCATTCAGCACGAGCGGTGAAGGCAGAAGAGATGCCGCGCGAATGCTCGGCGGATGGTTTCCCGAAGTCGGCACGTCCTGTTGAGGCTCGACAGCGCGTTGGCAGCCCAGAAGGCTCACCACAGTCCCAAGGGCAATTGCCGCCGCCGCGCTTCGGAACAGAAGGGCACGAGGCTTCCGGCCTCGTGCCTCATAACGGGTTACGGGCGACACTCAGCTTCGCTCACTGATCCAAGACACGTACTCACTCCATGCGGACAAGGGCGTCTTGGGAGTAATTTTCCCGATATTGGCGCCGCTCGTCTGATAGAACCCCGCAACTCCCGTCGGTGCGGCACCAATTTGAATGGCAACGGAGGATGCGAGACCTTCTCCTAGGCTTGTGCTTCTCAGCGAGTGACCGGCTGCATCCAAACCAATAATCGGCTCGGAATAGGCGCCGCCGGTTTTGTAGAACAGCGCATAGAGATTACTATTGCCCGCCGCTACACAAATATCGTTCGAGGGAATGAACGTCGGGAATAGTACCGCTCCCGCAATAATGGTCGGAGGTACAACAGATCGTTCCCCTGCCGTCGGCAACGTGGTCACCCACCCATCCATCCCTGTAATCAACGCAATCAGCGCCGGATATGTCGTTGTGCCTGCGACACCGCTGACCTGGTTGGACCCTGCCGAACACGTGACGCAGATTTCCACATTTGATACGTCAAGGAGGTTGTCATCCCAACAGCTGGTGATATCTGATTGAGTGCACCCCCCAGGTCTCATGACAGAATCCTTTAAGCCAACAAGGAACTGCGTGGACGTATCTGACTTATCTGCCGTGCTCATGAATTTGCCGGTCCCAAAAAAGATCCACACTTGACCGGTGTCGTCCAGTGTCACGGCCGGGCTGGAAGTCAGCGGGCCGAGATATTCCCAGCCAGAGGTTAGATTGAACGTATCAAGGACTTCGGTCGGCACCCGACTTCCGCCGGAGGCGATGCCCCAACTTGAAGCCGAACATGGAGCCGTGC
>CBDIWQ010000200.1:0-14242 GCA_965285965.1 uncultured bacterium | reverse complement strand
CTATACGGCCCCCGCGTTTCGCCGAAAGGACAGCGACGCGCCTCCCGGAACCCGGCCCGGACGATGAGTTCCTGAACGAAGCCATAGGTCATCGGCGTCCGCACGGAGCCGTACCAGACGATCTGGGTGATCAGTTTGGCGCCGAGATCGACCGCGTCCGAATCGGGGACATAAAAGTACCGATGGTCCCGGCGGAGATAGGCCTCCAGCGCCTTGTCCAGGTCCGGAAGGCCGAGACGCAGCACGCCGTCCGGCTTCAACAGGCGACGCAGTTCCTTCAACGCAGGCAGGATGTCCGGATAAGGCAGATCTTGCAGCAGGTGCATGCCGACGATGTAATCGAACGTCTCTTCAGGCAGCGGGACACCTCGGCGGATGTCGCATTGCAGATCGATGCCCTCACCGGGGTGGCGATCGGCATTGAGCCAGCCCGGGGTGCAACAGGGGCCGCATCCGATGTTCATGCGAGCCGGGGACGCGCTCGGGGGGCGAAAGCCGGGCCTGGACGTTGTTTCGCAAGCCATGGGGCCGGGCCCGCTGTCAGAGAAAGGCGACACGATACTTAATCGCTCCTCTCAAGCGCCAATAGACAGCCACGGGCGGAATCAGCGCGGACGTCACCAGCATTTCGACAATATGCACAGCTCTGCGCGAGGTGTGCTCCAACCGGTGGGCGCAGAATTGCCCGACGTTCATGACCCAGACCGCCAGGGCCGGCCCGAATACCCAGGCCCACCCGAGCGACCAGCCGACCGCGCCACTGAGGAGCGCCAGGGCGTTGATATAGTAATGCCAGGGCGGTGAGTCTTGAATGAGCCGGCGATAGAGCGACGGGTGCTTCTTAAACAGTAGGGCGTTATATAGGTTATTGCGTTGCTGCCGCACGCTGACTCCCCAGGAGGCAGGCCGGACCGGGTGCACCACGACGGCTCCCCGAACTTCTATGATGTGGTGGCCCATCTCCATCAGGGCGAACTGCAAATCGCTGTCCTCGCGCCAGGCCGCCGTGAAACGTTCATCGAAGCCGTCCACCGCCCGCAGGGCCGCGGCGCGATAAAAGCAATTGGCCGTCGCGCATGGCGCGTCCTCCAGCCCGGCGGTATTGCGATCATAATCGGTGGGATCTTCCGGAAGCGGCACCACGATCCGTCCCCAGGCTCCCGAGACGTCGGGATCCGCCAAGGCCTCGATGCCGGCCGCCAGCCAGTCGGTCGCCGGCTGACAATCGTCGTCGGTAAAGGCAATGATCCCGGCCCGTGCGGCGCGCCAACCCAGGTTGCGGGCCACCGCCGGACCGCTCTGCGCCGCCGGCGTGGTCAGATACCGGATCGCGGGGGTCCCTTGCGCGGGCTTCCAGGACTCTACTTCCCGTCGTGTCTCGGCATCCGCCCCGTCATCCACGACGACGATCTCATAGCGGTTCGGCGGCATTGTCTGGTCACACAAGGCCGTCAGGACCTGGTGCAACAGGCCCGGCCTTCGAAAGGTCGGCACGACGACCGACACGACGTACTGGGCGGTCTCTGGGTGCTCAGTCATGACGGATTCCCCTGGGCGAGAGGTTCGCTGCGTCGGAATGGATTCATGGTCACCCCCCTTGTTTGATCAACAGAAATGATCCGATGACGAGCGCATCCAGCGGTGAGGTCCAAAAGGATTCGATGGCATCGCGCGGGGTGCAGACGATCGGTTCGCTTCTCGTATTGAACGACGTATTGACCAGGACGGGCACCCCGGTGCGGCGCTCGAATGCCCGGAGCACGGCATAATACCGAGGCTGCTGTTCTTTCGTGACGGTCTGTACCCGCGCCGTGCCGTCCACGTGGCGGACAGCCGGGATTCGATGCGACTGCTCGGACATGACGTCGAACACGAAGAGCATGAACGGCGAGCGCCGGCCGTTGACGAACCAGTCGGCTGCGCTCTCTTCCGGAATCACGGGCGCCACCGGCCGGAAGTCTTCCCGGTCTTTGAGTTCATTCATCCGCTCCTGCATATCGGGGGACAGCGGCGAGGCCAGGATCGAGCGGGCGCCGAGTGCGCGCGGGCCGAACTCCATGCGGCCCTGAAACCAGCCGACGATCAGTCCCTGCGCCAACAAGTCGGCCGTTTCCTCCGCCACGTCGGCGAGGCGCCGATAGGGCAGTCTGGCCCGGCGGAGGAACGCTTCAATGTGCTCATCGCTGTACTCAGGGCCGAGAAAGACGTGGTCCATGACGTAGCGGCGCTGGTCAGGGAAGTCCCGCACGCGCGCGTCGATCCACAGGGCCGCGCCCAGGGCCGTGCCCGCATCCCCGGCTGCCGGCTGCACCCAGATGTTGGAGAAGGGACTGAGGTCCCGCAGGCGCGCGTTCATGACACAGTTCAGCGCCACCCCTCCCGCGAGGCACAGGTCGGGCAACTGGGTCCTGTCGTGCAGCCACTTGGAAAGTTGAAGCACCGTATATTCGAGCACCACCTGCAGCGAGCGCGCGAGATCGTAATGCCGCTGTTCGATGGGCGAGCCGGGCACCCGAGGCGGACCAAACCGCTCGTCCCAGCGTACCGGCTCGATCCGGTACTGTCCGTCGCCTTCGTAACGCACCATGTCCTGGAATTCGTCTAGATAGACCGGTTTGCCGTAGGATGCGAGGGCCATGACCTTGTATTCATCGGAGGAGTGCAGAAAGCCCAAATGCCGGGTCAAGTCTTCATAGAGGAGGCCGAGCGAATGAGGCATGTCGACCGTGCCGAGCGGCGTCATGCGATGACCCGAGCCCGACCAGTAGCTGGTCGTCGCCCGCTCCCCGCGTCCATCGAGCGTCATCACGGCGGCCCGGTCGAACGGCGAGGGGAGGAAGGCGCTGGCGGCGTGGGCCAGATGATGCGGGACGAAGTGCCAGCGGTACGGCCCGTCGGCGCGCACTCCGCCAAAGCGGGCTCGGAGGTGATGCGGGACGCCATCGGCCAAATGGCGCGGGGCGTTCACGATGTACGATAAAAAGAGGGGATCCCAGGGAGACTGCCAGTCACCGGACGGCGGCCTGGCGCTGGGCTCGAGTGGGAGCGTGAGGGCGGCGTCCCGGCGTCCTTCCAGCTGGATGAACGGATCGAACGCATAGGCGACATGATCGACCTGATGCAGGTCGATGCCGGCCACCTCGAGGCAGTAATGGATGGCGTGAAAGGGCAGTTCATAGGCGGTGAACGGAATCGGCCGTTTTCCGTGTTTGATGCGTGTAAACCGTTCCTCCTCTGCGGCTGCCAGGACGATGCCGTCCTTCACGAGACAGGCGGACGGATCATGGAAGGCGGCATTAATTCCCAGGGTATACAAGGGGGATCTCCCGTAATGGTTGTGTGGAGTGAGTCTCTTCAAACAGTTCCCGCGCGGCCGACACCACCTGTTCCGGCGTCACGAGGCGCAGGCACTGGTGATGCCCTTCCGGACAGACGCTCTTGTGACAGAACTTGCACGGCACATCATGAGAGAGCAGGCGGTGAGGCACCATCCAAGGCGTATGCTGAGGATTGGTCAAGGCGTACAGATCGACGACCGGCGTGCCGACCGCTGCCGCCACATGCACGGCGCCGGTATTATTGGTGATGAGCAGCGGCGCCTGCCACAGCAACGCCGCGAATTCGGCGAGCGACAGATCGCCCGCGAAGGAACAGGATGGCGCCTCCATCATCGATTGGACGGTGGTGATCAGGTCGCGTTCGGACTCGATGCCGGTGAAGAAGACCTGCCAGCCAAGATCACGCACCAACGACGTCGCCACTGCGGCAAAGCTCTCCGGCGGATACCGCCGCGAGGCGGCCGTGGCGCCCGGGTGGATGACGGCCCATGGCTGTTGCGGCGCGAGGGCGTCACGAAGGAGATGCTCCACGGTTGCGAATGATGCATCGGGGACCGACATCGATAATCGGCGGTCGTTCGTGCGGGCCCCCACCGAGGCGACCAAGTCCAGCTGCCGTTGGACCTCGTGCCGGACGCCCGAGGCGGGTTCCGTGTCTTGCACCCAGTCCGTTAACAAATGATAGGGATTTTCACGGCAATGGGCCAGGCGCAGCGGCAGCTCGGCCAGGTAGCAAAACAGCGCCGCAGGCAGGGCGCTTTGGCTGTACACCGTGAAGATGGCGGCGGCGTCGAAGGCTCTGGCGCGGAGCGACTGCACAAACTCGATATGAGCGGCGCCGTCGTGATGAGCCGGCACCGCTTTCATCCAGGGCGCGTCGTACACGAGGACCTCGTCGACCTGCGGGAGCAGGCGGCCGGCCTCCGCGCCGGATGGCGACGTCAGCAGGGTGATCCGGCGCCGGGGCGCCGCTTCTTTGAGCGCTCGAATCGCAGGCCCCGTCATCAAAACGTCTCCCAGTGTGTCGAGGCGGACGCAAAGGATGTGGCGGGCCGCCGACCAGGAATCGCCTTGTGTGGTTATCGGCATGGCGGTTGACGTGTCCTCCTCTCGCTCATCCACTCTAAGGCCAACTCGTTTCTTTCATCGGCAGCACCGTGATCTCCGGGACGACGGTCTCCGCGGGCAGTTGCAGGAGGCAGCGGATCGTGTCGGCCACGTTGCGCGGATCCTGCAGGACGCCCGGATCGAGGTCGGGGAACCGGTCCAGTAAAAACGGTGTGCGCATGCCGCCGCTCACGACGGCAAGCACTTTCACCTGGTGAGGCCGGGCCTCGACGTGCAGGGCATGGCTGAATCCCAAGAGCCCCCATTTGCTCGCATGGTACGCGGACGCATTGGCCCAGGCTCGCTTGGAGGCGGTCGACACAATGTTCACGATGTGCCCGGAGCGCTGTTGCTTCATCCGGGGCAGCACGAGCTTCGACAGCAAAAACGGTCCGCGTAGATTGGTCGCCAGGATGCCGTCCCATTGCTCGACTTCCAATTCCTCGATGGAGACGGTCCGATCGATGGCCGCATTATTGATGAGGACGTCGATCCGGCCGTATGTATCGACGACCCGGCGCACCGCGGCGGCGGTCTGCGTTCGATCCGCGACGTCGCACGGCAGCGACATCGCGTCGATGCCTTCATGGCGCAGTTTTTCCGCCATGGCGTCGGCGCGGTCTCCCTGCAAGTCGGCCACGATGATGCGGGCGCCGGCTTCGCCCAGGGAGCGGCACAGGGCGTCTCCCAATCCTTGGGCGCCTCCGGTGATGAGTGTGACGGCATCCTTCAGGGCATTCTGCATGGTGACCTACTTTCTGGCGGCACGCGGCAACCCCACGCGCTCCCGCCGCGTCGACCGCGTTTTCCCGCGCCGGGGCAGCTCCCAGATCCCGCGCACTCCCGGTCCGCGGGGTGCCAGGCGATCCTTCGTCTCCAACTGCCGGCTCACGAGCGCGATGAGCACGTGAATCAGGAGGAGATGGAGTTCCGCCACAGACTGGCGGTCATCGCTCGGAACGTGCAGGGTCACATCCGACGCACGGCCCATCTCGGTGTTTTCCCGATTCAAAAAGACAATGGACCGGAGCTCCCGCTCTTGCGCGGCTGCCAGGGCGTGGGTCAGCTGGCTTTGCGGTTCATCGTGAGTGATCGCAATCAGCACGTCGCCCGGCTGTCCTAACAGCTGGATCCGCCTGGCCAGGGCATAGTCGGCATCGGGGTCATCGGACGACAGGTCGTCGAGGGCGCTGATATGGAACGCCGGGAGGCCGGCAGGGCCGCCGGTTCGCACGGCGCGCACGAACGACGTCGCGAGATAGGCCGCCTGGGCGGCACTGTCCCGAACCCCGCAGGTGAGGACCTTTCCGCCCGCGGCGAAACACTCCGTCAGCACCCGCGCCGCTTCGGTGAGCGGCGCCCTCATGCGGCGTTGCGTTTCCTGCAGACCCTCAATGGCGCCGGAGAACTTGCGATCGACGATCGCCAGTTGATCGGGCTCCGCCGCGCGCTCCGGCTGAGTCGCCATCAGCACCTGCTCATACAACTCGGACAACCCTTTGGCGACTTTTTTCCAGGTGAAAAGGTCATTGACCCGCTGGACGGCTTGGCGCCCGAAGACTCCGAGCAGTTTGGGATGCGTGTAGAGGTGCGCCAGCTTGTCGGCCAGGGCCTCCGCGTCGTTCGGCGGAACCAGGTAGCCGGTTTCGCTGTCCCGGACGGTGAATTTGATGCCGCCCACGTTGGAGCCGATGACCGGCGTGCCGCAGGCCATCGCCTCGAGCGGCGTAATCCCAAAGGGCTCATACCAGGGCGTGGTGACGAAAATATCCGCCGCGCTGTAATAGTACTTGAGCTGATCGCGTCCCCTCCGTCCAACGAAGGTGATGTGCGCCTCGACGCCTTCTTCGATCGCGATCCGGCGCAAGCGGGCGATTTCCGGCGTGAACCGCGGATCGGGGTCATCGGAGTCGCCCCCGACGATGAGCAGCCGCGCCGGGGACCGATGCCGATGCACGAACCCCGCGAATCCGCGCACGACGTTATCGATCCCTTTGCGCGGCACGAGGCGGCCGATGTGCAAAATCACGCGCTCATCCGGCCGCAAGCCGAGCGAAATGCGGGCGAGCGGCTTGCTGATGGGCCACAGTTCCGCGGGGTCAAACCCGCAGGGCACGATCGTGATCTTGGAGGGATCGGCGTTATACAGACGGATCAGATCCTCCTCGTCCTGAGGGGCCTCCGCAATGATATGGTCGGCTTCGGCGATGATGCGGTCTTCCACGGCGAACCGCTCATCGGGAAATTCGTCGGCCTGGCGCTGATGCTGGCGACGAACGCGGCCCAACGCATGAAAGGTGATCACGAAGGGCGTGCCCATGGCCCGCTTGACATCCGCGGCCACCAGCCCGGACATCCAAAAGTTCGCATGGATCATGTCATAGGCCTTCCGCTGATACCGGCAGAAGCGCACCATGTAGTCGGTAAAGTCCTTCATGTAGGGCAGCAGCTCTTCCTTGCGCACAAAGCGCGCCGGACCGGCCGGCACATGGATGATACGGACCCCGTCCATCCAGTCGGCGGTTTCCGGCAGGACGTCGCTGTCGCGGCGGGTGAAGACGTCCACGTCGTATCCCAGGCCGGCCAACGACTTGGCGACCTGGCCGACATAGAGGTTTTGGCCGCCGCAATCGACGCCCCCGAGGAGACTCAACGGTGAGGCATGTTCACTGATCAAGGCGATCTGCCGGCTCATCGAAGCACCTCCGTGTGTGTGTGAACGCCGGCAGCCGCCCGCTGCCTACGCTGATGGTCCGCCACGAACTCCGTCAGGATCACATCCCATTCGTGCGCAAACCGTTCAATGCCGAAGCGTGCCCGCGCCGCCCGCCTCGCGCCCGCACTGATGCGGTGGGCTTCTTCGGGACAGGACAACAGATGCTGCATCCAACCGATGAGGGCGTCCACATTGGTGTCGAGGTAGCCGGAGACATTCTGTTGAATCACCGTGGGCATCTCGGTGGTCGCGAGCGCGACCGGCGGCACGCCCAGCGCCATGGCTTCGCAGAGAGCCAGGCCCAGGCTGGTATAGCGGATCGGGTGAAAGACGAACCGGTAGTGGCACATCATTTGCGGCAGGTCCACATGTCCGATTTCTCCCAAGCCGCCGGAGCGCAGTGAATCCATGCCGACCAGATCCAGCGGGACACGGGCTCGGACGTACTCGAACAGATCAGCCCCCAAACGCCGGCCGCGCCGGTCGAGATGGTTGACGATCACCAGGCCCTTGGCCCATTCGCCGGTGTAGGTGAGGTCGTCAGGCACCAGGACGCCATGTTCGATCACGCAGGTGGGCGTGCGACGGCTGTTCCACATGAGCCGATTGAATTGCGTCACATGCACGAGAAGCATGTCGGGATCGTCTACCGGATGCAAAGTATTGGTCGGGTGCTCTTGCGGGGGATCATGCTCGAGATAGAGCCGCGGCAGTGCGCGCTGCTCGGCCGTCAGTAATTCGTATTGATCGACCAGATACTGGCTGCTCGATTGGAAGAGAATGCAATCGAAGTCGGTGTGGCGCACCTCTGTAAGCGGGACCTCATGGAGGTTTGGCGGCCACGGAAACCCTGCGGCGCAGCCTGCATAGCCAGGGCCGGGTCGTCCGACCGGCAAGAAGAACTCGTGCGGTGTCTGACTCAGGTAGTACAGGTAATTACCGTGGACATGCCAGGTCAGCACACGGAGTCGTCGCCGCTTCTGTGGCGCAGCGGAGGTCCGGTTCGAACGGCGGCGGTGTTCGCCGGGGGGGGCCTGCTCTCCGGCTGCGTCTCTGTCGTCGTCCAGCATGCAATGCGCTTCCCGCGACACCGTGTCGGCCGAGGTGTCTCGGCCGACGAGCACACGATGGAGGCGGCCATCCAAGGGGCTCCACCGGAGGGGATTCGAGCCGATGCACACAATGAGGCTCGGAACCCGGAGCGCGGCGGCGATATGGGATACACCGGTATCGTTGGATATCAGCAGTCGGGTGCGGCTGAGCAGCACGCCAAGCGCGCCCAGGTTGGTGCGTCCGATGAGATTGACCGGACGGCTCCGCATGGCTTGCATGACGGCGTCGCCGAGGGCCTGTTCCTGTGCGGTGCCCGTCAAGACGATCTGCAAACCGGTGGCGGCCAAGCGGTCGGCCACCGAGGCGAACCGCTCCGGCATCCATCGATGCGCGGGCCGGCGGCCGCCCGCATGCAGGCACACGTAGGCTCCGGGTGTCAATTCAGCCGCTTCCTCCAGGCCGCGGAGAGCGGATTCGTCTTCTCCGGTGAGGGGAAACTCCAGCTGTTCACCCTGAGGGGGAATGCCGAGATGTCCCATGAGCCGCAGATGCCGGCGGATTTCCGGTACGTCATCCGGATAAGGGAGGAAGCATTCAGGATCCGGGCAGGCCTCCGGTGCAGCATAGAAGCCGGCCGCCCTCCCGGCGCCGCAGGAAAAGACGATCCCGTTCGTATACCGTCCGTTGCCTTGCATCTGGATGAGCCGGTCAAACCGGCGTGCCTGCATGGCGGCAAAAAACTGTGGAAGACGGCTGAGAAGGGGCTCCCGTTCCGGCAGGCCGGGATACCCCGGGAACTCGATAAACTCATCGAAATACCGATGGAACCGGGACACGAATTCCCGGGCCCACGGTAAGCCGATCAGGGCGATGTGCGCCCGCGGATAGGCACATCGCAATGCGCGCCAGGCCGGCACGGCGCAGAGGAGGTCGCCCAAATGCAAGGCGCGCAGGATGGCGATCGTCCGCGGTGCGTTGTCCACGCGTTCCGTCTCCGGATGTACCTCCACAGTCACCGTTTCCTTCTTCGGCGCATCAGCGGTTATGCGATCGCATCGTCCGCTCGGCTGTCACTGGCTCAAAGGGCTTCAAAGAAACGCCGGCACGGCTGTCCGGCATGTCGACATGCAGGCCACCGAGCAGAATCGTCATGCCGTGTGCTGTCCGATTGCTGCCTTGGCGGTGTCCTGTCAACTGGGGGGACGGCCCCTGGCGGCTTTGCGGCCGCCCGCTGCCTTCTTCGATTTCGGCTTCTCTGATCGTGTCTCTGACGACGGCTTCCGGTCGGTTGCACCAGGCGCAGACGGTAACCGTGCTTCTTCGCCAGTCCGCTCCTGATAGTCTTCCGAAGAGGCCGGGTTCAGTTCCCAGCGCTGTTCATCACGCTCAGCGATCTTGTCATCGAACTTAAGAGGTTCGTTGTCCTGATACATGACGCCCGCGGCTTTGCCGATCTCATCGACAATGTCCTGGTCAGGGGTCGGAGTCGAGCCGCCTACGGCCTCTTCACCCGTATTCCCCTGATCCGGTGCGGCATCCACGTCGCCCCCTGAGAGTTCCGCTGAACGAGCGGCATCTTGCTGACGGTCTTCCCGCACCGACGACACCGGCTCCGTTCCATCCTCCCGGAAGGCGCCTTCCGGCGTGCCTTCGTAATAACTCCGAATGACATCATCGGCGTCGCGCACTTCCGGTTTGTTCTCCGGCTCTTTCTTCCGTGTCATTGGCGTACGACCTCCGTGAGAAGCGTTGCCCTCCGATTCTGCAAAGGACGGACCGTATGGATGGCGGGTCACTATTCGAAGAAACACTATGGACACGAACCGTTTAGCGGTGACAGTCGAGCGCTGAAGAGGAGAAAAACCGGACATGCTGTCCTGGTTCAGACAAGGTGTCCGAAGGTATGGACGTCATTGGGATAAGTCGCAGGCGACTTGAGCAACAGAGCCGTTGGTGGCTGTCGGCGGGGAGTCTTTGAGTCGGACGACCGGCGCTATGGTTTCGAGAGGATGACACTGGACGACGATGGAACTGTTGGTGGAACGTATCGGCCAGGCAAAGTCCTAGTATCGCCGTTGCCGCTGCCTGGGACGTTCACAGAACGCGTTCACGGCTCGCCATTGTTGATGCGTCAACCAGGCCGCTCTTAGCTTCACAAGCATGCGACGCATCGGCTCTGATAATCACTACTGGAGCCAGGGGTTGCCACAATTGCGCAGTGCACTCTACTGCTGCCATACACTGGTAGCCGGATCGATTGGCGTCATATCTGATCAACCGCTGACCGTACGGAGGTGAGTCATGTATCACGCAAAGGCTTATGCCGCTGACAGTGCGACATCACCGCTCGCCTCCACGACGATCGCCCGGCGCGAGCCGACCGAACGGGACGTCCAAATTGACATCCTCTTCTGTGGCATCTGCCATTCGGACCTCCATCAGGTGCGTAACGAGTGGGGCGGCTTCATGCCCACGGTGTACCCGATTGTCCCCGGCCATGAAATCGTCGGCCGCGTCACGAAGGTGGGCTCGGCGGTGACAGCGTACAAGGCGGGCGATCTCGCCGCGGTCGGCTGTATGGTGGATTCGGACGGGACCTGCCGGGAATGCAAAGCGGGCCTTGAGCAGTTCTGCCCGAACGTGACCCTGACCTATAACTTCCCGGATAAACGTCTGGGAGGCGTGACCTATGGTGGATACTCTGACAGCATCGTGGTGGACGAACGGTTTGTCCTGCGAGTTCCTTCCAATCTCGATCTCGCCGGAGCCGCGCCGCTGTTGTGCGCCGGCATCACCACGTACTCGCCCCTGCGCCATTGGGGCGTCGCGAAGGGCAAGAAGGTCGGGATCGTCGGGCTCGGCGGACTGGGCCACATGGGCGTGAAGTTCGCTCATGCGCTCGGAGGCCACGTGGTCGTCTTCACGCATTCACCCAAGAAGAAGGAAGACGCCATGCGCCTTGGTGCCGATGAAGTGGTCGTCTCGGCCAACAGCGACGAGATGAAGAAGCACGCGGGCAGCTTCGACTTCATCCTCGACACCGTCTCCGCCGATCACGACATCAACGCGTATATCAATCTGCTTCGCCGCGACGGCAACATCACGCTTGTCGGGGCGCCCGAGAAGCCCCTGGGCGTTGCGGCATTCGGACTCATCATGGGGCGCCGCAGCTTCTCCGGCTCAAGCATCGGCGGCGTCCGAGAAACCCAGGAAATGCTCGATTTTTGTGGGACACATCACATCACCGCCGATGTCGAAGTCATCTCCATTCAGAAGGTCAACGAAGCTTACGACAGGCTGCTCAAGGCTGATGTGAAATACCGCTTCTCGATCGATATGGCTTCGCTCAAGGGCTGAATCGCACGCATAGCCGGACGGCATGAGCGGACAGCACTTTGACGTTGCAGGAGGTGGACTTTCGCAGAAGGATCGGACGACTTCCGCAAATCTATGAAGAGAGCCAGTTCGTGACGGAGCCGGAGGGAAGATCCCACCTAATGTGCTTGAGGAGCAGGATGTCGAAGGTACAATTTCGTGAAAACCGTTCCTCGATCGATATGGTTTCGCTCAGGGCTGAATCACTGAAGTGGCGCATCGAGCACAAGCCGTATGGGACGCTGGTTACATGTCGTCTCTTTGACCGGAAGAGATCTTTGAGATTTATAAAGCCCGTCACTTCACGCTTACCCGTATGAGATGCGGGCGGATGGGATGCGGATGCAATGAGTTTGTGTTTTGAATGATTGATGAGTGGGATAGGATCCTCCGGCGGCGTTGCAATGCACCGTGAGGTGTGCCCTTGTGGGGACCGGGATGACCGGCGGGAAGGGATTAGATGGAATGATCCCGCTCGCTCGACGCGGAACGGCATTCCACTCAATCGCCGCCGAGGTGTGACCACTCGATGGCGGCTGCGACGTCTTCAGGAATGGGGACGTCGCGCGAGCGGTCTATCTTCTTATTCATCCCGTCCTGTACGTCAACCTTCCTTTCGTCCGCTGACAATACCAGCTTCTGCTCGGGGATGGTGCCCATGGTGTCCTCCCTGCTGTTGAGCTTCTAGGACGGCAGCATATGTGGATTAGCGTTAGGACATACCTAGGAAAGGCCCTAGGTTCAGAGTCGAGCTGTAAAAGGAAAAAGCAGTGTCAACCAGGCCTTATACATCTGGATATGGGTCGCCCCTGCCAAAATCCCATGTATGTTTTCACACGCGCTCAAGAGGTTCTGCACTTCCAGAGTGATGGGCCAAACCCCATGACAAATGGCCCCCTGGCCGATCCGCCAGGTGTTTGGCTGCCTCGAGGCCGACTATGTTCAATGCAGATGATCCTCCGGAAATAGAAAGGCTTTTGCATGGTATTTGACGGAACGATAGATGACGGTGTCCAGGCATCACGGTACGACTTGCTCGAGCGGCGGTCCCCACGCTTCTCTATTGAGTTGTCCTGTTGGTATTCAAAAGACAATGGTTCGGACTGTGATGGGACGGTCTTCGATTTGTCTCAAGATGGTTGTGCCGTTCGCAAAACGGCCCACGTGCAAAGAGGCGACTATGTGCGAGTCCTCATTTTCCTTTCGCCAAACCAATCGCCGATCGAGGTGAGTCTGGCGGTCGTGCGCTGGTCGACGATAGCGCAATTCGGCGTGGAATTTATGTCGATGTCTCCTCGCGACGCCAAGCGATTACATGACTTTCTGGCATTGTTGGGAGTGAGATGAGCTCATCACGATGTGGATAAGGCTCCATTCAGCTTAGCGCATACCATATTATGGATACGGAACCACACTCCTATGGCCAGTGACGAACCAAATCCTGCTCTGAAAATCCAAGATTCTTTCAGCAGGGCTATGATCACGCGTCGATTTCATCGCGTCACTGTGGAGATACCGTGTCTCTATTCGCTCGGTGGTCCGGATTGGAACGGGACGGCGATCAATCTGTCACGCGGCGGATGCGCGATTCTCGGCACCTCACCAGTGAAAAAAGGGGACTATCTTCGCGTGCTCCTATTTCCTGCCGAGAACCAGCCGCCTATCGAAGTGGGCCTTGCGCCTGTGCGCTGGACCGCGGGTGAACAGTTTGGCGTAGAGTTTATTACGCTTAAGCCTCAGGATGCCCAGCGCTTACACGGTTATCTAGCTTTCATCCAACCGACCGGCTTAGGGGATGAAGGAGAGGCAGTACCCCGCTGAGCCGACGCGACCTTTACTGGTCGTCGTGACGAAGAATCATGAGGAAACAGAACACGCCGTAGGGTTTCCCCAAGGCGATGGAGGAAGAACCCACCTCCAGTGCTTGCTTCTCCACCTTTTCAGTGCTGGCTCCCGTCAGAATCACCACAGGCGTCTCCACATCCACTTGTATTCCGTTCATCACTGACATACTGATGATCTTCGGTGGGTGAGCACGACTATGGCGGGCGCAAGGCGATCTTTAGTCCGGCTCATACAAACGCCGCCACATCTCTTGTTCGGAAGGCCGGTCCAGGTAGGTTTCCAGGCAGATATATCGGCGCTCTCCCGCTTCTTCCTGATACAGCCAGATGGGGGCCTGATGGCTCGTTTGACACACGGAACAGTGTCGCTGCGTATGCACGATTCTGCTTCGGGTCATGGTTTACTCCTGTGTTCGTCGTCTCCTACATGGCCTGACGCGATGCGCATTCCTGCCGTATCGCGCTACGTAAATCGCTCAAGGTGAGTGGTTTTTATCAGTGTGCGATGGGCCCCCAGTTCCACGGCGACAGGAAGACAATTCATATCGGCCATGCCTTCTGACAACGCAATCATTCGGGTTGCTGGGAAGCCACGATGCAAAGCCGTCGTGACCTCAAGTCCGTCCGTCTCAGGCATCAACCATCCGTAATGACCAGATCCGGAGCAGCCATCTGGACGATGTGAAGGCCTTGCGTCCATGGCTTGCCTGCCGTATGACGTGCCCTCGCTTCTAGAATCTCCCGGTAGGAGGAGTTGGGTTTGTGAATCATCGTCAATGACAAGTACGGATGCGATAACGCCACCTCCG
>CBDIWQ010000199.1:0-5944 GCA_965285965.1 uncultured bacterium | reverse complement strand
GTGTCGTTCATCGGCAATAAACAGATGCTGAACGGGGTGCTGTCCTCCGCGCTGCACGCGCCGGAGGCGGGGTTGGACGACAGCCGCTTAGAGAAGAATGTGGAATTTATCGGGTCCCTGGGCGGGCAGTTGGAGGACATCCTCCGTCATCAGCGGGACGGGGTGCCGCTGCGGTTGGCGGCCTTCTATCAAGGCTCCCGCCTTCATGAGGACGTCCAGGAATTCTATCTGCGGCAGTTTACGCGTCAGTTTTTGAGTGTGACGAAGCGCGATATGGAGGCGGAACTGGCCAGGTTCGCGACCGGAGAGGGAGGAGGAAGCGGACCACCCCGGGAGTATGACGACGACTACTCGCTCCTCAAAGCCTACATCATGCTGGGTGACGCGATGCATCTGAAACCGGCCTATCTGCATCGCTGGCTGGCCGACTATTGGCGGGAGAAATTGAAACGGCTGGCTCCTGATCGGGAGGTATCACAAGAGGTGCGGGAGACGGTCGAGCGGCAAATGGCGCTCTACAGTTACTCTCTCGCGCGGGAGGCCGCGACGCGTCAGGCATTGAACGGGCGTCTCGTCGAGGAGGCCCAGCAGAAACTGCGCCAGGTTCCACGCGTACAGCGCATTTATGCCCTGAGCCGCCGTGAAGCCCAGGATCTCGCCAAGCCGTTCAGCCTGGAGTCGGTGCTCCAAGGGAGCCAACAGGGAAGCCTGGTGAGCGACTACACGATTCCCGGCGTGTTCACGCTGGCCGGATGGCGGGGGCCGTTTCAGGCGAGCGTTGCCAAAGTGCTCGAGGAAGCGGCGGAGGAAGGATGGGTCATCGGCGAGCCGGAGGTCGGACGGGCGGAACTCGACAAAGGCATCAAACGACTCTACTTCCAGGATTATGTCCGGCATTGGCGCGAATTTCTTCGATCGTTACGGATTCGACAAGCCGTCACCCCGGCGAATAGCGAGGAAGTGCTCGGGGCACTGGCGCAGGCGGATTCCCCGTTGTTTCGTCTCTTCGAAGCCGTGGATCGCAATACGGTGCCCGAGCCGGTGGGAATGGCGCAGCTACAGGAATCCGTGGCCGGTCTCCTCGACAAAGTCAAAAAGGGGCTGGGAATGGAGGGGGCGCCGCCCGAGTCGCTGCCTGCGCCCAAAGACGCCGAGGACCTCATGCGCCGCCTGGGCGATCCGAGCGATTTCGCCGGATCGGTCTCGCGCCGGTTTCAGTCCATCCATTACCTGGTCGCCGCGTCCAAGGATTCGAAAGAGGACGCCCCGCTGATCCGGTATTTGACGGAATTGCGGAAGGTGCACCAAACGCTGAGGCCGATCCTGCGGGCCGAGGGTCCTCCCGGTGACACGAAAGCCATGGCCAAGAGTATCGTGGCGGGTGAGCCGAACGACGTGTTCCAGGCGATGAAAAATACCGACACCATGCTGCAGAAGCTCGATCCGGAGTCGATCGAAGCCGTCTCTCCGCTGCTCGTGGAGCCGTGGATGATCGCCGTCCGCGGGGTGTTGGAACGCGCCAAGGCCGAAGCGTCCAAGCGATGGGAAGCGGATATCTACCCGGCATGCCAGCGGAACGTGGAAGGGCGCTTCCCGTTCCGCACCGGTGGAGGCGATGCGCCGCTTTCCGATCTGGCGGAACTGTTTCACCCCGACAACGGGGTCTTGTGGAAATACTATCAGTCGGAACTCAAGCCGTTCATTGACGAAGGCCTGGAGCGGTGGGAGCCCAGACAGTGGTCGGGCGTGGGCATGACCTTCTCCACCGACTTTCTCCGGTCTCTGCAGCATGCGCGGTTCTTGTCCGAAAGCCTGTTCCCGAAAGGCAGTTCTGACGCGGGCGCGGTGTTTGAACTGTATCCCTATCCTCCGCAAGGCGGTGTCAGCAAGTCCGTCAGCGAGATCCGGTTGGACATCGGCGGACAGGCGTTGCGGTACCGTATGGAGCCGCAAGAATGGCATGAGTTGAAATGGCCCGGGACGACGCCGGCGACGGGGGCGGTGCTTCAAGTGCAAGTCGGCAGTGCCTGGGTGACCAAAGAATATAAGGACTGGTGGGGCCTCTTCCGGTTGATTCAGGCAGGGCAACTGGTGCCGGGCGCCGGAGATACGCAGTATCGCGTGCAGTGGGACCTGCTGACTGCGGACGGACGACAGGTCCAGGTGCAGTACGACCTCCGGGCCCGGGGATTCAAGAATCCATTCCGCCCGGGCGTGTTTGAACAGGTGCGCTGTGTCGAACATCTCTAAAGGCCAGGGATGAGTGCGCCGGTCTGCGGATATTACGGCAAGCTGCCGGTTTCCCGAGAATTCCTTCGCCTCCACGCGGCCGGGCCGGAATTGCGCTTGCTCGACGAGTGGTTCGAGCGGGGGGTGCAATATGCCAAAGCGCAGTCCGGCTCCGACTGGCCTGCGCTGCTCGAAGAGGCGGACATCTGGGACTTTCTGTTCGTGCCGGAAGGCAACGGCCGTGTGGTGTGCGGGGCGGTCTTTGCCAGCCGCGACCAGGCGGGGCGCTCCTTTCCATTTTTGTGCTTTCTGCTCCTTGAGCGGGGTCCTCTCTTAGCGGCTCCCTGGCTGATCCCGCTCGGATGCCGCCGATTTCTTTCACAGGCCCGGCAACTTCTCCAGCAGCTCCGTGCAGACCTCGACTGGGATGCCTTTCGGGCCAAGGTGGCGGCGCTGCCTGCTGAGGTCGACAGCGCTGCCTCGATGGAATCCGCGTTTGAGGCGTACTTGGCTCAGACCACCACCGGAGAATTCCGGCATCGTCTGTGCGGCGCAGCCGGCCATCCGGAACATCATGGTGTCGTTTCTGAACAGGCCGCATATCTGCACCCCATGGGGAAACGGACCGGCTTGGAGGGCGGCTGGGGACTCAAGCTTCCGCTGGCGCAGAGGGGAACGGCCGAGACCTATGACCTTTCATTTTGGCTCGGCCTCCATGCACGAATGCATGATGGAAGGAAGGGGATATGGCCCGCGCTGATGGCATTTTGGAATCGGGCCCCGTCCAAGGCCGAACCGTGCCTGCTGCTGTCGTTCGGGCGATCGTCGCCGAATCTTACCAGGTTCATCGTGTCTCCCGACGTGCAAGACGACGCATGGTACGAGTGGCGGCCTCAAGCGGCTGCCCAACAAGAGCCGGCAGGACGCAACGGGGACCCTGACGCGGATCGCGGAGCCGTCTCTCTGAAACGCTATCTCGACTCGATCGGTTGAAAGCCGTGCTCGTTCCTGTACTTGACGGGACGGTTGACGGGTATGGTGTGTGAAGGATCGCCGGGGCCGATGACGAGTGACGAACGTCTGGACGTTCGGAATCCATCTGACCGGCCCTCGCCTGAAACAGGCCGATTCCCAGACCGGTATTCCGTACCGGCTCTCTCCGCGGTATTGCCTTTTATAGATGGGTTTCGTAGGATGCCGCCTCTACGAGGTCCTGCTTGGAGGTGCTGTGAGGGCTAAAGAATTCCTTGACGCCAACCAGCTTTCAGCTGCGATCGCCGAGCTGAACCAAGCAGTCAAAAGCCATCCCACCGATACCCGTCTCCGTACCTTTCTTTTCGAGGTGCTCTGTTTTGCCGGCGAGTACGAGCGGGCCGAGCGCCAGCTCGACGTGATCGGACTGCAAAGCGAAAGCGCCGGGATCGGAGTCGAAATCTACCGGCAGTTACTGAAAGCCGACAAGGCCCGTCAGCGTTGGTTTTCCGAGGGCCTCAAACCCGCGTTCCTGCTGGAGCCGCCGCCATGGGTCTCCCATGTGCTGGAGGCCGGCCATCGATTGCGCGGGCAGCAGACGGAAGAGGCCAAGGCCCTCCTTGAACAAGCCGCAACCGGAAGCACGTTGCAGGGCATCGTGAACGGAAAACCGTTTACGGAGTTTCGCGATTCAGACGATCGCTTAGGCCCCATTCTTGAAGTGTATCTCCGGGACAGTTATGTCTGGCTGCCGTATGAGCAGATCACGAAGATGACCATTCCGCAACCCAAACAGCTGCGCGACCTCCTCTGGACCCCGGCGACGATTGAAGTCGGTGAGGGACCGTCAGGAGACGTGTTCCTGCCCGTGCTCTACGCGGGTTCGTGCCGCGAAGACGATGACCAGCTGCGCCTTGGAAAAATCACGGATTGGCGAACGCTGGGCGACGGGCTGGCGGGCGGAGTGGGCCAAAAGACGTTCCTGGTCGATGGCAGTGAATTGAGTATTTTAGAAATCCGCGACCTCGCATTTCAGCGGGCATAGATCGTCCGGAAGAGACCGAGCAGGCTATGGCAACCGAACAAGTCGATATTGGCGCCATCCTCCAGCCGATCGCAGGCGAGAAGCCCGCAGGCAAGGACGTGCGCGACAGCAAGGAATACGACCTTCTGAAGGAAGCACGCCGGGAAGAGGAGGCGCTCAGCCAGGGAGACTGGAAACGAGACGCGAAAGTCGCCGACTGGCCCAAGGCGATTCAGTTGGCCACCACCATTCTGACCGGCCACAGTAAGGACTTACAGGTTGCGGCCTGGTTGGTTGAGGCGCTCGTCAAGCGCCATGGCTTCGCCGGTCTGCGGGACGGGCTCAAGATCCTGGAAGGCCTGCATACGAAATATTGGGACGGCTTGTATCCGGCGATTGAAGACGGCGACCTCGAGTATCGCTCCGGCAAGCTGGAGGCGCTCAACAAGCTGCTTCCCTTCGCCATGAACACGGTGCCGCTGGTGCGGGCGAGCGACGGGACGGCCTATACCTTCGTCCATTGGAAAGAGTCCCAAGACATCGAGAATCTCCGCCGGGCCGCCGCCGGTGACACCGAGAAGCGCCGGCAACTCGAAGAAGCCTTGCAGGAGGGGAAACTCGAAGGGGAAAAATTCGACAAGGCGGTGGCCGGAACGCCGCTGGCGCATTGCACCGCGCTCTTGGAGCAGCTTTCAGAGTCTTGGGAGGCCTATGAGCAGCTCGACCGGGTGCTTGACGAGAAGTACGGAGAGGCGGCGCCCAGTCTTCGGGCCGTGAGAGAGGCCATCGGGGAATGCCGCTCGTTGATGAACAGCATCGTGAAGAAAAAAGGCGGCGTCGGACTGGGCGCCGTAGAACCTCCCGGGGCGGGAGCCGAACAAACAGAGGCGCTCGGGACGGCTCCTCCCGCCAGGGCATTTCCCGGCGGCATCGAGCCGCACGATCGGTCCGACGCCCTGCGTCGTTTGGCCGCGGTCGCAGAGTTTTTCCGGAAAACCGAGCCGCACAGCCCGATCTCGTATCTGGTGCAACGGGCGGCCCGCTGGGGCGAGATGCCGTTGGAGGAATGGCTCCGCGAAGTGATCAAAGACGACTCCGTGCTCGGAGGCGTCCGTGAAACCTTGGGCATCAAGGAAGAACGCTCATCATGAGCGCGCGGGGATCTGCTCACTGAGAACAGGTTCGGTCCGGGACTCGAACGTGATGCAGCCGTCTTAACTGGAATGGAGGATTCGCATGGGAAAGGAAAGTACCCAACATAAGCTGGATCGTATCAGACCGCCGCGCGTGCAGATTACCTATGACGTGGAAACCGGCGGCGCCATTGAAATGAAGGAATTGCCCTTCGTGATGGGCATCATGGCCGATCTTTCCGGCAACCCTGAACAGCCCCTGCCGAATCTGAAGGATCCCAAGCGCAAGTTCGTCGACATCGACCGGGATAATTTCGACGATGTCATGAAAGGGATGGCCCCTCGGCTGGCCTACAAGGTCGACAACAAGTTGACGAACGACGACTCCAAAATGGGCGTGGAGCTGAAGTTCAACAGCATCGACGATTTCGGGCCGGAGCAAGTCGCCAATCAGGTCGAGCCGCTGCGCAAGCTCGTGGAAATCCGCAAGCAGCTCTCCGCCTTGCTCGCGAAGGCGGATGGGAACGACAAGCTGGCCGAGAAACTCCAAGACATCATCAAGGATACCGAGCTCCAGCAAAAGATC
>CBDIWQ010000198.1:0-7747 GCA_965285965.1 uncultured bacterium | reverse complement strand
TAGGGCATCACCGCCGTGATGCGCGCGGCCGCAGCCCGCCGAGAGGCATCCGCCAAGGCCAGCATCTCAACGAGATGGTCGTTGACGGGAGGCGACAATGGCTGCATGAGAAAGACTTCCTTTCGCCGGACCGACTCCAGGAGCCGGACAGAAGTCTCTCCGTCGGGGAATCGCTCGATCGCGCAGGCGCCCGGACACATGCCCAGTTCCGCCGCGATCGCAGCCGCCAACTCAGGGTTCGATGTGCCCGCAAAGATCACGACTTCTCTTGGCACGTCCGATGCCCCTCCCTGTTCGCTACCCGGGCCATTCCCGAGATGTCCTTCGCAAATTGTATCGATAGGACAGTCTCCAAGCCGGTGACCACACCGTCATGGCCAGTCTGTTCCTTCAAACGCTGGGAAGAGCGGCGACTGTGAAATCCCCGCCGGTCACTTCACGCTGATAGTTCCAACCTGCCCGTCCATATCCATAATCGTCCCAAAGGCTTTGCAGTTGGCCTGCATGTTTCGCTGGAGGAACTGCCATTCCCGCTCATTGGCCAACCGAACTCCGAAATCTTCAATCCGGACGGGATACAGGTAGATCCGGCCGATCCGGTTTGCCTCCGCTTCCAACACAAACAAGAACGAGAGGTCATTGCGCTCCTCCTCATCCACCATATAGTCGTCCACACAATCGCCGGTCGAGTAGAGGATGGCTTTCCTTTTATAGATCTCGATTCCCTGCGCCGTGTGATTGGAATGACCCCAGTAGAGGCCGGCTCCCATGTCGAGAAGATCGTAAGCCAGCGCTTGCATGGCCCTTGACGGCGCACCCCAGTTGCGTCCCACATGGGCGCTGACGATCACCACATCCGCTTGCCGTCGTGCCGACGACAGCAGCTGCCCCATGCGAGACCGATAGGGCTCCACCAGCCCCCGACCGTTGTAGGCCACGTAATTCACGCCTGGCTCGGTACCAGTTGCTTCCCACTCCGGCTCATTATCCGTGAGTGCGACGACCGCCACACGGCCTTGCGACAATCTGAAGATGGCGGGAATGCAGGCTTCCTCCAATGTCGCGCCGGCGCCGGTTCGCTTGATGCCCGTCCGGTCGAGCAGTGTGAGGCAATCCAGCAATGCCGCCGAGCCATAATCCAGCACATGGTTATTGGCGAGCGTAACCCCGTCGATCTTGGCCGCTTGGAGAAACTCGATCGCCCGAGGATGAGCGCGAAAGTGAAACGGTTTGGTCGTCGCATGCCATTCCTCTCCCACACTGCTGATCACACATTCCAAGTTGATGAGCCGGCAATCGGCCGCCAGCATGAGAGGAAGCACATCACCCCAAAGAGCTTGCGGCAGGACGGATCTGTTCCGGATGACATGCTCATCCACCAGGCGTCCGAGCATCACGTCGCCGGTCAGTGCGATTTGCACGTGTTACCTCTTCTCCGCTTACTACGGCTCATCCGGAACTTCAAAGCCAGTCTCGTTCGGCCTCTCTGCCTGTTCGCCCCACAGGGCACGGAGTGGCAGATCCGATAGGACGTAGGCCCCCGGCTCCAGAGCCGGCAACGCACGGGCCGATGCGAGCATCAATTGAGCGGTCAGCACAGAGTCGTCGATTCGAGCCTCCAGCAGAAAATGATGATGCTGGAGTCTTCCGGAAGGACCTCGTCGATCCAGAACCACTCCGCGCCCTTCTTGTTCCAATTCCGCGAGACTGTCAACGGCAAAAACTTGCGTGTCTTCTCCGAGAAAGAGCGGGTCGGCGCGAATCGCCTGAGTGATCTTCTCCGCATCGGCCTCCTGCTCCAACTGAACATAGACATACCGCTGTAATCGCCCAGCGGCAGCCTGTATCTCTGCACAGAGGGCGTCTTGTACCCCACTCACGCTCCGGGCCATCGTGGTGTGGCGGAGGCTAAGGCCTGTGTGATGCCGCGTCTTCGTCGATCCCCCCGGCGTCAGCAGAGCCATCCACGAACGAAACACCGACAATGCGCCGGGATCCCACCCCGCCCCCACGATGGCCGGCGCCCGATGATGAAACGCCAATCTGTGTATCTCGTCCTTGTGGGCTTGGAGTGCGTTTTCGTGCAGGGTGACGCAGTCGACGACGCACGATGGCGGCGATCGCCGTTGGTATGTCGCATCGTTCACATCCATTGACCTCATGCCTGTGCCATAAGAATGACGGTTCGTTGGCCGGACATTCTCTCCCCGAGGAACATGAGCAATGGGAATGCCGCCGAAGGCCGTGGTGGTCAGGTACTCACAATCTCCGATTTGCTGAGTACTCTCCCACAAAGATGGGATCCGGAGTTGATGCCCTAGTAAGACGAAGGAACGCACAGGGCGTCGCATCCTGAACCTTCGAGCGACTTTCGCCACAGCAGGAAGACGACCTCTGTCGCGGATTTCCTCACAGCCACTTGTTTTCAACGTCATCAATTCTGTTCAAGCCGACGTTTTCAACGACTTGCGTTTCCCTTCGTCGCGGCATCGCGCGGCCCTCTTCTTGCCAGGGATGGATATATCCTTCCTGAAAAGGTCCTTGAGCCTACACCGTTGGCTCTGACCCACCCGTCACAACACCGGTTGTTACCGGGAAAGGAGTATTCCCATGAAAGCTCAAGACAACATGACCAGCGATGTGCAATGTTGCGGCCCTGAAACCAACCTCGCTGACGCCGCCAAAATGATGGGGACAGCGACTGCGGAGCCCTTCCTGTCCTGAATGTACGGAGTCAGGTGGTGAGTATGATCACGGATTGTGATATCTGCAGCCACGGCCACCAAGAACAAGCCTCCGTCGGAAATCACCGTCTGGGAAACCGTGACTGGGAAGGCGTACACCTGACGGATGTCCGATGACGTCCACACCGCCCTTGACACGATGAAACGGGAGCGAGTCCGGCGGCTGCCAGTCGTGGTTGATGATGGCGTGGTTCAGGGCATGGTCGCCATCAACGATTTGGTCCTCCTTGCGGGAGAGGTGACGGGGGCAGAAGCCCCGGGCTATTTCCTGCAAAGATGTCATGAAGGCGATCAGTGCCCACCGGATCCCGCCGAAATTTAGATAGAAAGGATGCGGCCAGAGGTCGAGCCCTCATCATGAGGCTCAGCCTTGCCTTCTGATTATGTATCGCCGAGTCATGGCGTTTGACTACGACGGCACTCTCGCTGTCGATGGCCGTGTGCCACCTGAAGTGGAAGCCGCGCTTGAGCAATGTCGTGCCAGCGGCCACATGCTGTTTCTAGTGACGGGACGGCGCTTTGAGACGGTCGCGCTTGGTGGTCTGGGTGATCTCCTTGCGGGCATCGTGTGGGAAAACGGTGCCGTCCTGACACATACGGCCAGCGGGGAAACGTATCTGCCATTCGGCCAGCTGGATGCACGATTGCTCAAAGCCATTGAAGAGGCTGGCATTCCATTCGAACGGGGCCTCGCCATCGCGGCCACCTGGACGCCACATGACCAGGCGCTGTGGCGAATCCTCAGCGCTTATGGCGGCAGCACCTCGATCGAATACAACAAAAGCGCTGTCATGGTGTTGCCACCCGGAGCGACCAAAGGAGCCGGACTGGAACGCTTGCTGACCCTTTGCGGCCTTTCTCCCAGAAACCTTGCCGCCTTCGGCGACGGTGAAAATGACCTGTCGATGTTGACGTTGGCGGAAGTCTCAGTGGCCGTCGCTGACGCCGTGCCCGCCGTCATCCAGTTGTGTGATGTGCTGGCCACCGCTCCGGGGCCCCAAGGCGTGCTCGAAATACTCAAACAGTATCCACTGGGCGGGCAATTCCTGGATATTCCCCTCAAACGTGACCGGCCGATCTTACTGGGACAGACGGACTCCGGCACGGCGGTCAGCATCCCGGCCGCACACTTGGCGGGGCGGAATCTCGGTGTGTTTGGCAACTCGGCGACCGGCAAGTCATGGATGGTCGGCCTTATTGCAGAAGGACTCCATCATGAGGAGTATCAGGTCCTCCTGATCGATCCTGAAGGAGACTTTCGCGGGCTGCGCGTCTTGCCCCGGTTCGTGTCGGTCAGCGGAGACCGAGCGACGCTCCCGCCCGCCACCGCCGTGGTGTCGCTCCTGGAAGCGGGAGGCGTGTCTCTGGTGCTGGATTTGAGTCAATATCCGGTGACGATGCGAAACCAGTACGTTGCGGACTTGATCCGCGCCTTGCGCCCGATGCGCGAATCCAAATTTCGTCCTCATTGGATCGTATTGGACGAGGCCCAGGGATTCTTATGTGAAGGGAGCGAGATCACATCGCTCGTTCGTCCGATGCTCGACGCCGGCGGATGGGCCTTCGTGTCCTACCGGCCTGATCGTCTCGGTAAGCCGGTGCTGGATTTACTCCACCACTGTCTTCTCACCCGACTCAGCGACCGCCGCATCGGAGACGCGTTGAGAGCTCACTGCGCCATCTCCGGGCTGAAGAATGCGCGCTTCGACCAAATTCCGATGGGCAGCGCCCTGCTTTGTGGCGGGGAGACCGTTCGCATGCGCCCCGCTATCAGACGCGTGCCCCATGTCCGTCACTTGTACAAATATCTGGATGTGCCGCTGCCGCCGGGAAAACGGTTTGCCTTCCGAACGGAGAACGGTTTTCTCGGCCTGGAGGCCGCCAGCTTGTACGAACTCTACCATCTCATTCCGACATTGCCCCTGGAGGCGTTGGAGTATCATGACCGACGGGAGGATTTTGCGAAATGGGCGGACGGCACGCTCGGCGACCGGGGTCTCGCCTCACGCCTGCACAAATTGGCTAATCGCCACTATGAAGGAGAAGAGCTCCGGCAGGCCCTTTATCAGGTCGTATCCACTCATTACGAAGAGATCCGCCAACTCCGATAGCAAAACAGGCGACATATCTCCGGTATCCATGCTGCCGCCCTTTGCACCAGGTTGGATAAGAGAATGACGACAATATCATCACATGTTGGATGCCTCTCAGGTTCGTTCGTTCTTGCTAAGCGCGTCATCCCGCTTCATTTTTCCAGACTCATCTGACAGACCTCGATCGCGGCACGGGTGTTGCTGAGCTTACTGATCATTACGAATGGAGATTCCGATGGTGAGGCAGACTCGCGTACACCAACCGGGCCTCTCGAAGGAAAGAGTCGGGAAACGGCACGGGGACACAGATCCATGCCGCCGATGCCGAGGGATGATCATCGCCACGTATGCGGATCTGCTCAGTCCTAGTCAGACAGGTGAAGCCGCCATCGGCTGGCGATGCGTGAATTGCGGAGAGTATGTGGACCGACAAGTGCTCGTGAACCGATCCGCGAGGGGCAATATGACCGCTCACGCGGCGCCCCGGGAAGTTCAGCACAGGTCAATTCCCCAGCGCACCTGACCGTCGCCCTCCGGTCATGAGCCAGACATGAATACACACAAAGGAGTACACCCCATGAATATCGAACCGACCCGTCCCACGAAACACAAAACGACACGAGGCTCCGCCAGCCCAAAAGTGAAGGGTTCTCCCGCCCCGGCTATCCCGGCCACCCGCGCAAGCCGACCTGTGTCCCCTTGCGATGACCTGCAGATGGTGATCGCGAAACGGGCTTATGAACTCTTCAGCGAGCGCAGCTACCGGCACGGTTATGCCCTCGACGATTGGCTCGAGGCAGAGCGCGAAATTCTCAGTCAGATCCCGCCGATTTAGGGAGTCAAGCAGATATCACACGAGGGCATAAACATCGATGCTCTCACCATGAAGGTGGCGGCCCCCAAGCCGCTGAATATCGAGCATGGCACCCGAACATGCAGCCAGGCACCATGCAGCGCGTGCCTGACAGAGATCCGTCACCCGACATGACATCGGGGGCCTGGCCATGCCGTCTCCGTTGATGGAGTGATTATTCTTTCACCAACATGCCATCTGTTGCACATGAGCCCGCAGGCCGCTCTTCTCCTTAAACCGTTCTCCAGCAATCCTCCGCAGAGCGGGTCACGGCATAGCGTTCCACCTGCGCTGCTTGACGTGGGGCAAGGGGAGTTGCAGGACTCCGCTCAAGGGAGACAGGGGACTCACCTGCCAGACGATTCGGATCATCCGGAAATCCATGCATCACGTTCTATCATGCACAACGTTGAGGGATAGTTTGGACAGGCGCCGAAGTGGTTCAGCTACTCCTTTATACGAATATACGAACTCCAGGAACCCTCTAAGCCCAGCCCACTACAGCAATCCTACCGGACAACGCTGGGGGTTCCCCTTGTGGACTTCACGTGAGGCACAGTTTCACATGAAGTGTAGCCGGAACAGCCAAAGGTGTGAGACGAGACAACCACGAAAGGAGTACGGATCATGTCTGTGGCCAAGATCATCGAAATCAGCTGCGAATCTCCAAAGAGCTTTGAGGACGCTGTTCAGAACGGCATTACCAGGGCATCGAAGACCATTCACAACATCAAAAGCGCGTGGATCAAGGAACAACAAGTCGTCATCGAGAGCGACAAGGTGAGTATGTATCGCGTGGACCTGAAAGTGACCTTTGTCCTGGATTGACTCGATCGCATGACCTCATCCCGGCTACGATGCATCAGTGAGGCGCCGCATTGCTCCACTCGCATGTGAAAACAGCCCGCATCCTGCTCCTGCTCATGCTGATCGGCGACCTGTGGCTGCTCTGCGCATCGGCCGCGGTCCAGCCGGCCTCAGAGACGCCTACCGAAGTGGTCCGTGCGACGCTGACGGAAGTGTTTCACATCCTTGAAGACCCCACATTGAAAGGCCCCGCACAAGCCAAGCCGCGGCGCCACCAGCTGGAGGAGATCATTGCCAGCCGGTTCGATTACGCCGAAATGTCCAAGCGGACCTTGGGCGCTCAGTGGAACCGGCTGACGCCCGAGCAACGCAAAGAATTTGTAGACCTCTTCAAGGCATTTCTGTCCGATCGATACGCGGGAAGGATCGACGACTATTCGGGAGAGCAGGTCCAGTATCTCAACGAACGGCTCGAAGGCCAGTACGCCGAGGTCCGGACGAAACTTGCATCGAACAAAGTCGAAATCCCGATGGATTACCGCCTCATCAAGAAGGACGGCCGGTGGTACGCCTACGACATCATTGCCGACGGCGTCAGCCTGGTCAAAAACTACCGCAGCCAGTTCGACAAGATCATCCGCTCCGATTCCTACGAGGAACTCGTCAAACGACTGCAGACCCGAAGCATCGCAGAAGACGACAAAAAAGCTCCACCATAACTCTGCCTGGAGTCCTCGACGGTGTCTCATGGTAGCGCCCCCTCGGGCTCCACGGAGCCTACTAGGGAGGGTCCTACTTCATTCCCCGCCCGGTTCAACAGATGCTGTTGGAGCACCAGACCTACGGCGCGCCCCTATGGCGAAAGTCTCCACAGTGTCTCCTGGATCTCTGTCCTGTTATGCAACAGGTCCCTGTTCGACTGCCCGCCCCGCCTTGCGGACTGGCCGGCCATCTATGGAACTTTCAAGGGGGACCGGCGGTCGGTTCGCTTTCCCGATCCTGGCATTAGTGATGCACTCAATTTGATATGGGAATTCTCATGCACATATCTTTTGCTGTTTTCTGAACCGCTAACAGGCCGGCTGTCGGCTATGGCTGGCACATGACATACCTTATAACAAGTTAAGGAGACCCTATCATGAGCGCACTGACCAGGTGGGAACCTTTGAAGGGACATTGGAATCCGTGGAAAGACATCGAGGATATGGAGAAGCGGCTCTCCACATTCTTACGGCAGCCATCACGAACCG
>CBDIWQ010000197.1:0-4646 GCA_965285965.1 uncultured bacterium | reverse complement strand
CGGCTTCGGTGACCGATACGTCACCAGGGATTTGAACCACACCGGGTGTCATCATGTGTGCGACCACAGTCGTTGGGTAATCCGGGACTCGCGGGTTGCGTCGATCTTTCTCAGTCAGCATCGTCGGCCGGGTCCTTGTCTGCCGGCCGATGAGGGCCGAGCCGCCGCGATGTACGGCAAGTATAGCAGACCACCTGAACGCCCTGCCGCGTAGACATCGTCTTGTCATTCCACGGTTTCCAGGCATACACTGGAGTCCAATTTTCCCCCGCTATAAAGAGAGACGCATGACGGGAGCCAGGGCCGCACAAACAGAGTTTTTCACACGTCTGCGGCAGGTCGAAAGGCACGGGCTCGGCCTTTCCGTCGATGTGTATTCGCCAGACCTCGGCGGCTTGCTGGGAAGTCTGCACGAGCAGGAGCTGGTTCCGGATTATCTCGAGGTGTTCCGCGCCGCCTCCGCTGCTTTGGGAGCTGTTCGTCATCACGTTCCCACCGGGTTGTTGACCTATCATGGCGAAGGGTTGTGGCTAACTCAACCCCGGGCCAAAGACGAGGCGCTGTTCAAGCAAGAGGTCATCGACGTCGCAGCCCACCTTCAGATTCTGCAGAGCGCCTGGATGAACCATGAATGTGCCACCAAACATATGGCCGGCTATACGGTCGGCACCTATCTTCCTCCACTCTATACGGAAAGCAGCGCCGAGATCGTTGCAGCCAATACGTGCTATGTGCAGGAACTGCTGGATCGGCAGTGCCC
This sequence comes from uncultured bacterium, assembly GCA_965285965.1. Lineage (GTDB taxonomy): Bacteria > Nitrospirota > Nitrospiria > Nitrospirales > Nitrospiraceae > Nitrospira_D. The sequence goes on along the minus strand of CBDIWQ010000197.1, from coordinate 3,886 downwards.
TCTCGCCAAGGGCGGTTCTCCGTTAGTGCTGCTTGAGTTGCCTCCGCTCACGTACTTTGTAGCAGGAACGATTCCGATTCCAACTTTTTTCCGTCTTGTGACCGAACAGGCCTCTTGCGGGCTCGTCTTGGACATCGGGCACTTGTGGACGGTCTACCGGTATAGTGGCACCTGGCGCACGGCCTCCTTGGAGCAGTTCGTCGATGAATTCTTGGCGGAGTTTCCTCTCGACCGCGTGGTCGAGATTCATGTGGCGGGATTAGCCGTTCATGAATCCGGTCAGGCGGGGGGTTCCCGATCAGCCGCCGGCCGGGACGGTGCATGGCCGCCGCTTTGGACGGATGCGCACGGTGCGCCAATTCCTCCTGTGCTATTCGAGATGCTGGACCAGGTCTTGAGTCATCGGGAACTGACCTGTCTCAAAGGTCTTGCGTTAGAGGTGGATACCAAGCCGGTTGAATTAATCGTGACGGAGTTCCGCCGATTTACCCAGCGATATGGCCGCTTCATGGCCTTCGCTCAGGATCACCCGCTGGACCGTCCTGCCGGCCATGTCGGACGGAAGAGGGAGCCCGTGCCGACGGCGACCAGAGAGGCCGTTGAAGCCGCCTACGAACGGTATGCCGGCGTGGTGTCGGGCAGAGCAGAGCCGGCAGGCCCGGAGTGGAGCAGCCGCGTGGCCTGTCACGAGCATCTAGACACCTATCGACAGGACTATCTCCCGTATGAAATCCTGCAGTGGGGCGGTGAGGTCGAGACGATGTTTCCAGCAACCTGCCGCGGTCTGGCCGACCGGGCCGTTTCGTTGTCGAGGTTCTTGGCATTCTGGTTTCGCGAACCACGACCGCTCGATGGTTCCTATGATTTTTTTCTCCTCAAAATCGAACGGTTCCTGGCGTTTGTCCATGAGGAAGCACCGGACTGTGACGCGTTGGCCGGACGGGAAGCCTCTGACCTGCGAGAGGCCTACCGATTCGCCAACGAACCGGTCGCACGGACGCCCATAAGCTGACATGAACTTCTGGCCTCTTCTTCCACGTCCTATTATCGGTCTCTCCCCTATGGACGGCGTCACCGACGCAAGTTTTCGGGCCGTCATCGCGCGGCAAGGCAAGCCCGATGTCAGCTTTACGGAGTTCACGCATGTGCACGACATCTGTCGAGGTCCTGAATTCCTTCTCGAGACGCTGATCTATAGTGAGATGGAACGTCCGATGGTGGCCCAGCTCTACGGGAAAGATCCCGACCTGTTCTATCAAGCGACTCATGCGGTCTGCGAGCTGGGGTTTGACGGAATCGATATCAATATGGGTTGTCCGTCCAAGAACGTCGCCTCCTCCGGTTCCGGAGCCGGGCTCATCAAGACGCCGGATCTGGCGCGTGCCATCATTCAGGCCACCAGAAGAGGCCTCGAAGAGTGGGCGGCCGGACAAACCTTGGAACACGTCGGGTTCAAGCCGGCCCGCATCGCAGCCATCCGCAGACTCAACGAGCAGCGCGGCGCAAATCCTGTCGTACGGCGCCGGTTGCCGCTCTCGGTGAAGACAAGGCTGGGCTATGAAACCGTGGCGGTGGAGCCCTGGGTGGAGCATTTGTTACGAGAACAGCCGGCCGTCATCTCGCTGCATGGTCGGACGTTGCAGCAGATGTACCGAGGGGCTGCAGATTGGGCCGCCATCGGACGAGCGGCGGGCTTGGCCAAAGGCACGGGGACGTTGCTGTTCGGCAATGGCGATGTCCAAAGCCTGGACGAAGCGGTGCAGCGTGTTCGGGAAACCGGTGTCGACGGCGTCTTAATCGGGCGCGCCGTGCTCGGCGCGCCCTGGTTTTTTCAAGGCAAGGAAGGCGCGCGCGCATCGGCGTGGCGCGAAGGGCATGAAGCGGGTCCGTTGCTCCCACCCGAGCCCGTCTCGCTGGATCGGCGATTCGCCGTCCTGCTCGACCATGCGCGTCAGTTTCAATCACTCCTGGGACCACGCCAGTTTCATCGCATGCGTAAGCATCTTGGTTGGTATTGCAAAGGCTTTTCCCATGCGGCCGCGCTGCGCGCCAGGATGTTTCAAGTCTCGTCGGTCGAAGAACTGGAATCCGTTGTCGCAGCCTATCAACGCCAGGGGTTGGCGGACGTCGCTCCGAGTAAGCCGGTGGACGATCTGGATTCGTTGACCTCGCGATGCAGCTAGTGCTCGCCTCCACCTCTCCCCGACGCCGGGAACTCCTGCAGCTCTTGGGGGTTCCCTTCACGGTCCGCGCACCGGACTTTGAAGAACTTCCCATCCCCGGTCTGTCCCCTCGTGATCAGGTGGCCCGCTTTGCCGAAGAAAAGGCTCTTGCTGTGGCCAAGCACTGCTCCGATGATCTGGTGCTGGGCAGTGATACGGTCATTGAACTGGACGGCACGTTACTGGGAAAGCCCGTTGATCTTGTGGAAGCACGGTCGATGTTGATGCGGTTGGCCGGGCGCGCACATCACGTCCATACAGCCGTTGCGCTCTGTGGACCGGCCGGCCACAGAGACCGTGTCGAGACGGCGACCGCCATCGTCGTGATGAAAGCGAGGCGTGAGCGGGACATCGACGAGTACCTTCACACAACTGAATCGCTGGGCAAAGCCGGGGCCTATTCGATTCAGGGACGAGGGGGAGACCTTATTGAGCGGATCGATGGTGATTTCACGACTGTGGTGGGGTTGCCGTTGAAGCTGGTCGCATCCCTGTTGCAAGATGCCGGATATCCCGTTCCGTCCGATGTGAATGCCTTGTACCAACGAAGGCCCTACCCCAACTGGGACCGCTTTTCCAGCCGGATTGCCAAAGTGGGGACCGTTCCCCTACAATAAACTCATTATTCGTTCTTCTTCGATGGAGGAAGTCATGGTCTGTGAACGGAGCAAGCAAGCGGGAATCTGCGGAATGGTCGCCGTCCTGGGCGTTCTCGCGATGGGAACCGGGTCAGCCCGGGCCATTGATGTGAAGCTGTCCCCGGAAGAAGCCCAGAAAGCCCTTGAAGCAGGCCGGGCTCCCATGGAAAAAGCCAACACGCCCGAGGACGTCAAGAAAGTCCTTCAGCAAGCGGCCTTGGTCACGCGTGTGGGCGCGGATCCCGAAAAAGAGCCGTGCGGAACCAGCGCCGTCCTCCGCACCAAACGCTACCGCTTGGAAGCGTTCGGCCGTCAGGAGGCTGCCGAATCCAAGAAGCAGAAGAAAGAAGTCCGGATGCCGGATGAGTTCATCAAAAAAGTCGTCGAGATGCCGAACATGGAAATAGAAGTGCAGTTGTGCGGCGACGATGAATATTTCGCCGAGGGCGCTCAGGTGGCGTTCCAGCAGGGCGGGAAGAATATCAAACCGATCGACGTCAGCCCGGCCGAGCGCGGCCGCAAGAATGAAGGCAGCGGTCCTGCCTATCGCTCGCGTTTCACTGCCCGGTTTGCGTACGAAAGCTTCGATCCGGCGGCCAAAACGAAAATCGTCGTGTTCTTCCCAGACGGGAAGATGAGTGAATTCGAAGCGGACTTTTCAAAAGTCCGGTAAGGATGCCGTTTCACTGAAGATCAGTCGAGATGAACGCGCGTTGTATCGTGTGTGCATTGTTATCTCTCGGTCGTACCTCCACAACTTCGCTTTAAGGCACTGCATACCGACGGTCAGCATTCCCCATGCCTTTCCCACATCAGATCCGCACTGAGAACATCGCTTTATAAGCGAGGGACCCTGCGTTCGGTTCGCGGCCGGGCCGTCAAAGAACTTGCGACCCGCTCGCCACGGCAATAGCCCTCAATCCGGGCCCCTGTGCTAACTGGTTATATGTGAATGGTCGGCCAATTTGCAGAACAAGTTGATCAGCATCAACTCATCCAGGGTCTCTGGAATCGCGCCGGCGATCC
>CBDIWQ010000196.1:0-7224 GCA_965285965.1 uncultured bacterium | reverse complement strand
AGCAATGCCGCAAGGTCGTTAGGCATAAACATGTTTATGCCTAACGACCTTGCGGCATTGCTTCCTTTTTTTACGGAAAAAGCAGAAAACATCCGCATGCTCTCCGCATCCTTTCCTCAATTCTATGAGCTCGAGCCCGGCGGCCCGCTGGTGCTCGATCTCGGCAGCGATGGCTGGCTCTTGGAAGTACAGCCGGAAGGACGGGTGCTCTGTCAGTACGGCCTCTCGATTGACGACGCCATGAGCCTGATGTCCGAGGGGACTCCGGAAGACCTGGGGACGGACGAAGTCGCGAAACAGGTCAAATACTTCATTCAACCGGCGGTGTCCAAGTATCGCGCACTGTTGCTGCAGTCGGGGTTCACTGAAGAGACCGAGATGAACGAGGAGTTTGTGGCCGTGAGCTTTTGCCGGACCGTGGATCTGCACAATCTCGCCAAGGCGCAGGATCTGATCCGGTGGTGCTGCCGGACGATCGGGGGCATGGGATGAGAGGACGCATTGCGACGTTCGATCAATTTCGCGATGCCGTCTCAGCCTACCGGCTGCCGCGCGTGTTGTTGGCGGCACTCGAACTCGATCTTTTCACGGTGGTCGGCGACCAATGCTGGACCGTGGCCGCGCTGGCCAAAGAGATGAAAGTGAGCGAACGCGGGCTGTCGATCCTGTGCCGGAACCTCGCCATGGCGGGGGTGCTCCGCAAGAAGGGGGGGCAGTACGCCAATAGCCGGCTCAGCGCCAGTGTGCTGAATGCCGGACATCCCGCCTATCGCGGGAGCTATCTGGAGTTGATGAAGAGCCATTGGTCGGACTGGTCCAGGCTGCCGGAATCCGTGCGCAGCGGATTGCCGATCGACCATGATGTGCCCGACAGTCCCGAGTATCGGCGCCGGTTCACCTGGGCGATGCATCACCGGACTTTGGAGACGGCGCCGGCCCTCGCCGCGCAGTTCAACCTGCGAGGGGCGAAGACCTTGTTGGATCTGGGTGGAGGCCCCGGCACGTATGCGATGGCGTTTCTCGCCAAAAACCCGGATCTGCACGCGACGGTCTGCGACCGGGAAGCCGCCCTGGAGGTCGCCAAAGAGATTGCCGCCACGCATCGAGCCGGACGACGCCTCGCCTATCTGCCGCTCGACTTTTCCGCCGAGACGATTCCAGGGATCTACGACATCATCTGGTATTCCAATGTGCTGCACATCTATTCGCCCGCCGACAATCAGGCAATTTTCAAGCGGGCTGTGGCCGCTTTGAATCCCGGCGGGCGGTTGGTCATTCAGGACGCGTTTCTGCATGACCGCGAAGGATTAGTTCCGGAGGAAGCGAGTCTCTTTGCGGTCTCCATGCTGCTCTTCACGACGAACGGGAACACTTACACTGTCACCGAAACGGCCCGATGGTTGAAGGACGCCGGGTTTGCGCGCGTCAGCCTCCGAAAGATGAAAAAGGGGACGGGGGATTGGGAGGACGGGATCCTGGAGGCGGTGGCGCCTGCGGCACGTTCAAGAACACTTGCCCGCCATACACGATCAACAGAAAGTTCAAAAGCCCGCTGAGCCCGCTGGTCGCCATGGCCGGCAACAGGTCGGCATCTTTGGTCAGGACCTGTACGGCCGTCGCCAAATCGAGTGCCAACCCCACCGTGCCGTAGACCACACTCGCCATGGCGCCCCAGCGGAGGTTCCGCCAGACGGTCGCCGCGAGTCCGACCGGGGCGAGCAGCAAGAAAACCGTCCACATGGGATGATGGCCTCCAGGACTCTGGGAAAGCGTCCACATGCCGAGCACGACCATTCCTCCCAATACTGCAAGCAGCGCCTGTCGTTTCATGCGTGGACTATACCGGCGGTCAGGAACGCGTGGCAATGGCTGTCTTGTCCGACGATCGGTCGGGTGCTAGCCTGGACGGGGAGCACGTGGATGGAACATGTACCGGACGAACGCGAGTCGTTGCCGGCTCAAGGCTGCCTGCTCGTCTACGATGGGCAGTGCCGGCTTTGTATCGGGGTCAAGCATCGGCTGGAGCAAGCGGGAGTGGGGGGAACCGGCTCAGATGTGCGCTTCGCCCCGTATGACAGCGACGAGGCGAAGCGAGCATTGGGGGCCCGCTATTTGCCGGGCCGTCCGGACGTGGCCTTCCTCGTCAGCCCGAGCGGTGAGGTTCGGGAAGGTCTCCAGGCGTTTCTTCCGCTGCTGCCACGCCTTCCCGGCGGACGGGCGCTCCATTGGCTGCTCACCTTCCCTTTCGTCAGGACAGCGGCTGAGTGGGGCTACCGGGCTGTCGCCCGGCATCGTTATCGTGTCTTCGGCAAGGTGGATTCCATGCAGCCACCCCGTTAAGCGCCGCCCGTTTCCGGCTTCTCGGACCCCATCCTTTCGGGGGGAGTCTTTCCCATAGCGAGGAATTTACCGGTCTTCGCTCGCCAAGCACAATGCGGCATACCTTCATGGAGGGTCTTATGCCGCCCATTTCCTGGTTCTCCCGGCCGAGTCGTCACTGTCCAAACCTTCTGATTCGACGCCGTCTCTCACGCGCCCTCACCGGAGCCGTCACCCTGTGCGGGGTGCTGCTGCTCATGAGCGGCCAAAGTTGGAGCGAGACGAGAAACACTCAAGGACCACACCAAGGGACCATTGTCGCAGCCGGATTCGGCTATCAAATCGGCGGCCTCTCGACGATTATCGTCAAGATGTACGATGCGGTCAGCGGTGAGGTGCTGTCGGACGATACCTTTGAACTTAATGTCAAAGACGAGGGGAGCTGGACCTATCCCGGCCAGGATCGAATTTTTGCCGGCGGTGTCGGCCTTGGCGCCACCGATCTCTCCAATTTCGTCCTGCGCGTTTATGACGCGAACACGGGCGCGTTTCAATGGGAAGGCCGATTGAATCTGTCGCCGCAAGACGGATCAGGCGGCGGCCTTCCGGTCTCCACCCTGATTCCCCGTCGCGCGACTGTGACTCGCATTCATGCCGGAGACAGCCCGTTACGGCAGCCGTCGTTCTTGGTCCGCGCGCTCGATTCAGCGACGGGGGGGCTGGTATGGGAAGACGAATTTTCCACCAACGCCGCAGGCGCGGGGCGAATCGAGCGTATCGTCAATCGGTTCACGACTCCCGCCGGAGAAGCAGCCGCCCTCTCCCGGACATTTGATCTTACCATCCGGATGTTCAAAGCGGATGGGCAGGGGGTTCTGTGGGAAGATCAGTTCGGTCAGGAAGCACCGGAAGAAGAGGCGCACGAGACGGTCGACGATCAGGCGCATGTACTACCGGCCTGGCCCCGATTCGGCGAAGAGCAGCGCACCCCGCAAGAGATTTAACTCCCTGGATCGTTGCGGCGCATAGTATGTGATTTCTGGAAGGTATCCAGCCAATGGCTATGGAACTGTTCGTAGGACAGGAAGAGGTGTCCCTGCAGCGCCGCCGAAAGGGATTCCCGGGCCTTTAATGCGGTCAGCAGCGCGTCCACCCGCGACATCCCCCACCGCTCGATCAGAAAATGAACCGCTGAATTGGCTTCCAGATAAGCGAGCATGGCGGCCTGCTGAGGAAGCCGTCCCCACGACCCTTCCAGATATTGGAGGGGAATGATCTGAATCTCTCCCTGCATGGCCTGGTCCAGATCCGGCCAGGCCGTCCCGGCCAGTTGTATCGCCAGTCCTTCGTTGAGCCAGGTCGGGACTACTCCGCCGCCGCCTCCCATCCGGTCATGCAACAACGCATGCACATACTCATGCCGGAGGACATCGGTGAGCTTCGGGATATCGGTCGTGGCGCCGTGGGCGGGAATGTGAATGCGGCCCAGCACGGGATCATATAAGCCGTCCGCCCACGCAGGACTGTCGGTCGCCCCCCGAAAGGTATCAGTCGTATGCAGGACGACGACGACCGGCTTGGAGGGAAAATGACCCAGCCGCTGGCCGATGTCGCGGTAACTCTCTTCCAGGATTCCCAGCACGCTGGTCCATGTGTCCTGATCCTCGGTTCCGTCGAACTTGACCAGAAAATGCGTGCTGCTCCTCGCCGTCATACGGCCTTCCGTGCGGTCGGCGCGGCGCACTTTGGCCGCCACTGTTTCAAGGTAAGAACGCAACCGTGAATCGTGTGTGATCCGCTCGGTGGCATGGTCTAGATGAGCCGCCGCCTCGGTGAACTTGTCCTCCTCATACAACAGGTCGGCCAAAGCCAGGTGGGGGAATGGCTCGTCCGGGGCCAACCTCACCAACCGGGTGAGAAACGCGTGGTCCAGCGCACGGTCGCGCTGCGCCCAATAAGCATGGGCCAGGTTCAGTTGGATGATGGCGTTCCGTTCATCGAGACCGGCGGCCTTCCGAAACGCTTTGATCGACTTGGCCGGGCCGTCCAGGCGCTCTTGCTGCAGCGCCAGATTGTTCCAAAGGATAGCGACAGAGGACTTGGTGCCGCTTTCGGATGACAGCCGGGCCGGCAAGGCGGTGAGTTTGGCCTCTGCGGCGGTGAGGTCGGCCCGTTCAATGTCGTCCCGGATGGCTTCCAATAGCGCGGCTTCTACCAAGCCCGGCATCGTCGCATACTCAATGGCACGCGGGTGGTCGATGTCCGCTTGAGCGCGGTGGGCCGGCGGAGTCATCGACCGTTCTCTCGGCGGATCAAGGGAGGCCGACGGGCTGGATACCGAGGGAGGACCATCCGTGTGAACCACCGGCCTGATCCTGAGCTGATACACGATCAGCAGCAGCAGGGCGAGGCCGAGCGTGACGAGCAAAGGGGTGATGTTCCGGCGATACCGATACATGGAAGGCCTCGTGAACGTCAGTGTAGCACCCTAGGAAGTCGAGACAAGCGTTCAAGAGGATTCTGCATCGGCATGAGGGGAGCGCCCCGCGATTGAGCGGGGAAGATCGCTATGCTACGATCCGGCCCGGTATGCCGACGCTGACGCGCTTCCAGGACTGGGTGGACCGCATCGCACGTCCCATAGAATTTGCGAGCCGGGACGAATTCGCCCACCTCGGGACGGTCAAAAATCTCAGTGCCTATGTCTCGGCGCAAGTCCTCTCCCTTCTCGCGCAGAAGGTCTATCCGAAATCGATTGAGGCCCGGCTGATTTCGCTGCATGAATTGTTCGCTGATTTTCAACCCGCTCTTCCTCTCGAGGAGCAACGCCGGCGGCTGGTCTTGGCCAGGACCATCGTCCAGTCCCTCCGTGATGTTGTCGCAGGGGCGCCCTCCCCCGTTGATGACGAGCAGCCCGCGTCGGGGCCATCGGATCGGGACCATCCCGCCGAACGGGGTCCGTGGAGTCTCCCCATCCGGTTTGTCAAAGGGGTGGGTCCGAAGCGGACGAGCGTGCTCGGACGGTTGGGCATTGAAACGGTGGAGGATGCCTTATGGACGGTACCCTGGCGGTATGAAGACCGTTCGGTGATGAGTCCGATCGGCCGTCTTGTGCCGGGCATGGTGGCTTCCATCTTCGGCACGGTCACCACGTGCGCGGCGAAACGCACCAAAAACCGCCGGCTCACCGTGCTGGATGTCGGTGTGGAGGACTCCACCGGACGGATGCAGGTCGTGTTCTTCAATCAGCCCTATCTTGAGGAGATTCTGCCGGCCGGCACGCGTGTGATGATGAGTGGGCGTGTGCTGGCGGCCAGTGACCAGCGCGGGGCGGTCCCGCGGATGGACGTGGCGCAGTACGAAGTGATCGGAGCGGACACGGAATCCACGATCCATGTGGGCCGCATCGTGCCTATCTACCATGAAACCAAAGGCTGGACCTCCCGCCAGATGCGCGTGCTGACGAAGAGCCTGTTGGACGCCCATGCTTCGGAGTTGCGCGATCATCTTCCTGTGTCGATCCGGGCACGCCAACGGCTGGTGCCGGTGCAAGACGCGCTGCTCAACGTCCATTTTCCCAAACCGGGGACCGATTTGACGTTACTGGAGCAGGGAAGGACGGCGGCGCATCGGCGATTGGCCTTCGAAGAGTTCTTCCTGCTGCAGACCGCCCTGGCGACCAGGCAACGAGCGGTCAAGGACGAGCCCAAGGGATTGCACTTTAATCCTCGCACGCCCTTGCTGGAGCGGCTCAGCCGGCTCCTGCCCTTCCGTCTCACGCCCGCGCAAGATCAGGTCATACGGGAAATCTTCCGCGACATGATTTCTCCGAAGCCGATGAATCGTCTGGTGCAGGGCGATGTGGGGTCAGGCAAGACCGTCGTGGCCCTGCATGCGATCGTGATGGCCTGTGGCTCGGGCTATCAAGCGGCCCTCATGGCGCCGACCGAAATTCTGGCGGAGCAACATTACCGGAACCTTGCCACGTCGCTGGAAGCGCTCGGTCTGAAAGTCCTGCTGATGCGCGGAAGCGACAAGGCCGCAGTCAAAAAAGCGCAGGCCGCACAGCTCGCATCCGGCGAGGTTCAGGTGGCGATCGGCACCCATGCGCTGATTCAAAAAGGCGTAGGGTTCAAGAACCTCGGATTGACCGTCGTGGATGAACAGCACAAGTTCGGTGTGCTGCAGAGAAAAACGCTGATCGACAAAGGGTACAAGCCGGATGTGCTCGTCTTGACCGCGACGCCGATTCCCCGGACCCTCGCGATGACGATCTATGGGGACCTCGATGTGTCGATCATCGATATGCTGCCACCCGGGCGCAAGGCTGTGCGCACGTTGCTTTTTGCAGAGCCCCAACGGCGGCGGGCCTATCAGATCCTGCGTGATGAACTGCGGAACAAGCGGCAGGCCTATGTCGTCTATCCCCTCGTGGATGAATCGGAAAAAAGCGATTTGCAGGCCGCCATACAGGCCGCGGAGCAGCTACAACAGGACGAGTTTGCCGGGTTCCGCGTGGGTCTTCTGCATGGGCGCCTGAAGGCGGCGGAAAAAGAAGCGGTGATGGCCGACTTTAAGGCCGGCCGGATTCAGTTGCTGGTTGCCACGACCGTCATTGAAGTGGGGGTCGATGTGCCGAACGCCACCATTATGATGATCGAGCATGCCGAACGATTCGGTCTCGCCCAGTTGCATCAGCTGCGAGGGCGGGTGGGGCGGGGGCCGGAGCAATCCTACTGTCTGCTGATGGCTTCCACGATCGCCCGAAGGAAGGCACGTCCGGACAAGGGACCAGCCGGCTCCGAGGAGCCGGCTTCCAACGCGAGCGAGCGGTTGGAGGCATTGGTCCAGTCGACCGACGGGTTTGTCATCGCCGAAGAAGATCTGCGGATTCGGGGGCCGGGC
>CBDIWQ010000195.1:0-4049 GCA_965285965.1 uncultured bacterium | reverse complement strand
CGCCATCGAGACGACGATGTGGACTTCTTTCATCCCCGTCATCCGTTCTTCCCAGGCCCGTCCGCCATCCTTGGTATAAAAGGCGCCCACGGTGGTGGCGGCGTAGATCTGTTCGTGGTCTGCCGGGTGGAAGACGAACTGATTGATGAAGGAGACATGCTCCTTGAGGCCGACGTTGTGGGGAAGCCAATGTTGCCCGCCGTCCGGGCTCTTGTAGACCGCATCGGCCATCGTGCCGGCATAAATGGTGGCGGGAAATTGCGGGTCGATCGCGAGGGTGGTCACGCGGCGCGCGCTGAAACTCGGAAAGCGCTCCCAGGTTGCCCCGGCGTCACGGGACTTATAGACCGCGTCGTTCGTGGCGACGTAGAGAATGTTCGCGTTCGTCGGATGCAGGGCGATGGACGTGATGGATTCGCTGTCCTTTTGGCAGCCCGGCAGGCACGCCACGGCCAATAGGAGGGCCCACAAGCTCCAGTGCACCAGCGGCCGGCTGTAAACAGAGGCTGGTCTCATCGATCAGAGAGGCACCGCATCGTCAACGTGGCGGCAGACGTAATCATAGGGCGAGAAGGGAGTCAAGGAGAGCCGCGTCATAATTTATTCGGGACGGGCTCGTCGTAGCCGGTCAGCTCTACATAGCCCTGGCCGGTCACCGGTCGGCCTTGCTTCGTGCCGGTGATGGCGACGGCTCCTTCCCAGTAAGTGACCTGCGTGCTCCGTGATGTGCGAAGCTCCTGGTCGGCCAGGAGGTGGATCACGTCGAGTGTGAGATCCAAGGAGGGAATGGTAATCCGCCACTTGTTCGGGTAGACCGCCCGACTCGCCGGACTGGTCCACGATCCGGTGACCTCGATGGTGAAATCCGCACGGTGGACTGACCGCGTCCGGCCGTCAGGGGACACGAGCGTTCCGCTGGACACAGGATCGGACGAACCGTCCCGTCGGCGCAATGCATAGAGCATGACTTCGCTGCGATCCGCCAGTTGGATGCTGAACCAGTCCCATCCCACGAGGTCCGGTTCCAGATCGGCGGACCCGAATTCATGATCCATCCAACTCGTGCCGGTGACGTCAAACGAATCTTGTCCGATGGTCAACCGGCCGGTAGTTGCCAGCCGGGTCAGCGAGTAATAGTGAGAGGCCTGGCCCGGTTCCGTTCCCTTCCGGCTGATGCCGCCTTCGCCATGGATGACCACCGGCTTGATCGGCTCAAGGATGAGAGACACCGCAGCGCCGCCGTCCCGGGCCGCCAAGGTCTGTGTGTGCGTCCCGTCGGATGCCCCGTGAGCATGCCAGTCATCGATCCACACCTGGAGGTGAGATTCGGAGGCGCCCGCTTTCCCCAATCCTGCCCGGCTTACTTTCTCCGAAAAATGGAAGCGTTGTCCGCCGATGTCCGTCACGGCAAAATGGCCGAGATACAATTGAGTAATGGACCACTGTGACGGCAGCGTCTTCACCGCGTCCGGCGGAATCGCCCGGCGGAAGAAGGTCACTTCATACCCGAACCGGCGGCCGTCGGTCGCCTGCACATGACCCGTGTAGTACCACCACTCGGTCCGATACGCGGGATGAGCGCCATGATCGTGGGGAAATTGGAAATGGTAGCCCGGCGTCGCCGGCGGGAACTGGTGGCTGGACGCGTCGGCGCAGGCCGGCGTCGACCATGTCCCGTGCAGCCACAGCACCAGGCACAACACCGTTCCCCAGCGTTGCGGCGCCGACCTCCTTTCGGAAGGTCTCAAGCAGCAGATCGAGTCACGAATCCCTTGCCACATCCCCGATGTTTATAACATGGCCGTCTCGCACGGCACAAATCACCTGTGTTAGAGCGGTATTTGGTCATTTTGGCCGGTCCATCGCCCGTGAGAACGGCGTTGACAATTTTCACAAGTCTCGGCTATCGTGAGCCATGCAAATCGACCATACGGGTGAACCATCGGGCCGAGTTGCGTCCGAAAAATCCGAGCCGTTTCCCATCCCCGATCGTTGCCCGGTCTTTCCGTTACCCAATGTCGTGTTTTTCCCCAAGACCTATCTGCCGCTCCATATATTCGAGCCGCGCTATCGGCACATGGTCGCCGATGCGACCGCCGGCGGGCAGTGTATCGCGATGGCCCTGCTGAAAGAAGGCTGGGAGTCTGATTATTACGGCAACCCGCCGATTCATTCGGTGGTCTGCGTGGGGCGCCTGGTGAGCGTTCAGCCGTTGCCGGATGGCCGCTCGAACATCCTCCTGCAAGGCCTCGAACGGTGTGACATTCAAGAGGAGCATTTCAACAAGCCCTACCGTCAAGCCACGATCCGGCCGAAAGTCGAGGCGGTGGAACCGGGGTTGGATCGGGAGGTGCGGCGCCGTTTGGTCGAGACGCTGGCGCAGTATCTCCAAACGCGGGAGGACAGCACCGCCTGGCAAGGATTCTTTCGTGAAGAAGTCAGCGACGAGGTGCTCGTCAACACCCTGTCGACGTATTTTGAGTGCACGCCGCTTGAAAAACAATTTCTCTTGGAAGCAGAGGGTCTTCACCAGCGGGCGCGCCGCCTGAACGATCTGATTCAATTCATGCTGCATGATCATCACGGCGCGAAAGGCTGGGAGTAATGGACCGCACGATTGCCGTCAATGTCAGTCACCTTTCCAAGAGCTACGACGGTCATCAGGCCGTCCAGGACCTGTCGTTTCATATCTATGCCGGTGAAATCTTCGGCCTGCTGGGGCCGAACGGCGCCGGCAAAAGCACGACGCTCCGCACGCTCATCACCCTTCTGCATCCGACCTCGGGTTCAGCCACGGTTCTGGGGCACGATACGGTGCGGGAAGCCGACACCGTCCGGAAGCTGATCGGCTATGTGCCTCAAGAGCGAGCCATCGACCGATTTCTGACCGGCCGCGAACATCTGGAATTGCTGGGCGCGCTCTATCATCTCACCAAACAAGAAGCGACGAAGCGGATCGGCGAACTGCTGAAGCTGGTGGAGCTCGAAGCGCACGCCGATCGCCCGGCCAAGACCTATTCCGGCGGCATGAAGCGCAAACTCGACATTGCCTGCGGCCTTCTGCCGGATCCCAAGATCCTGTTCCTGGACGAGCCGACTTTGGGCCTCGATGTTCAAAGCCGGCTGCGGATCTGGGACTATGTGCGGATGCTGAAGGCTCGCGGCATGACGGTGGTAATGACGACGAACTATCTCGATGAGGCGGATCAGTTGTGCGATCGGCTGGCCATCATTGACGGCGGCGTCATCAAGACGCTTGGCGCGCCGGCGGAGCTGAAGATTGCCCTCGGCGGCGACATCGTCTCCCTCACCGTCAAGGAAACATCACGCATCGGCGCCCTGGCCGCGGCGGTGCAGGGGTTGCCGGCGATCCGCACCGTCAAGACAACCGGCATGGGACTGGACGTCCGGGTCGAATCGGCCGAGAAGGCCATCCCGGCCATCTTGGAGGCGGCGAACCGGCTGGATTGCCGGTTGGACTTTATCGACTATCACCGGCCGCGGCTGGATGACGTGTTCATCGCCTATACCGGACGCTCCATTAAAGACGATCTACCGACGAAGGAGGAATAAACGTCATACGGTAAGCATGAGCCGACCAAGCCGGGGGACATGGGTCCTATCGTTTCCGGGTCGCGCGCCAGGCTTCACGTTTCACGCTGTACGCCATGAAAGAATATTGGCAGGAGATCAGTGCCCTGACGATGCGGTGGGTCCTCCGGTTGAGCCGCGAGAAATTCAGCATGCTGTTTACGCTCGTCCAGCCGATGCTGTTTTGGCTGATATTTTTCGGGAACCTCTTTCAGCGGGCCGCCGATACGCAGGTGACGCAGGCGCCCAATTACATCAGCTTCCTCGCCGCGGGAGTGGTCGTCATGACCGTGTTGAACAATGGCCTGGCCGGCGGAGTCGATCTGCTCTTCGATAAGGAAAACGGCTTCCTGGAGCGGCTGATGTCGACGCCCATTCATCGCAGCTCCGTCATCCTGAGCCGCTTCATCTTCGTCATGACCATTACCTCGCTGCAAGTGCTCGTGATCCTCGGTGTC
>CBDIWQ010000194.1:0-5291 GCA_965285965.1 uncultured bacterium | reverse complement strand
GCTGGGTCGGCGTGAACCGGATAGTCGCCGTCTTCCCGGCACTGACATCCAGTTCAACGGAAAGACTGCCGGCGGGGTCTTTGATGATGAAGTTGTGCGGGGTGATGGTGGTCACACTGGTCAGCGTCAATTCGACCGGTTTTCCCGCTTCGACAACGAGATGGTCCGGCTGGTAGGAATAGCTATCCAGGATGACTGTCGTCCGCTGGACCCCGTCGGAATCGACAGGCACCACGAAAGGCACGGAAAGCGGCTCAGCAGTGACGAGGCTGACCATCATGGCCAGGCTCAGCCATGAATTGACGACTGTCGTCCCGCTCCCGCCGTTGTGCAACATGAGCGTTTTCTAACAGACGGAGCCGGTCGGGTCAATGGATGAGCGGGCCGTCGGCTGCGGCTTCTTGACACGAAAGGATGCGGGGTTATCTCTATCGGAACTATGGAGCGGGGAAGAGATGCTATATAATGGTTCCGGTCGGATTGTTTACCTCAAGGAGGAATAGATGAAGTCGCTCAAGGGCATATTCTTGTTGCTAGCCGCCAATATTCTGATCATGGTGACGCTCTCGCTCACCGTGCCGATCCTGATCAATGTCATCCTTCCGATGTTCGGCATCGATGTCCGTGATTCGGTCAATCTCGGGTCGCTGGTGTGGGCGCTGGTCTTGGGTTTTGGTGGCGCGTTCATCAGTCTGGCCTTTTCCAAGCAAATGGCCCGTGCCATGTTGAATTGCCAGCAGATCACGCAGCCCCGCTCCCAAGCCGAGCACGTGATATTCGGCTCCGTTAAGGAGATTGCCCAGCGCCTGCACATCAACATGCCGGAAGTCTGGATTTATGACTCTCCGGATCCCAACGCCTTTGCGACAGGTCCCACAAAAAACAATGCGATGGTCGCGGTGTCCACCGGCCTGCTTCAGAATTTGAATGAGCAGGAGGTGAAGGCGGTGCTCGCCCATGAAATGGGCCACGTGTTCAACGGCGACATGTTCAACATGACGATCCTCGCCGGCTTGATGAACACCTTCGTCTATTATATTGCGATGATGGTCCGCCGGTTTTTTGCGGACCGCGATCAGGCCGCGCTGGGATTTGCGGTTTCCATCGTCTTGCAGATCGTCGTGAGCATTCTGGCCTCTGTCTTAATCAGCTGGTTCTCACGCCACCGTGAATTCGGAGCCGATGCGTTTTCAGCCAAAGTATACGGCAAAGATTCGATGATTTCGGCGCTGCAGTCCATCAATCGATGGGTCAACCGGGCGCAAGTGGAATACTCGGCGCAGGACCCGCTTGCGACGTTCAAAATTTCAGGAAAGACGTCCGGCTTCATGCGGTTTTTGGCCACCCATCCTCCGATGGAGGCGCGTATTGCCGCCTTGGAGCGGTTGTAGCTCATATCCGGCAAGGAGGCCAGCATGGTCAGATTTTTCTGTGCCATTGTGGTCGTGATGATAGCGCTGGGGGTCTCTTTACAAGCCAATCCGGCCCCCGCGCAAGAGAAAGGACCTCTTATGGCTTCCAAGACGACGAACCTGTACGACTTTACGATACCCGACATTGACGGGAAGCCGGTGAACCTCGGTCAATACCGGGGCAAGGTTCTGTTACTGGTCAATACCGCCAGCTTGTGCGGAAACACCCCGCAGTACTCGGACCTTCAATCGCTCTATGAGCAGTACCACGACAAAGGATTTGAGATTCTGGCCTTCCCGGCCAACAACTTTGGCCAACAGGAACCGGGATCCAATGAAGAGATTAAGAGCTTTTGCTTTACCAAATACAGCCTGACCTTTCCGCTCTTCAGCAAAATCAGCGTGAAAGGGCCAGACAAGCATCCCCTGTACCAATACCTGACCGAACAAAGCCCCTACCCGGGCGAAGTGGAGTGGAACTTCCAAAAATATCTCGTGGACCGATCCGGTAACATTGTGGGGCGCTTTCATCATCGCACCAAACCGTCGGCGCCCGAGGTCGTGAAAGAGGTGGAGCGGACGCTCGCCGTGAAGTGACCGCTCAGGTCCGTCGAAAAAACGAAATATGCTGCCGGTATTCTTGAATGGCCGCCCCCAGGGCGGCCGCCCCTCGGACAATATTGGCTTCGAGTGTCTCTTCGATGGCCGGGTCGTCGATCTCCACCTCGTACCGATCCTGAATGTTGGTCCGCACCGGCCCTTGTGAAACTTCGCGCGGCATAAAAATTTCTTTCCACACTTCCTTCTCGACCAGACACACATCTCGAAAACGTTCGTACAGCAGGGTCAGTTTTTCTGAATCGGTGATCTTCATACGGTCGGCCATCACAGCTCCTCTTCTTTGCCCAACGGGCGAAAATGTTTTAAATCTCTCTGGTGATGCGGGCAGGCACGGCTAGGGCGTGGCAGAGGAGGTCGGCGCGGCGTCGGCGATGGTGAAGCGCATGTTCCCGACTTGATTTACGGCATGAAATGGCTGCTGGCCCAGAGGCGCGATGTAGAGCTTGGCGAGATACCGGCCTGCCGCCCACTTATCGGCCGGCCTTTTCAACTCCAAAAACCCATAGCGTTCATGGCCCGGCACTTCTAACACGTCCTTGCCCAACGGCGTCGGGCTCTCCTGCCCCTCCGTCTCCAAAAACCACTGCACCGCAAACTGAGCGGGATCCTCAAGCGGGGCCACCTCAAAGATGATATAGATCACCGGAGTCTCGGGACTAAACACCGAGCCGGAGTCAACCGGCTTGAGCCTCGGATCTTGCGTGTACCAGCCTTTTCTCCCAAAGGTATCCCATTCGACTTCATATCCCTTCGCCATCTTGATCCAGGTAAAGAGCGACTGCGGGACGCCTTTGGTTTGTTCGTCAAAGGAAGGGCTCTGCGTCGAGCCGAACTCTGTCGTCTCTTGCTCCTTAGGTGCCAGCAAATCCTTGGCTCCGGCCACTTGAGCGCCTCCTATACTACCAAGCAGGACGACGCAGCTCATCGTCACGGTCAGGAGAGGACTCATTGACGGATCTCTTTGATGTGGACCGAGGTTCACAATGCCATCCTTGGGGGCCGCCCGACGCTCATCGGCTTCCTCCGCCTACCAAATCACGGTTACCGTGGAGCAGCGTGGCCGGCGGCCGCGTCGCGCTCTTCCTGTTTGAGCTTCTGGAACGCGTTATCGGAGTGACTGCGAACATGGTCGGGCGTCATCGTCGGCGCAGGCTTCGGGGGATCACTCGCACAGCCGCTCAAGCCCAGCACCATCAGTATCATCACGCTCAATCGCAATCCCTGGTTTCCTATTCGTTTAGCCTGCATCGTCTCCCCCTTGCTCATCGAATGATCACAGCGCCTACCCATCAGTCGAACGCTCGGCCCAGTTCTACGACGGTTTCCCGGATCCCTCGCTCCAATGCCGCCCGACTCAATCGCTGCGCATCCTGGCCGTCCCACCATCCCGATGCAGCGGACTCTTCGAGTTGGGCCACGATCACCCGATGATACAGGACCTCCGCACTTTCCACACGAATCAATTTACTCGTAACCAAGATGGGAGGCAGATCGCTCGCCTGTCGAGCCCACATTCGATCGCGCCATGAGGGACCATCGATGCGATAGATCAGTACCGAGTCCGCCCCCAGGAGCCGTCCAATGTGGATCGCACTGCTATCCGCGACTGCGCCCGTCAGCTGAAATCGATGTTCACCCAATAGGACCGGCAAGTGCAATCGATCAACGATCGTGAGATTCGGCCGATGCTGTTTGAGCGAAAAGGTCGCCCCTTCCAGGCGATGATAGGCCTGCGTCCATTCAGCGCTTGCCGACTGTGGATACAGGACCGCGATCCGGCGCACATCACCAGGAATGAGAATGCCGGGCGTGAGAGGCTGAGAGACCGGATCGGACACGGGAAATTCGGTGCGGCACCCACCGAGGCCGAGGACCAGGCTGACGCCTACTGTCAGGTGGATGAGGGACATGGCGGCCTCATTGATGCTGCGCGAGGATCACCATAAGACCATGCGCATGCGATGACCAATCATACCTCCATTCAGGCCATGAATGCCATTGTGCGGGCTTCGTTGACTCCCTGAAACCGGCAGAGTATGCTCGATTTCATTAGAACCACCTTCACGGGGAAGCACGAGGATTCTATGTCGCTACGCGATCGCCTGACCGAAGACTTAAAACTAGCCATGAAATCCCGCGACCAACTCCGCATGGACGTGATTCGAATGATCAAAGCCGCTGTCTTGAACAAAGAAGTCGAACAAAAGAAGGATTTGGACGATGTGGAGATGAGTCGGGTGATGACTACCCTCATTAAGCAGCGGCGTGAATCGGTAGAGCATTTCGAAAAGGCTCAGCGAACGGATCTCGCGGCCAAGGAGCGTCAGGAGATCACAATTATCGAAGGGTATCTCCCTGCAGCGCCGTCGGTGCAGGAGATTGAAGCCATTGTTCAAACCGTCCTCGTCGAGACAGGAGCCGGCTCTCTCCAGGAAATGGGCACTGTCATGAAAGCCGTCACGGCTCGCCTGGCCGGCCGCGCGGTTGACGGCAAGCAGCTCAGTGACCTGGTTCGCTCCAAGCTGCAGTCGTCTTAGGGGGGAGCTGTACAGGAGGAACGGCTGGAGCAGCCGCTCTGCAGAAGGAAGACGTATGGCTATCCTGATCGTTGACGATTCGCCGGACCAGCACCTCCTACTTCGCTCGATTCTCACCAAGGCGGGCTACGCGGACGTGCAAACCGTTGAGTCGGCCGCGGCTGCCTTTGCAGCCTTGAGCCTCGACGGCAACCATCACCCCACCAACATCGATCTCATCCTCATGGACGTGCTCATGCCGGACGTGGACGGTGTCACGGCCTGTCGACAGATCAAACTTACCGACCATCTCCGCGATATCCCGGTCATCATGGTGACCGCCAACAACGATCTGAGCAATCTGAAAGAGGCGTTTTCAGCCGGCGCCATGGACTATATCAACAAACCCGTGAACACCACCGAACTCCTGGCGCGGGTGGCGTCGGCTCTTACCTTGAAGAAAGAGATGGACTGCCGTAAGGCCCGGGAGGCGGAGCTGCGTCGGAGCAATGACGATTTGCAACGGGCGTTGACAGAGGTGAAAGTGCTGCGCGGCCTGATCCCTATCTGCGCCTCCTGTAAAAAGATCCGCAATGATGGAGGATTTTGGCAGCAGCTCGAAGAATACCTTGCGGAACATTCCGAAGCAGAATTCAGCCATGGGCTCTGCCAACCCTGTATCAAAAAGCTTTATCCTGGTGTTTACCAGGACTAGTTGCTACGATTTCGCCAGTTTCACTGG
>CBDIWQ010000193.1:0-3594 GCA_965285965.1 uncultured bacterium | reverse complement strand
TACAACGCCGGAGAAGAGCGCGTCAGAAAACTGATTAAAGAACAGAAGGTCACGGACTTCTGGAAAATGCACGGCCCCCGCGAAACCATGCGCTACGTGGCGCGGATTATCGCCGCCAAGGAGATTTATTCGCAGCCCGAGAAGTATCTCGGTTTGACGAAGAAAGATTTGTATATCCCCGTCGACACGGAAACCGTCACGGTCAATGTGAAAGAAGCGCAGCGGGCTCTGACCTCGGTGGCGGAAGAATTCGGAACCTACTATTTGGAATTGCGGATGCTGAATCCCGAGTTCAAAAAAGATGTGCTGCCTCGCGGCACCTATCAGATCAAAGTTCCCCGTCAGACCTGCCCCAACCGTTGTTTCAAGCAAGACAAGACGCCGTAACCCTCATAACTCCGCCATGCTGCTTCACCTGCCTGCGTCCCGCGCGTCTCCGTTTCTGCGGACCCTGATAACCGCGGGGCTTGAGGCGGCGGACGCTCGTCCGGCGCTGCTGCGCACGGTCTCGCTCGATGGTCCGGTCTTGCGGCTGGGGCGCAAGACCTATGACCTGCGGCATTATGATCGCCTCCTTGCCGTCGGAGCGGGGAAAGCGTCGGCCCGTATGGCCCAGGCGTTGGAGCAGGTGCTGGGAAACAGGCTGGAAGGGGGCCTCGTGATCGTGAAGCACGGTCACAGGGAACCGACGGAAAGGATTACCCTTATCGAAGCCGGCCATCCGGTCCCGGACCGTGCCGGCCTGCAGGCTGCGCTCAGGCTGCGTGCCATGCTGGCGGCGCTCACCTCGCGCGATCTGGTCCTGGTCCTGCTCTCGGGCGGCGCGTCCAGTCTCCTGCCGGCTCCCGTGCCGGGCGTGACCCTGGGGGATAAACAAAAAACCACCCGCCTCCTCCTGAGGTCCGGTGCGACGATTCAGGAAATCAATACGGTGCGGAAGCACCTGTCTCTTCTGAAAGGGGGAGGGCTGGTCCGTTCAACGAAGGCGACCATTGCCACCCTCGTGCTGTCCGATGTCCTCGGCGACGATCTCGCGTCCATTGGTTCAGGACCAACGGCGGCCGATCCCACGACCTATGCTGACGCCGTCGCATTGTTGCAGCGGTATCAGCTCTGGGATCGGATTCCCTCGTCCGTCCAGCGCCATCTTCGCAAAGGGCGGCTTGGCGCCGTCCCGGAGACGTTAAAGCCGGCTTCTCGCGCGTTCCGCCGCGTGCACCATGAGATTATCGGCAACAACAGTGCGATGCTGGCCGCCGTGACGGGGGCGGCGGAAGCCTGCGGACTCAGGACGGTGCAGCTGTCAACCCCGCTCACGGGAGACGCCCGGATCAGGGGGCAACAGATGGCCGCTTTCGCGCGACGCCTGGCAAGTGGAGCCGACGTCTTGCGGCCGCCCTGTTGCGTGGTGGCCGGGGGGGAAACCACGGTGGCGGTGACGGGCCGTGGCACAGGCGGGCGCGCGCAGGAGCTCGCCGTCGCGGCGGCCTTGGGCATTGCAGGCCTGCCGAACGTCTGGATGGCAGCGCTGGGCACCGACGGAACCGACGGTCCGACTGAAGTCGCCGGCGCGGTCGTCAGCGGCACCATCGTCGCCCGGGCCAAGAAACTAGGAATCGATCTGGCGGCGGCGTTGGCACGTCACGACACTTATCCGGCGTTAAAGGCGTTGCGGTGCCATATCCGCACCGGCCCGACCGGCACGAATGTGAATGATCTGTATCTGCTCCTGGCGCTGTAACGGCACTTCCCAGGCCGTCTCGGATTGTGTTTGAACCAGCTGCTGGTTAGTATCCCCCCGATGGCACGCCCGCTTATCCTGTCATTGGCCGATTGCGCCGACTCGCGCTTGGTCGGCGGCAAGGCGGCGGGTCTTGCCCGTCTGCTGGCTGCCGGTTTTGCCGTCCCGCCGGGTCTTTGTGTGACCATTGAGGCCTATGAGCGCAGCCTGCAGTCCATCGGCTTTGCGCCCGCCGATGCATGGCGCACCGTTTGTGCACTGCCGGAGAGCCAGCGACAGGCTGCGCTTGCCGACTGTCAGGCGCGTATCCGCCAAGTGGATGTATCCGGCCTGGCGGTTCAATGGACCACCGTATTTCGGAGCATGCGGCTGCCGGACGGCAGTTCATGGGCGGTACGGTCGTCGGCGAGCAACGAGGATGCAGGACAGGCGAGCTTTGCCGGCCTCTATCGTACCGAGCTTGGCGTGTCATTCGAGGACCTTGGCAAAGCGGTCACTGCAATCTGGGCCTCTGTCTGGCAAGAGCCGGTCATGCGGTACATGCAGGAACGGGGACTCGACCGTGATCCGCCGGCGATGGCCGTCATCATTCAGCTTCTGCTCGATGCGCGGACGGCAGGGGTGGCCTATTCCATCCATCCCGTGACCGGGCGGACCAATCACGTGGCGATCAATGCCGTCCTGGGACTCGCCGCTCCGCTCGTCGATGGAACCGCCTTGCCTGATCAGTATGTCCTGGAGATGGGCGACGCGGGGGAGCCCCTGCGTATTCGCCGGCGTCTGATCGTCGAGAAACCCGAGCGCGTCGCGCCTGGGCCTGAAGGCCACCTATGCCGCCATCCGGTGTCCGCCGCGTGGCGACACACGTCGGCGCTGTCAGATGAAGAGGTGCTCCTGCTCGCGCGGCGAGTGAAACAAGTCGAGCAAGCCTTCGGTCATCCTGTCGATCTGGAATGGCTATGGGACGCGAAGCAGCTATGGATCCTGCAAGCGCGTCCGATTACGACGGTCCGGCCAGCCTCCGGGTTGACCGATGACGACTGTGAGTGGTCGCGGGCCAATTTGAAGGAAACGATGCCGGAGGTCCCGAGCCCGCTCGGCCTTTCTTTTCTGGAATCCTTCATGGAGGCCTACATCCTTTCCCACTATCGGCGGCTCGGCTGCCGAATTCCGGAGGGACTGTCGACCGTCCGTGTGCTGCACGGGCGGCCCTATCTAAACGCCACGCTCTTTCATATCCTGGTCGGGCAACTGAGAGGCGACCCGGCCTTCAATGTCGAACAGATGGGCGGACAGCCATTGCGGACCGTCCCGCCCGTCACACCGATGGGATGGCCGGCTGTCATGCGAGCCGGATGGCTGATCCTCCTCGAGATGCGGCGGGGTCTGAACTGCGGGCCGCTCTGGTTTGCCGAGATGAAAGAACTGGCCGCCATATATCACCCGGATCGTCTTCGGCAGTGGTCCGCCGATGAACTGGCCGCTCAATTGGATGCGCTCGCACATTGGCTTGATCGGCACGAAGTGACCTTCGGGATCGTCGCCGGCGTCGGGCAATGTCTGCAGGCGTTCAGCCGGCTGCTGCCCGGGTGGCTCGGCCCGGATTGGCGAAGCCTGTTCAATGCGGCGCTGCAGGGCCAGGGAACCGTGATCAGCGCGAGGCAGATCCTGCGATTGGCGGACCTGGCTCAGGCCGTTGGCAGGGAACCGGTCGTTCAACAATGGTTTGCTTCGGATCAGTGGAATCCGTCGAGCTACCGCGACCGTTTGGCCGGCACGGAGTTTCTTCGGCGGTTCGAATCGTTTCTTCATGAGTATGGGCATCGCGGAGTCGGAGAATCGGACGTCATGTC
>CBDIWQ010000192.1:0-17295 GCA_965285965.1 uncultured bacterium | reverse complement strand
CAGGCTGTTGAAAAAGTCCGCCAGCTGCGTTCTCAGTCGCGCGTCTCATTGCGGCGTAGCGCAAGGCTACGCCTCACTCAGCGCACTCCCTGCGGCCTTGCTGGACGACCTTTTTGAACAGCCTGCGGGCTATCCAAGGACGCCTGAGACCCTCTGCGGTCCTGCTTCCCGAGTTTCCAAATGGCTTTTCAACAACCTGCTTCGCGCCGTGGACCTCCCTGCGAGGGATACGGGGCGCTCACCATCTCGCGCCCGTGCGCAAACCTGACGCTCGTTATTCCTCGCGTCGCGCACCTTGCTGGACGGCCATTTTGAGCATCCTGCGAGAGTGTGATGCTGTTTCAGGAACCGCTTCTAAAACAATTTTATCTGCAGGTACCTGCTTAAGGCATACATGACACAGGCACTAGCGACCTCTCCCCTCACTGCGGAACTGATCTACGAGGTGATCGCCGGCCTGCCCATCCAGGGCCGCATCATGCTGCGCCTGCTGCTGCTCCAGCATATGGATGTCACACACGACGAAATTCTGTTCATGGTCGCCGATCGGCCGGACCCGCGCTGTGTTTCCGGCAAGAAACCCATTACGACCATGACACAGGAGTCGATCTCCGCGATGATCAGCCGGCGTGACGAATATCGCCGGCGGGCGAGACTGAGGCGGGAACGCACCACGCTTCAATGCGTGGTGCTCAAGAAACTGGCCGAAACGGCCGAGGCCATGGCGGGTCGCGCCGAAGCGCTCTTACTGTCCCGGGGCGTCTCGCCCGAGACGCTGAAGGAACTGAAGGCGCAGGCCCGGATCGCCGTCCCGCGACCGGTGCTCCGCTTGTTGGAAGAACGGTGGGACAAAGACGAAATCTCCGCCGAGGACTATCAGAACCATCGGCTCGTGATCGAGTTGCAGACCCAGCTGCGCTTCGCCGAGCGGTTCCGGAAGCGCCTCGACGTCGTCGAACGGGAGCGACAGACTTCGGATACGACGACGCTTCACGATCACGAAATCGGTCATATCTGGGGGATCCCCGCCGGCACGCTCGCGGCCCGCAAAGTCAAATTTTTGTCCCAATACCTGACGGCCTTGCAGGCCAGACTCAGCGGCATGGCCGCGGCGCCGAATACCGCTCCGCCGATCGACCTGTGGAAAGAGACGTTGGCGGTGCTGGCCCGCACGCCGATTGAACGCTCGATCGCCCTCTACGACGGGTTGGAGCAGACCGAAAGCGCCTTGATCGAAAAATTGTCGGCCTATGTCCTGGGTGGCGTGCCGGAAGCCATCGAAACGAAATTTTGGAATTCACTGGTCTACGGGGCCAGTTCAAACGCCATGCACGCTGAAAGCACCCGGACGCTCTTCGGCCTGCAACGGCTCGTCGCGATCCAGAACGATACGGATACCAGCCCCGAGGCGCTCGACGAAGAACTGATGAAGCGCACCACGCCGAAAGCCAAAGAGCAAGTCGGCGCGCTGGACGGTCCCGAGAACAAACCGGAACTGACCGATCTGCAGAAACAGATTCTCCACAATTTCATCGGAGAGGACGTCAGTGGACGGGCCTCGGACAAATGGTGAGCCGCGGCGCCTCTTGCCAAGAATTCGTTTTGAGGTATAATTCGAGTCCGTCATGCCCATGCATCTCGTGAACCGACCAGCCTCGCGCCTCGTCGCCGTTATCGTTCTGAGTCTTTCCCTTGTGTCGCTGCCTGCCATGTCATCGCCCGTGCAGGCGGGTCTCCTCGAAATCGCCGAGCTGCTTGCGCATCCCGAGCAATACGATCGCCAGGAAATCATCGTCGCCGGGAAGGTGACGAATGTGCAACTCGCCACCAATCGCCAGGGTCAACCGGCTTACGGCTTTCTCCTGCAGGATCACGCCGGCACACTCAAAGTCGTCAGCCTGGGCCAGGCCGAAGTGCGGGAAGGCGACCAGGTTATCGTCGAAGGAGTCTTCAGCTGTCTCCGGCAGGCGGGACGCACGATCGTCTACAACGAGATTAAGGCCCTGGTCATACGGCCGATCAGCCGCCTCAATCCCGATCTCGTCGGTTAGTCCTTCCGGTCTTTCACATCACGGTGATCCGTAGCCGGTTGGTGTTCTCGTCGAAGGCGCTACGATGCCTCCTCGTATGACAGGATGCGCTCCGGCACAAGGCCTGTCCCTTCTCGGGCTGATGGGCCTGTTCTGGGTGGCCGGCTGCGGCACACCGGCGCAGGTCGGTCACTACCCCAATCAGGAACACCTGGTCGGGAAGCCCAAATCGGCGGTGCTGGCCTGTGCCGGCCAGCCGACAAGGGAACAGAACCGCATGGATGTGACGCTGCTGCAGTACTATCGGGAAGCACCGATTCTCGAGGAATCGGTCGCCGTCGGCAAAGGCAGCTTCCCCACCATCCGCCATGGGTGTTGGGCCACCGTCGCTCTCACGGCCGATCGCGTGACGGACGTGCACTACCGCTTCGTGCCGCCGACCTTCGACGCCTCGAACGATTGCGAGTCGATCTTCGACTCCTGCTCTCAATAGCCGTTCGGCTTCGCCCCTCTCTAGCTGGCCATGTCAAATCATGGTACTCCTACATGATGAAACGCTGGTTCATGTGTATGCTCATTGGCATCCCCTTCGGATGCCTCCTGTGGGGCCGTCCCTTCGACGCCTGGGCGCTGGAAAAATACGGCCGGCCCTTGCCGTCGTTGGACGATGCCAACGGCGACGGACGCGCGGCCGAGGAAACTCTGTTCGGAGGCTATTTTCTGACCTCCGCGTTTGTCTCCAATCCGACCTTCGCCGCGCGTCCCGACAACACCGGCCTCGTCGGATTACGCCATATGCTCCACTTGGAGACCGATTTATATAAGCAATACCTCACGTTTTATACGGATCAAAACTTCTTCTCCGACCGGACCAATGGATGGATTCGTCTCAGCGAATGGGACGGCACCTATGCCTTCACGGGAGTCGTCAACCACTTCAGCTGGCGCCTGCAATATGAGCGCGATGCGCCGGTCGACCGGAGCGGCCTCAAGCAAGCGTATGCCGACGCGCTGGTGACCGCCAAGTTCCAA
The DNA here is from genome assembly GCA_965285965.1 of uncultured bacterium. GTDB lineage: Bacteria > Nitrospirota > Nitrospiria > Nitrospirales > Nitrospiraceae > Nitrospira_D. Next base: position 14,233 of record CBDIWQ010000192.1, on the reverse strand, counting down.
GCGGTGCAGGATCTGTCCGCCTGGCGACGCCTGTTTCCGAACCAGAACCTGACGGCCTACGCGGGAGCGGGCTGGCTGTTTCACAACAGCAACTATTTTGCCCGGCCGGATAACACCGGCCGCGCGCTCTTCCGCTACGTGGCGCATGCCGACCTGGATCTGTACAAAAATAACGTGGTGCTGTACGGCGACGTTAATTTCTTCACCGACCGGGAAGCCGGCAACCGGGCCAGGCCCACGGAATTGGATTGGATCGTCGGCCTGGCGGTTCGCTGGCACGACATGGAGCTGGCCGTCTATCGGGAGCAGGATCAGCCGTTGGACCGGAACGGTCTGGTCCAGAAATATCTGGCGGTGCAGCTCAGATTCGCCTTCGACGTCTCAAAACAAGATTTAGGACTGGCGCCGGCACGAAGTCCTTCCCTCAGTGCGGCAGGCCCAGCACCCAGGTGAGCAGCCGGTCGGCCGCGCGGTCCGGCAGCAGCTTGACCATCAAGGCCCGCAGCCGGGCATCCCGGCCGACCAAGTACCTGGTCTTCGGCCTGGCCGCCGTCAACGCATGGAGAACAGCCCGGACCACCGCCTCGGGCGCAATGGCTCGTGCCGCAGCCTGGGACACCGCCTGCTTGACCGCCGCCACGGCCTCCGCATAGCGGCCGATCATGTCCGGCGCAGCGGATGATTCCAGCGCCATGGCGTCTTTGCTCGATTTGTCCCAGATGGGCGTCGCAATCGCGCCGGGCTCGACGATGGAGACGTGAATCTTCCACGGCTGCAATTCCAGACGCAACGCATCGGTAATGGCTTCCAGCGCATATTTTGATGCGGAATACGGGCCCATCAACGGCATGGTCGCACGGCCGGCAATGGATCCCATGTTAATGAGGCGACCGTGTCCGATCCGCAGCAACGGAAGAAACGCCTGCGTCACGGCGACCACCCCCACCACGTTGACCTCCAATTGGCGCCGCCAGGCGGAGATGGGCACGGCTTCGAGAGGTCCGGCCACGACGATCCCGGCATTGTTGATCAGGCCGGCCAGCCCCGCCTGTCCCACCGCCGCCTCCACCGTTTCATGCGCCCGGCGGATAGAAACGGCCTCGGAGACATCCAGATGAACAGGCACGAGAGAGGAAGATGCGGCCAGACGGAGGGCCGCGCCGTCCTCTTGTCGCCTGACCCCCGCGAATACCTGAAATCCCAACCGGTCGAGATGCACGGCACAGGCTGCCCCTATGCCCGTCGACGCACCGGTGATAAGAACCGCCCCCCGCGCACGCGCTGCCATGGCATCCAATCCTGGTGTGAAATTGGGAGGAGCATAGCAGAATTCCGAACCGGCACAAGATGGAGACGGAAGGAGAGGTCGTTCATTCGTGGCCGCCCGGGCATGTTGGCCGCCTCGTCTCCGGCTCTCTTTCGTCTTACGGCGGGGGAATGTCTCATTGGGGACCTTTGGACGACTGATCCATCGATCTGGTTCATTGCCTGATTCACTGGCAAGGAACCACCCTACCCGAGGAAAGCGCCCTCCGGACTGGTTGGGCCGCAATCAGGTCGTCATGAGCCGGCGGGCCTCGCGGCGACGCGATGAGAGCCCGCCGGACCAGAGTCTGGGCGGGCGCCTCTCGACGAGACGCCCGCCATCTGTCCCGCTAGAAGTTTGTGATGCCGATTCCGATCGGCCCGACGGACGCCGGATCGTTGAAGGCCACAGGCGCCGTCAACTCGCCGGTTCCGGTATTGATGTTGAATCGTTGTATGTTGTTCGCCTCAAAGTTCGCCACATAGAGGAACCCGTTCCTCACGACCATGTAATGGGGCTGGTTCCCGGTGGTAGTCGTGGTTAAGGGCGTCAAGACTCCCGTGGTCCCGTTGATGCGATAACTCGTGATATTGTTCGAGTTGATGTTGGCGACATAGAGAAGGTCTCCGGTAATCACTGCCGAGTGCGCGTTGCTCCCTGTAGCGACCGTGGTATTGGGGGCCGGCAAGGGTGTCAGCGTTCCGGAGGTGGCATCGATGGAGAAGGCTTGAATGAGCCCGCCATTGTTCGGCACATAGGCGAATCGCGAATCGGACGTGACCACCACGGTTAAGGGACCGCCGGCGCCCGCCACTGCCCCCCCCACCGGAGAAAGACCGCCGGTCGTGGAATTGATACTGAACACATGGATGTCATTCGACACATCGCTGGCCGTGTACACGAAACGATTCGACGGATCGACCACAAAGTTGTGCACATGAGTGCCCGCTGGGAACGGTCCGTTGATGAGGGTCAATGTCCCGTTGGCATTGACGGTGTGGGCCGTCATGCTGCTGGCGGTGAGCCCGTTCGCGACATAGAGAAACCGTCCGGACCGGTCAAAGACGCTGGCATGGACCGAGTCGCCGATCGGAATTTGGCCCGGAACAGCGGGCCCTAGCACCGGCGTCAATGCCCCCGTCGTTGTGTTGATCGTATACGCAGAAAGAAAGTTGCTTCCATGATTGGACACATAGACAAACCGCCCTGCGGGATCCACATTGATGCTATGCGGTTCGGTCCCGGCCGCCAGAGGCGGCCCGTTCACAATCAAGGCTCCGGCGGAGTCCACGCGGAAGAGCGACACATTATTGGTATTGTGATTGGCCACGTACGCAAATTGAGACGCACTGCCTCCCCCGCCGCCGCCTCCGCCGGCCGGCGTATCGCCTCCTCCATCGTCTCCACCACATGCAGGTATACTCAGTGCCGCCGCACTGAGTACCACCATACACAGGCCCTGCCGAATGATGCCCCCGGTTTTCATCGCCGCACGTCTCATGGGTGAAATCTCCTTTCCGCGTTGTATCCCGCAGCTTCGCCACACCGGCGAGCGCCCTCTACGGGAATAACAATGAGCGAGCATTGGGCTGCGCGCGTCGGCAGACTTCAGCAAGAACCGAACCGACTCAGTGAGGAGTGAATGGCCTGGTATCTCGGGGGTGGGCTAGGGCACTGCGAGCGCCCATGGGACAATTTGTCCGGACGCCGCCGTTTTAGAGACAAACTGTCCCCCGGAAACGAAAGTTCAGCCGTGCCGATTGGTAAAAGCCCTGGCAGCCGAGAGGCGGCTTACTGTGAAACCACGGGAACCCGGACCGTGGCGGCTTTCCCGACAAGCGCCTGAGTCCGGCCGGAGGGTTGGCCGCGTCCCATCCGATGCATATGACGCAGTGCGTTCCGGCTGTGATGGGGGCGCTGTCCGCTTCTTGATGTGAAACTGGTATGGAGGGGCGTGTTCATCGGTGACTGCGGCAATACTCGCATACACTTTTTGATGCCGAGAGCCGGCCATCGCAAGTCATTGACGTCATAGTAGTGCGTCGTCACTTCTCGAATCATGCGCGGACGGCAAGGCACGAAGGACCTCACAACTAGGTGCATCCCTAGCTAGAAAATACTCTTCAAAAGGCCTATTCCTTTACTTGTGTCTGGTCGGAGAACTGGGTAGACTCATAAATTAGTTCCCGCGTCTTCCCTGTGCGAATAACCTACAGCCCTGGAAAGTGATACCAATGCCTGATACTTGTCGAGTGTTGTTGGCCGACGATCACGTGCTGGTCGCCGAAGGAATTCAGAAGTTGCTTGAGCCGGAGTTTGAGCTCGTCGGCATTGTCGCCGATGGCCGCTCGCTCATCACCGCGGCCGCCAAACTGCAGCCGGATATCGCAGTCGTCGATATTTCGTTGCCGTTGTTGAACGGTCTCGACGCCTCGCAGCAGGTCAAGAAAACCAATCCCAACATCAAGATCATCATCCTCACCATGCATTCGGAGCCCAACTTCGTCACGCAAGCGTTTCGCGTCGGAGTTTCCGGGTATGTGCTGAAGCAATCGGTCGGATCCGAGTTGGTACAGGCGATTCGCGAAGTGATGAAGGGCCGCACGTTCGTCTCCCCGATGGTAACGCAGAGCCTTGTCGATCAGGCGGTCAACCCGCCGAGCGCTTCTTCAACGGAGCCCAACGGATTTGCGCAATCCCTGAGTGCCCGTCAGCGGGAAGTGCTCCAGCTCGTGGCCGAAGGCAAAGCGACGAAAGAGATCGCTTCAATCCTCAACGTCTCCATCAAGACGGTCGAATTCCACAAGACGAGAATCATGAAAGAGTTGCGACTGCGCTCTGCGGCGGAATTGACGAAATACGCGATCGCGTCCGGACTCACCTCGATCCACTGAAGCACTTTTCAGCTGTCGATTATCAGCGCGATCAGCGTCGTTGAAGGTGAAGGCGTGATGCTTTCTTACAGCGACGTGATGCCCTGCGCGAGGGCGAACTTGATCAGATCCGAGGTGGTATGCACGCCCAGCTTGCGGGTGATGTTGGCTTTGTGAAACTCCACGGTCTTCATTGAAATTTTCAGCGCCTGCGCAATGTCCTTGGTGGATCGTCCGTCGGCCAGCAACACCAGAATTTCCCGTTGACGCGTCGTCAACTCGCTGGAGTAGCCTTCAGGACGGAACCATTCGTGTTCCACCGCCTCCCGGACATCGGCATCAACCTTGCGCGAGACGTATCGTTTGTTCATCAGCACGCTCTCGATGGCCTCATGCAGTTCGTCCGACGCCGACTGTTTCAGCACATAGCCGGATGCGCCGGCTTTGAACGCCTCGCTGACCGAAATGGCTTCCGTCAGCATCGTCACCATGATGATTTTGACCGTCGGCAGCAGCACCTTCAGCTGACGGGCGGCCTCGAATCCGCTCATCCCCGGCAGCGACGCGTCCAGAAGGATCACATCGGCCTGCAGATCCTTGGCGCGGCTCAGGAGCTCCTGCGCGTCACCGACCATGCCCACCACGGTGAAATGCGGCTCAATGAGCTGACGCAGGCTGTCCAGTACAAGAGGATGGTCGTCAACCAAAAGGACTTTAGCTCTAGACATTAGGGTTCCGGTAGAGTTGGAGCGCTTTCGAGCCCGAGGCAGGCGCTCGCTGACTTCTCATCATCTACAAGTCTGTTCCCGAATTCAACAGTATTAGTATCAGAAGTGTTCTTTCGGAAGAGCGCACTCCTCCCTAATCCTCTACCCATACAGAACTTACCGACCCTATACCCACTAGCTGACCCCCTAGAGATAAGGACGGCTGGACCCTTTCGGGGTTGTCCTAGTAGATGGTCCAGGGGCCGTTCCGCTAGGGTAACTCAACCATGGCAAAGGAAACGGGCCTCTATTTAGAGTCCACCCCCGACGAGCGATTCGGAGTCCTCCCCGGGGAGGAACGCCTCGTCAAAGACCTCATGCGCCGGAATGCCCCCGGCATCGAGGTATCGCGTTCCCTGAAGGAAGCGGCGGACATGATGCGGCGTCACGACGCACCTGCGTTGATCGCCCTGCGCGATCGGCGTTTGGCCGGAATCCTAACCGAACACGACATGGTCACGCGCGGAATGACGGTGGACGCGCCGCCGGGCGCCATTTCGGTGCAACACGTCCTGGGGGATGGCGAGCCCATCGCGTGCCGGGACCAGGCCATTCTTGCTGAAGCGGCACGCCTGATGGCCGATCAACGACTGGAATCCATCCCCGTAGTGGACGCCGATGGAGCGGTCGTCGGCCTGCTCACGTTGTCGGATGTCGCGGGGGCCGTCATGCCCAACGCCGCCGCCACATGGTTGGCACGTGTCCGCAGAGACCGCGGATCGCCGGAGTTGGGCGAAGGCTCGATGACTGTCCCTCTCACCCATCCCAAGGAGGCCTCATGAAAGACGGATCTTTTATCATCGACATTCAGGGGATCCGAGACCGGGCCAGAAAACATGTGGAACAGGGGGCCATGACGGCCGGATATAAAGGTAAGCCGGACGTCGTGTTGCGACTGCTCAACGATGCGCTCGCCACCGAGCTGGTCTGCACCTTTCGCTACAAACGTCATTATTTCATGGCCAAGGGCATTAACTCGGAAAGCGTGAAGAATGAATTTCTCGAGCATGCGGAGGAAGAACAAGAGCATGCCGACTCGATTGCCGAGCGGATCGTACAAATGGGAGGCGAACCCAATTTCTCACCGGAAGGGATCCTCGACCGAAGCCATTCGCAATATGCCGAAGGCACGACACTGGAGGACATGATCAAAGAGGATCTCGTCGCCGAACGGATCGCCATCGATAGTTACAGGCAGATGATCGAGTACATCGGCGGCGATGATCCCACGACGCGCCGCATGCTCGAGAAGATTACCGCCAAAGAAGAAGAGCATGCCGAGGACTTGGCAAGCTTACTGAGCAATCGGTAGCGTCTCCGGCGAATTCATAAGGATCGGCAGAATGGATCGGGTCACTACTCGACCGGGGCACCCCTACCCGCTGGGAGCCACCTGGGACGGAGAGGGCGTCAACTTTGCCCTCTTCTCGGAAAATGCCACGGGCGTGGAGCTCTGCCTCTTCGATCATCCGCATCAGGAGAAGGAAAGCCACGTCATCCGGATCGAAGAGCGAACCAATCAGGTGTGGCATGTGTTCCTGCCGGAATGCAGGCCGGGGCAATTATACGGCTACCGGGTCCATGGACCGTATGACCCCGAAGCGGGGCACCGCTTCAATCCTGCCAAGCTGTTGATCGACCCCTACGCCAAGGCTTTGCATGGTCCGCTGCAGTCGTCGGACGCCATGTTCGGCTATGTGCTGGGCGATCCTCAGGCGGACCTGTCGTTCGATGCGCGCAACAGCGCGGCCAGCATCCCCAAATCGGTCGTCATCGAGCAGGCCTTTACCTGGGGAGACGACCGGCAATTGCGGCGGCCCTGGAGCGAAACGGTGATCTATGAAATGCACGTGCGCGGATTCACCATGCGGCATCCGCAGGTGCCCGAAGCCATTCGCGGCACCTATGCGGGCTTGGCGACGCGCCCCGTCATCGAGTATCTGCAGCGACTCGGCATCACCGCGATCGAACTGCTGCCCGTCCATGCCTTCGTGGAGGATAAGCATCTCCTGGACAAGGGGCTCAGGAATTATTGGGGCTATAACACCATCGGGTTTTTCGCTCCTGAATGTCGCTACGCCGCCCACAACGAGCTCGGGGTCAATCAGTTCAAGAGCATGGTGAAGACCTTTCACAGCGCCGGCATCGAGGTCATCCTCGATGTGGTGTACAACCATACGGCCGAGGGAAACCATCTCGGCCCCACTCTGTCCTTCCGCGGCATCGACAATGCGGCCTACTACCGCCTGAAGGCGGACGAGCCCCGCTATTACATGGACTATACGGGCACGGGCAATACGCTCAACGTCCGGCACCAGCGGACGTTGCAGCTCATTATGGACAGCCTCCGGTACTGGGCGCTCGAGATGCACGTCGACGGATTCCGGTTCGACCTCGCCAGCGCGCTGGCCCGCGAACTGCACGATGTCGATCGATTGGGCGGCTTCTTCGACATCATTCAACAGGACCCGGTGCTCTCGCAGGTCAAGCTGATCGCCGAGCCCTGGGATATCGGTGAAGGGGGCTACCAAGTGGGCAACTTTCCGGCCGGCTGGGCCGAATGGAACGGCAAATATCGGGATACCATCCGGCGCTACTGGAAAGGGGACGGCGGACAGGTCAGCGAACTGGGGTATCGGCTCTCCGGAAGCAGCGATCTCTACGAGGCCAGCGGGCGCCGGCCGTTCGCCAGCATTAACTTCGTGGTGGCACATGACGGCTTCACCTTGCAAGACCTGGTGTCCTATGACCACAAACACAACGAAGCCAATCAGGAAGACAACAAAGACGGGGCGGACGACAATCAAAGCTGGAACTGCGGCGTGGAAGGTCCCACGGACGATCCCGACATCCTGGCCCTGCGGCGTCAGCAAAAGCGCAATATTCTCTCGACGCTTCTGCTGTCCCAGGGCGTGCCCATGATCTGCGGAGGAGACGAGATCGGCCGGACACAACAGGGCAACAACAATGCGTACTGCCAGGATAACGAGGTCAGCTGGGTCGACTGGTCGCTGACCGACGAGGACGAAGCGTTCCTGCACTTTACAAGATCCCTCATCATGCTCCGGGCCGCACACCCGGTCTTTCGCCGGCGGCAGTTCTTTCAGGGCCGGAGCATTTACGGCGCCGATATCAAAGACCTCTCATGGTTTCGTCCCGACGGCCAGGAAATGACCCAGGATGATTGGCAGCAGGGCTACGTGCGCTGCCTGGGAGTCCGTCTCGCCGGTGATCGCATCGACGAAAAGGATCACCTCGGCAATGCGATCCGCGACGACACCTTTCTGATCCTCATGAACGCCCATCACGAACCGATTCCATTCACGCTTCCGGCCCATGCGGCCTCAGCCCACTGGCACTTGGTTCTGGATACTACCCAGGACGTCATTCCCGCCCGCGCGCCGCTGCAGGCGGATGGGAATCGCTATGATCTCCAGGGCCGCTCGTTGGCCGTCATGCTGCTCGATGCCCCTCCGGTCCGGGCTCCGTCCAAATGAACCGCCGGCACCCGTCACGTCTCCGCCCCTCCAAGGCGGACAAGGTCACGCCTCCTCCTGCGTAGCGTCCTGCTGCGACTTCTGTGGCTTGTCCCTTAGGGGACGTTTCCGTTTTCCCTAGGGCGGCCGATAGTCGTACGCCAACCGCTCTGCCGATAGACTTAGGAAAAGACAAGGAGGAGACAAATGAATACAGACACGTTCAAGGGACAATGGAAGCAGTTTCAAGGTGAACTCAAACGGCAATGGGGCCAATTCACCGACGATGATTTGATGCAGATCGAAGGCAACTACGAAAAATTTGTCGGCAAGGTGCAGGAACGCTACGGCGAGAAAAAAGACGATGTCGTGGGATGGGCCGACCGCTGGTACCAAAACCATCACTAGTCAGACGATCATTTCGATACGATCAGCACTTACAGGAGGAGGTTTCCATGAAGACGTTCATCTTGAGTGCCATCGCAGTCACCCTCATGTCGGGACCGGCCTGGGCACTATTCGAAACCAACAAAGACCTCATTGCACAGACGAAGGTCCCGCTGGAAGAAGCGATTCGCAACGCGATCAAGACCGTGCCCGGAAAAGCGGCCGAGGCGGATCTTGGGAAGGACGAAGGACGGCCGGTCTGGAAAATCGAGGTCATCGATCACAACAACAAGAGCCAGACCGTCTATGTCGATGCTCAAAGTGGAATGACGAAACTCGATAAGTAGCCTCCCGCGAGCGGCGCGGCGGCCGGAAGGGCGTCGCGCCGACAGCAGGCGGCACCTAAAGGAGGGGGGAGCACCCATGGTTACATCGAGCGCCCTGCGTGTCAGCGCGGTGGCCGCCGTGCTGGCTCTCACGATGACAGTGCTGCCCGACGCCGCGCGGGGAGACCACCGCGGGGACAATGGAGATCTGTTCCATCAAGTGGAGATCGGGCCCCTGTCATTGGGCGGCCGCGCCACCTACTTCGATCCCAAGGACGGCGGCGACAATTGGTATGGGGGTGCGCAGCTGCGCTTTTACCCCTCGCACTATTTTGCGATCGAAGGATCGGCGGATTACCGGAGGACCGACTTCGACGGGACGCGCACGCACAATTACCCGGTGCAAGTCTCGGCGCTGATTTATCCGTTCGGCACGACCCGCCTGGCGCCGTTCATCCTGGGTGGAGGCGGCTGGTACTACACGACGGTCAAAGGCCCGGGCGGATTCGACGATACCCAGAACCGGTTCGGCCTGCATGCCGGCGGGGGGCTTCAGTTTTTTCTGAACCGCCACTGGTCCATCGACGGCACGTACCGCTACATCTGGCTGGAAAAGGTCGAGTCGCGCGACCAGAACATCGTCAATAAAAACTTCCAGGACAACGGCCATATGGTCACCATCGGTCTCAACTTCCACTTCTGAAGAACGGCTTGGCCATCGAACGACCAAGCCGCGTGGTCGAGCCCGTCCACCAGATTCAAGGGCAAGGGGGCAGGCCTGCGGGGATTCAGTCGGTTCATCACGGCCTGCCTCATGGGGCCGGCCCTTCTTGGCTGGGGCCTGCCCGGCGGGCTGACGCACGCCTCGGATGATTTCATCGCCGGGTACGCGTCCGCCGTCCTGGAGCATGAGTTTGGCTTATCCGGAGCCTCTATCGAGACGAAGGACGGTGTGGTCACGGTCACCGCCAAGACACTCGGCAATGTGGACCGCACCAAAATCATCTCGGCGCTCGAACAGATCCCGGGCGTCGTCCAGGCCGACATCCGGGAAGCACCACCGGTTTCCGCTGACACCGGCAGGAGCGGCATCGTCACGACCATTCCGGAAACCGGGTCGCATTGGCTGCCCCGGACGCTGCTCTTCTCTCCGTTCCATGCCGATCCCCGCTGGCCGCAGTTTGGGGCCGCCTTTCGTCGATTTAATTACGGGGTCAATTTATCCAGCGTGTTTGCTGCCAATTTCGGAGAGACGTTTTCGATTTATCGGAATAAATCGTGGTTCGGCGGCGAATGGGAGTTCGGCATCCAGGCCGGCGTGTTCAGCATTTTCGACATCAGCTCCGCATCGATCGATCTCGTCAATGCCGATTACCGTGTGGGATTCTTGAGCAGTTACCGGAACGGACGCTTTTCCAGCTTTGTCCGCATCCAACACCAAAGCTCTCACTTGGGCGATGAATTTCTCCTGAGCAATCCCCAGGTCACCCGGCTGAATCTCAGCTATGAGGAAGTGGACGCCAAGGTGTCCTACGAGGTTTTCGACTGGCTCCGGCTGTATGGAGGCGCCGGCGTCATCGTGCATCGTCAACCGGATGACCTGGGCCGCGGAACCACCCAGTGGGGGATCGAACTCACCAGCGCACGCACGTTTTTGGGCGGCCGTATTCGCCCCGTGGCCTACGCCGACTTTCAGTGCAATGAAAGGACGAACTGGATCGTCGGGGGTTCTATCCGAGCCGGCGTGCAATTTGAAAATGCCCGGATCGGGGATCGTCAGATCCAGCTTCTGGGCGAATACTATGAAGGCCCGTCCCCGGACGGACAGTTCTATGGGCAACGCGTCGGCTGGTATGGCATTGGAGTCCATCTGTATTTTTAGACCCTCGAGACCGTCGTCGGCTGGTACAGAATCGGAATCCTTCACTTTTTGATGACTTTTCTCGAGCACCGGCCAGTCGCGTAGGCGAATGCCGCTAGGGTGAGCCTCGCGCTGATCTGGGAGTGGACCTAGTGAGAGCGGTCTATAGCCCACCGGTACTATTAAACTATATGAGCACAAGAAGAGACCCTACCGGCAAGCAACCCATCGTGATGTGTGCCTCCTGTTGGAGGGTGCAGGTTCTCCACCACGCGTTGGCACCCGAATGGGTCGATCCCACCATGTTCATGGCACAGGCGGACGGCGGGGCGGGAGACTATCGCATCAGGGATGGCTATTGCGACCCCTGTCTGACGGCGTTCGTGTCCCACCTCCGGGACGTCAAGATGAAAACAGCGCATGAGCGGCTCAATGCCTAGCGAGGTTGGCATGAATAGTCGTCGTGTTTCTCTCTGGCTCATCGTCTTCATCCTCCTGACGCCGGCGCCACTATTGTTCCCGCCGGGCGGACCCGCCTTCGCTCAAGAGACCTTGTGGCAGACCTGGAGAGAAGGCGGGCTGAAGGCTCTGCAGGACGGCCGTTTGCAGGAGGCCGAACGATTGTTGATCGCGGCCCTGGAACAGGCTGAAAAATACGGGACGGAAGATCTCCGTGTGGCGGACGCCGCGAACGATCTGGCCGTCGTCTATGCGACCGCCGGACGAACCGCGGAAGCAGAACTGCTGTTTCATCGTGCCCTGCTCATCGGCGAAAAAGGTCTGGGCACGGACCATCCGGGGGTCGGAGCCACGGTTCAAAACCTGGGTATTCTTTATGCCACGCAGCACAAATACGGCCAGGCCGAACCGCTCTTGAAGCGGGCACTGGCCATTAACCTCAAACAATACGGCGTCAACCACGCCCGGACTGCCCTGACCCTCAAAACGTTGTCGAGCTTCTACGCCATCCAGGGACAGCTTGGAGAAGCGGAACGTCTCATTCAGAAGTCCTTGTCGATCCTGGAGCAAAACCGGGTGCATCAAGGCGATCCTCAGTTGACGGCCACGCTGGAGGTCTTCGCGGCCATTCTTCGCAACACGAACCGGGAACGCGAAGCGCAGGAACTCGAGCAGCGCGTGCAGGCCAACCGGGAGGAGACGGTGTTTCACTAATGTCCTGTCACTGAAAGGAGTGCGCCATGCTGAATTGGGCGGTCATATTCCTCGTCGTAGCCATCATTGCCGGCGTCCTGGGTCTGTCTGGCGTCGCCGGCACGGCGACACAGATTGCGTATGTGTTGTTCGTCGTGTTCCTGATTTTTGCGGCCGTGGGGTTCATCATGGGACGCCGCCCGCCGATAACCTGACGGTGTCCTGCCCAGCCTGACCGGGCGGACACATACAGAATGAGAGATGAAGCGTTCCCGAACCATGGAAGGAAGGTCGTCCATGTGGATGCGGTTGAGTGCGTTGGTGATTGCTCTGTGCAGCGTCTGGGCACCCCTGCCCGCCCTGGCGGATGATTGGACGCCGGGAGGAGCGATTCCCGGACAATGGATGTTCGGCGGCCGCATCGGTCCTTCCACGCTCACGCAGTCGTTGAGCTCGAACATCAACACGGCTACAGGACCGGCGTTGAACTTTCAATCCATGTACGCCGTGAACAACATGATCATGGTCGGGCTCATGCTCGAATGGGAACGGCGCGGAGTCGATCGGGAATCGCCGTTCCTGGATTTGGGCTCTATGGATACCGTGTCGCTGTTGCCGACCGTGGAGGTGCGGCCGGGACACTTCGCGACCGTATACCCTTACGCCTCCATGGGGCTCGGGGTGAACATCAATAGCTTTTCGGAAAGCGGCGGCGTCGGCCGCCAAATTTCGCCGAGCAACAACTTCGCGTTTCGGCTGGCCGCGGGCGCCGATTACTTCATCACAAAAACGATCGCCCTGAATACGGAACTCGCCTGGAAGCGCAATGACGGGCACGCCCACATCAGCGCGCCGGGCCTCGCCGGCCTGAACCCCAGCGACTGGAACGCCTCCTCTTTTAATTTTCTCCTCGGTGTCCGCTGGTTTTACTAGCGGGCGCCGTGAGGGAGCCGATACGGAGAAGTATGGCTGTCTCCAGCCGGGAGACGCCTGGGTGTATCCGGACGGTCATGCCGAAACGATCTGATCGTGAGAAGCGCGTCCGTCAGACAGGACACTCAGCGTGAACAGCAGCACGCACAGCGATAGCCGGACCGCACGCCTGCCGGGGCCTGTCTTGGCTGCCTCATTCGTCCTGTGGATCGCAGTGTCGGCCCTGCCGGCCACGGCCCTTGCGGCGACCATACCGCAGCAGGGGCAGGTCGAAGGTGAGGTGCTGCAAGTATTCCCCACCATGATCGTCATCAAGAACGAGCAAGGCCACGCGACGATATTACAGTTGAACCCGCGCACGCAGGTGGGAGGGACGTTTAAACCGGGCGACAAGGTCGTCGCCTATGTCACCCCCTACGGGGTTTCGTCCGTGCAACCGAAGGCCGCGACCGCACTGCTTCCTTGAACGTCGGGATCAGATCCCTGCCCCCGCTCCTCTGCTTTTCACGGTCCCGGAAGTACCATGGTCATGGTCGTGCCTTCACCGGGCGTTGATGAGACTTCCAACCGTCCTCCGATCGCCTCCATCCGCTCCCGCACCCCGGCCAGTCCCACGTGGCCCGGTTCGATGGCACGAGCCAGGTCGCTCGGAGTGAAGCCTTTCCCGCGATCTTCCACGGCCACCCGGATGTTCCCGCCGTCAGCCACCGTCACGCGGACCGTCGCCCGATCCACCCTCGCATGCTTGAGCACGTTGAACAGCAGTTCACGGACCGATTGAAACAGCAACACCGCCCGGTCTTCCGGCAACAGCAGCCGTTCGCAGTCGGCCTGCACGTCGACCCAGAGCCCGTCCTTGTGCATGCGCTCGCCCAGCCACTTCAAGGCAGCCGGCAATCCGGATTCGTGCAACGACGGAGGACAGAGTTCCGCGATCATCGTGCGCGTGTACGTCAGCCCCTGCGTGAGAATGTCATCGATGTCCCTGGCCACCGCGTGCGTCACCGCGGGAAGCCCCGGCGGCTGCTGGCCTTCCCCGGTCTTGGCATAGCGTACGGCGTCTTCTAGGAGTGCGTGCAGGTTGGCGATGTTGGCGCGCAGGGTTGGCAGGTTGGTGCCGGCAATCGAGCGGAAAGGAACCGTCACCGTGCG
>CBDIWQ010000191.1:0-4590 GCA_965285965.1 uncultured bacterium | reverse complement strand
GTCGCACATGGTGTCGAAGCCCTTCGCGGCCAGAGCTGATCTCGAGGCCAAGAATATGATTCAGGTCGCGCATTGCGTGGCGGAAGCGGCCTTGTGGCGAGAGAACAGTGTGGGGGCGCACTTTCGTTCTGATTTTCCTCAGGCCAAAACCGCCGGCTGGAGACAGCACAGCCAGATTCTGCTGGATCAACCTACCGGACGGGCGGCGCGGGGAAAGGAGGGGCTGGTGATTGCCATGCGGTCTCGGAAGGCCTGATGACTTTGCCGCTTGAGTGGGAGTCACGGATGAGGAAGGTGCGGTAGTACCGGAGGACCTTGCTGACATATTGGCGGGTCTCATGGATCGGCGGGAGGGCCCGATAGCGATCGACGACGTGCTCGCCTGCGTTATAGGCGGCCAGCGCCAGGGGCAGATTGCCGCGGAAGCGATCTAACAGCTGGCGCAAATATTTGGTTCCCCCACCGATATTGTCTTCGGGATCGTAGGAATCCCGTACCTCCATCCGCGCGGCGGTGTGCGGCATCAATTGCATCAAGCCGACCGCACCGGCGCGCGATACCGCCAGGGGGTCGAAATCAGACTCGGCTTTAATGACGGCGCGAATGAGGGCCGGGTGCAAGCGGTGCTGGCGAGAATAACGGCTGATCATCGGTTCCAGTTCACGTTCCGACATCATGGGGTGCAGCCGGTTGGACTGAAGATCGATCCGACGATACCGGGCGTCGGATGGTACATTGGTCAGCGAGATGGTCCCATTCGCATCGATGTATTGGTAGACAGCCGCCTGGGAAGCGGGGACGACTCCGAGTCCGCCGCCGAACACCAGGAGAGTGGCGAAGAAGGTTGATCTGAGGCTCATGGGTCGTGTCAGTGGCGGTTGCATGGTTGAAACCATAGCAGTCTGCAATCGGCTGTCAATAAAATGCCGATCTCGAGGAAATGCAGATCTTATACCTCCGTATTCCGTTGAGCGGGGAACGAAGGCAGACCACCCACCGATCAATTGTGTGCTGGTTATTCCAAAAAACGGCTTCGTCGGGTGCTGAATATTGACTGAAGCTGCCGCGTGATCGGGCCTGGTTGGCCGGAGCCGATCGGCCGGCGATCCACGGCGGATACGGGCATGATTTCCATGCTGGTATTGGTCAGAAAACATTCCTCGGCTTGAAATAGCCGGTCTGCCGAAAACCGTCCCTCTTCGACCGCAATGTTCGCTTCTCGTGCCAATTGAATCACAATATCGCGGGTAATGCCGTCCAGAATGCCGCAATCCACAGAGGGTGTGCACAGGCGCCCGCCGGCGACGAAAAACAGATTGCTGACGGTGCATTCCGTCAGATGGTTCTCCCAGTTCAGCAGAACGCTGTCGAACGCGCCGGCGGCAATGGCCTCGCGCTTGGCCAGAATGTTGTTCAGAAAGTTGGTCGATTTAATATGCGGCGAGAGCGCGCTCGAAAGATTGCGTTTTGTTTTCGCGACGACCAGGGTGACGCCCGTCTCATAAAGAGCCGGCGGAGACGGCACGAGGGGTTTGGTTATGATCACCACGGTGGGAACCGGGCAGAGCGCAGGGTCCAGACCGATGTCTCCAACGCCCCGGGAAATAGTGATCCTGAGATACGCGTCCCGTTGCGAATTACCGACCTCGTTGCGAATCATGGCATCGTGCAGCAAGTCGGGCCAATTCTTGGATGGAATGGGAATGGCCAATCCAATCGCTTCGGCGGAGCGGTGCAAGCGCGCGAGATGCTGATCGCGCATAAAAATCTTGTCTCCATAGGAGCGAATGGTCTCGTAGACTCCGTCTCCATAGAGGAAGCCATGATCGAACACGGAGACCACCGCCTCGGCGTCGTTCACGAATCGGTCATTGAGATAGATCCACATCGATGCCGTCCTTATGACAGGGCGCTCAAGAAGGCCTGGGCCTTGTAGAGGGTTTCATCATACTCGCGTGCCGGATCCGAGTCTGCCACAATGCCGGCGCCGACCTGGAGATAGCCGCGGCCATTCCTGACGACCAGCGTGCGGATAAGAATATTGAAATCGAGATCGCCGCTCCAGCTCAGGTATCCCATCGAGCCGGTGTAGGCCCCTCGACGCACGGGCTCCAATTCCTCGATCACTTCCATGCAGCGAATCTTCGGTACTCCTGTGATGGTGCCGCCGGGAAACACGGCTCGCAGCAGATCAAAGCCGGTTGACGCCTCGGAGAGCCTTCCGCTGACGTTGGAGACGAGATGGCTGACATGTGAGTACTGCTCCAGTGCCATGAATTCCTCGACGCGGACGGTGCCGAAATCACAGACTCTGCCCAGGTCATTCCGCTCGAGATCGACCAGCATCACATGCTCGGCCCGTTCTTTTTCATTAGCCCGTAGCTCGTCGGATAAGCGCCGGTCTTCGGCGGCGCTATGGCCCCGTGGCCGAGTGCCGGCGATCGGGCGGGTGTCCGCATGACGTCCATCCAGCCGGACGAGCCGTTCCGGCGACGAACTGACCAGGCTGGTCTGGCCGAACCGGAGCAGCCCTGAAAAAGGCGACGGATTCATGCGGCGCAGCCGGTCATACGCGAGCATGTCCATGTGCATCCGGTCGGGCCCGGCCAAGGTCTCCCCGGTCACGGTAAACCGATGGGAGAGATTGGCTTGATAGAGATCCCCGGCGGCGATGTATTCCTGACAGCGACGGACCCGGTCCCTATACGAAGAGGGTTGCTGCTCCGGCGTAAAGACCAGCGGTCCCAAGGAGGAGGCCGGCCTCCATGCCGTCGAGGCCTGGGCGAGCCCCGCTTCCAGGGCGGCGAGCCGATCGCAGCCTTCGCGATATAATTTTTCTCTCGGCTCGCCCAAAAACCGCTCCAACGGAGGGCAAAACATCAAGACGAGACGGCCCAATTCATGATCGATGGCGGCGACGAGATCATAAAAGGCGAATTCGAGGTCGGGCATGGCGAGATCGTCACCGCTCGTCGCAGGCAAGGTTTCAAATTGGCGGACCAGGTCATAGCTCACATAGCCGACCGCCCCTCCGAAGAAAGGGGGAATCCCGGGAGGCCGGCGTATGACGGACTTGCCGCATAGCTGGGCCAGCTGTTGAAACGGACCCGAGCCTTGTTCCTCATGGCCATCGGCCGTTCGTCTCGTCCACGTGTCGTCTTTGCCGTGCAGGACCTCGTATGGTCGGCCGGCAAAAAATGAATACCGGCCTGTGGTGGTCCGCGCATTGCCGCTTTCGAAGAGGAAGGACGGCGCCCCGGGCGATGCAATGGCGGCATAGTGTTCGAAGGGACTCGAGCGCGAGCAGGGGACAATCACCACCAGGGGTGCAGGCGGACCATGAAGGAAATGGGTAGCGGTCGGTTTTGTCATCGGATTGAGGGATAGCCCCAACGGTTACCCACTATACCTCAGCGAGTTCGTTGTCGGACAGGCCTCTAACAGCTTGACATTCCAATCGGGATTCTGCTTGAATTGCGCGCCCATAATTGGCAGGGATCCTGCTCGGAATTTGTCGAGCGCTCGCCATCAATGGGACATACATGCCGCCTTCCCAAGATCCTTTTTACGCGGGCCTCGGCCAGGCCGTTCGCATTGGGACGGAACTGCTGGCAGCGCTCATCGTCGGAGGTGGGCTGGGCTGGGTGGTGGATACGTATCTCTTGAATTCGACTCCGTGGGGCCTCGTCCTCGGGCTCGGATTCGGCGCGGCAGCCGGTGTAAGAAACGCGTATCGGTCGGCGCAGCGCTGGTCAAATACGTCTGGAAACTCTGACAGGCAAGGATAACTCAATGGAAGACAGTCCCCTCCATCCGTTCGAACTGCACAACTTCATTCCCCTCACGATCGGCGGCATGGACATTTCGATCAATAAAGCCGTGATCATGATGTGGGTGGTGGTCGCGATCATTACGGTCTTGATGGTTATGGCGGGGTCGTCCCGCCGGCTTGTGCCCGGCAAATTGCAGAGCCTGGGAGAAATGCTGGTCGACTTCATTCGCGGCATCATCCTGGACACGATGGGCCAAGCCGGGATGAAGTTCTTCCCGCTGGTCGCGACGCTGTTTCTCTTTATTTTGTTCTGCAATCTCATCGGGCTCATTCCCGGCGCATACACCGTGACAAGCCAGATCGTGGTCACGGCTGTCTTTGCCATTGTGGTCTACGGGCTGAGCCTGGTCATGGGGTTTGTGCTCCATGGAGGCAAGTTCCTCGGTATCCTGGTGCCCCCGGGCACGCCGGCATGGTTGCTCCCGCTGATGGTACCGATTGAATTGATCAGCCAACTGGCCCGCCCCATTTCACTGGCCGTACGGCTCTTTGCCAACATGACCGCCGGACATGTCATTCTGGGCGTGCTGTTCGGACTTGCGATCAGCGGGGGTGTGCTGATCGGATGGCTGCCGTTTGCCTTTACGATTGCCATGAACGGCTTGGAGCTCGGTATTGCGTTCATTCAAGCCTATATTTTCACCGTGCTGACGTGCGTCTATTTGGGAGACGCCTTTCACCTGCATGGTCACGACGAACACGCGCATTGACGCGTGTCGGTACAGACAAGGGAGGAGCCAGAGACAATGGATTCAGCA
>CBDIWQ010000190.1:0-2868 GCA_965285965.1 uncultured bacterium | reverse complement strand
GGATCCATCTTCGATATCCCCGCTGAACGGCGACTGAATCATCGGGTGCAGGTCACCGGAGGGGTGCTGGAGTCGGAAAGCCAAGCCCTCCTGCAGAGCTTCTTCCGGCGTCTTCGCCTCGAGGCCTCAGGCAAACCGGCGGTAGCCGCCGACTAGCCGGCTAGGTGCACAGGACCAGTCGCCACTCGGTACCCTCCGCAGCCACGGCTCCGACCCAATCCATCTCCAGCGGAACAAAACGAAACATCATCGGATTCACGGCAGGGTCATCCTCGATGAGGCGCCCCTGAACCGCCTCCAGGTCGATTTCCACATGGTCCTTGTTCAAAGGAAAGGTGATTCCGCTCCCTCGCGCTTTGCTCACCGCTTCTTTGGCGACCCATACGTGGAGGAACCGCTCGGCCCTGGCCGAAGGGCCCGCATCTGCGATGTACGCCTGATCGCGTGAGGAAAAGAAACGGTTGGCCAAGCGCATGACATCGGCCTCCCGCCGAAGCGTTTCAAGATCGACGCCGACGTCACGATCACGCGCCACAGCAATGAGCGCCCGCCCCTGCGAGTGAGTCAGATTGAAACAGAAGGACTTACGGCCTATTCCGGCGTCACGGAGAAACGGCTTTCCCCTCGCGGTCGTTTGAAAGGCAAGATTCTGCGGCCGGGTCTCACAGTACCGGCTCAAGACCAGGCGCACTGCGCCATGTGCGGCCACAAACTGCTGTCGATGTACCTTCGAAATCAGCCGCGCCGCCCGCGCTTGTTCGTCGGCGGAGAGCCAGGTCTCCATGTCTGGAATCTCCCCCTCCTCCGCCGTCAACGATACGCCCCACAGATGTACGTGGTCGGGGAGAAGCACTGGCAGCCGGTCCGCTTCCCGGATGGCGGTGAGGGAAGGAAAGCCAATCACCGGCCGGGGGCTGCGCGGTTCGTTCACGGCTGACTTGCTCGAGCGAAGGCCTGGAGAAGTCGCTCGTTTAGGCATTGCAAAACACTATGGGCCACGGTAAGCTCTGGCCGAATTCGTTGAGCCGACATCCCACCTGCTCGCGATTCACGGTAGACGATCCATCATATCGGAGAGGTGCGAGAGCGGCCGAATCGGGCAGTCTCGAAAACTGCTGTCGGGGTAACTCGACCGTGGGTTCGAATCCCACCCTCTCCGCCATGCCGCCCTCACACACCGACCCTCTTTAACTAGAGCGCCGGGCACAGTGCGCGATCTCCGGCGCGTCAGCCCCGGCACTGCTCCGCTTTACCTCTGAGGACCCGCCGGAGCTCCACCATCGCGAGCGTATCCCGCGCACAGTAGCGCAGCAACGCCTCCTTGATCGAGGCTTGTTCGATCCAATCGGTTTCCACAAAAATCATCCGGTAATATTCGCTCGCCGCCTGGCCGCCTTCCCGGATGACGAGATCGTCATAGCCGAGGGACGGCACGAGCGCGGGCAGGACCGACTTGATGGAGAAGGATCCGTGAAAGCCGGGATGGTAGTAGTGATCCCGGATGACGGGGAACAAATCCCATAGCCGCTTGATGATCAGCCGGAATGCCGTGCGAAATTCCGGAAAGGCCTCCGCCAGCTGCTCCATGACCGCCCGCTCGTAAGCGGAATACACGCAGATGCTGCCCCGCTCGCCCAGCGATTCAATCAGCGCTTCCGCCCACCGCTTCCTGGGTTCACTGGCGGCATCGTGCAGAAACTCGTGATGAATGAGTTCTCCGGATTCCTGCTGGATGTGATTGGACCACTGCATGGGAATCGCTTGATACGGCCGGGTCAGAGGAAACCGAGGAACGGCCAGCATGACAGTTTCAAAGTCCACATGATGCACGGGGTAGTGCACGGACTCGAGCACCGCGGCCAGGTGGGCTGAGATCCACTCGGTATTCTCTTTCACGCGACGCTGCGCGAGCGACAGCGGGGTGGTCTCGGGAATGTGGTCAATGATGGTGATACCCTGTGCGACCAGCTCATTGACGGTGCGGGTCGAGCCCGGCAAATGAAAAATCCAGCGCGCCGGTTTGTCGGCGGTGCAATGATTCCAGAATTGACATTCATAGGGACTCTGACAATGAGCGCCCGGCTCGATGGCAGGAGGTTCTCCCTCGAGCAACATTGTTTGCATCATGGCGAGTTGCTGAGGCACCGCGGCACGCCGGGCGGCCACCGTGTCCGTGAGATCCTGCAAAGTAAACAGCCGGCCCAGGTCGACGTCACCCTCTTCGTACACGTAGCCGGTATTGATATGGAGCAGGCAAGTCGCGCTCAAGGAGAGTCCGGCCCCGAGCAACACATGGGTTTGAATCGCGAGATCGTTGAGATGCACGTCCTTGACCTTGGTCGAAGACTTCACCTCGATCAACCGCCAGGCGGGCGGGACGCCGCCCGACGTCTGAATCCGTTCGAGGATATCGGCGCGGACCAACACCCCCTCATGGAGGAACGCCCCCTCGAAAATGGCGGGCACCGCGGGATCGTCGATCAACCGGGCAGTCTGCGCAAGCGCCGCCTCCCGCTGCCGGTGCCCGGCCGTCACCAGTGCTCCACCGGGAAAGCGGCGGCGGGCCAATGCCCCCACGTCCGTCCCCATGTCGAGGATGGCCTGCAGGCCGGCGTCCGGAGGAGTGGCCAACTGCGGACGATGCACTTCCAGGTACAGCCGCTTGAGGCACTGGAGCCCAGACACGAATTTGGACTTCGACAAACGCGGCGTCGTCGCGACCGGGACGGCTGAAACATCGTCTGACTGGTTCATGTGGGCGAACCGTAACGGACCTGAACAGATTTGTCCAGGCGGGCCCGGTTCCTGATAGGATGACGCGGCATGGCAAACGGCGTGGCCCAAATCAGGCGCTCGGTGATGACCCTT
>CBDIWQ010000189.1:0-8228 GCA_965285965.1 uncultured bacterium | reverse complement strand
TCGAAGTATCAATTCGAACTGGTCGGCTATAAGCCGAAGAAGTTTACCGGGCTCCAGATCGCGAAGAATCCTGGCATTAACATCGTGTGGACCGGCTGCACGATGATCGTGGTGGGCATCACCCTCTCCTCGTTCATCTATCATCGGCGGCTCTGGGCGAAGATCATCCCGGGCCCGGAGGGCGGGGTGACAGTGCATATCGGCGGGACCACGCATAAAAGCAACATCGACTTTCAAAAAGAGTTTCGCAAACTGACGGAGAAAGTCCGGACCTTCCAGGCTTGAACCCTGGTTACTCGGGACCGTTCTTGGGTATGATACACAGGCCGCACCGATAGACGGAGGACAGTTATGATGCGCTCACTCTTCCTGTTCGATATGACGTTCTGGCTGTATTTGGCGGCCTTGGTGCTGTACATCGCCTATCTGTTTGCCCGCCGTCCGGCCATGGCTCTGGCGCCGGCCGGCTATCCGGCCGAGAATTTCGACGAACGCGACGGGGCCTGGGCGACTCAATTGGGTCAGGTGGCCACGTTGGTCACCGTCTTCGGCTGGATGCTGAATACCGGGGCGCTCTTTACGCGCGCCTTCGAGCGCATGGAGCATTCGGGAACCTTTGCCCCCTGGTCCAATCAGTTTGAAGCGATGGCGTATGTGTCCTGGGCTATTATCCTCGGCTATGTGTTGCTCGAGCTGCGTTATAAAATCAAAGCGATCGGGGCGTTTGTGGTCGGCATCGGATTCATTGCAATGGGCGCCGCGTCGCTGCTGCCGTACCGGTATCAGACGGCCGAGCCGCTGGTGCCGGCGCTGAACAGCTATTGGATCTATATCCATGTGTCGGTGACTTTAACCAGTTATGCCGCCTTCGCCATGGCCGGCGGGCTCGGCCTGATGTACCTCTTCAAGGAGCGGGCGGAGCAGCGGGGCAGCACGTCACGGTTCTATGCGGCCTTCCCCGATCTCGAGACCATTGACGAGCTGGGTTACAAAGCCATCATGGTGGGTTTCCCCCTCCTGGCCTTTGGCATCATCCTCGGCGCGATGTGGGCCAACTATGCCTGGGGCGGCTATTGGAGTTGGGATCCGAAAGAAACGTGGTCACTGATCGTCTGGCTGATTTATGGCGCCTACATTCACGCCAGAATGACGCGCGGATGGGAAGGCCGGAAAGCGGCGATCTATGCCGTCTTTGGTTTTTTAATGGTTATTTTCTGTTTCTGGGGCGTGAATTTTCTGCTGTCCGGTCTGCACGCCTACGCGTAGCACCTGGAGGCGCAATGGCCGACGACGTCCTTTCCGGGCGCTCGATCCGTTCAATCACTGGTGACCGGATATATCCGGATCCGCACGTCCTCCTTTCCGGAAAGGCGATCGTGCAGACTATCCGTGGAGGGATCCATCATGTTGGCTGACCAGTCAGCTCCATCGACACCACCGGCCGTCAGGAGCGGTTCCCGTGTCCTGATCCTGGTCGCCGGAGCCCTCGTGCTGGCCGTCACGTTTGTGATCGTCTGGCTGCAGAGCGCGAAGTATGAACCACTGGCCGTCGGAAAGGTGGCGCCGGATTTCGCGCTGACCGATCTGGATGAAAAGCCCATTCGGTTATCGGATTATCGCGGCAAGGTCGTGTTTTTAAACTTCTGGGCGACCTGGTGCGCGCCCTGTCGCGAAGAAATGCCTTCGATGGAGGTCCTGCATAAGAATTTCGAGAAAGACGGCCTCGTCATCCTCGCCGTGAGCATCGATCGGGTGACGACGACGAAGGACATTCCGCCGTTCGTGAAGGGCATGAATTTGACTTTTCCGGTCGTGATCGATTCCTGGGGAAAAACGGATAAGCCGTATAAACGGATGGGCGTGCCGGAGACCTTCATCATCGATCAGGAGGGTGTGATCCGGGAAATTATTATCGGCCCCAAGGATTGGACGCGCGTGGATAACCTCAAGACCCTCATGGCGTTATTGAAGGTCACCCCCAAAACGGCGCAGCCGCCTGAGGCGGGCCTTACGGTTCCCTCGAAAGAGCGTTCATGAAGCCGGGACTCTTCACTTGGGCGCTGATCGGGTGCCTCATCGGCGCCTGGACCTGCGTGACTGCGTTGTCCGTCGCAGAGCCGCGCCGCACCGTCGCGGCGGAGCGCGTTGTAGCGGAACGCGGCGTGGTGAAGATCGGGGATGTCGCGCCGAACTTTCAGTTGCGGGATCTCGCCGGCAACATGGTCACCCTGGCGCAGCTGCGCGGGAAAATCGTGCTGGTGAATTTCTGGGCCACCTGGTGCGGACCCTGCCGGGTCGAAATGCCGGCGATGGAGCAGCTCTACCGGACTTTCCCACGCAAGGAATTCGAAATCCTGGCTGTGTCGACTGATCCGCAGGGCGCGGTGGTCACACGGCCCTTTCAGAAGGAAATGGGGTTTACCTTTCCCATCCTCCATGATTCGGAGTATCGCGTGGGTCTCACCTACGGAGCGCGTACTCTGCCTATGACCTTCATGGTGGATCGGCAGGGGGTGATCCGGCAAAAGATATTCGGGGCTCGGGATTGGGGCTCCCCTGAAGCGCGTGAATTGGTTCAAACACTCATGAAGTCGTAAGCATGACACAGGCGATGCCACAGATTTCCTTGATCGCCGCCTTTTCGGCCGGTCTCTTGTCGTTTGTGTCTCCCTGTGTGCTGCCCCTCGTGCCCTCCTACATTTCGTACATCACCGGCCTGTCGATCGAACAACTGACCGATGCCTCCGAACGGGTCAAGTTCAAGAAGGCGATTGTCCTGAACGCCCTCCTATTCATTGCGGGGTTTTCAACGGTGTTCATCGCCTTCGGAGCCTCGGCCAGCCTCATGGGGCAACTACTCATTACCTACCAGGACCATATTCGCCGGATCGGCGGGATCTTGATCATTGTTTTCGGCCTCTATCTGTTGGGTGTGCTGAATCTGAACTTTTTGAAGATGGAACATCGCTATCAGTTCCGGAACCGTCCGACCGGCTATGTGGGGTCCTTTCTGATCGGCGTGGCCTTCGCCGCGGGATGGACGCCCTGCGTCGGACCCGTGCTCGGATCGATTCTGCTCTATGCCAGCACGACCGATTCCTTGTTCAACGGTGTCATCCTCCTGACTTTTTACTCGATGGGTTTAGGGTTGCCGCTATTTTTGACGGCATTGGGGGTGGACCGGTTTCTGGCTTACTTCAAAGAACTGCGGGTGTATCTGTGGGGCGTGTCGACGGTGAGTGGCGTCATGTTGCTCGTCGTCGGCGTGATGATCTACGCCAACTCACTCACCATGATCACGAGTTTTTTGGAACGATATGGCATCGGTTGGTACCTCGGCCAATAGCGGGACGTTGAAAACGATCCCCGGCGTCGTTCTCGCCTCGTTCAGTCCCTCAACGTACCTCAGACGGTACGCCTCGGTCCTGCCCTCGCCTGCGGCCTAGCCGGAAGATCGTTTTGAACGTTCCGCAACATCCTCTCCCCGCGCTCTTTCGCTAGTTGGGAAGGAATCTTAATCGATGAAGGCGGTTCGCGTTGAAGGAGTGCTCAGCACCAGGCGCCGAGGCGGCAGGCGGTGAAAGCCTGGCCGAGCGCATTGGCCGACGGGATGCGCAAGGATCCTAATTGAGAAGGTGAGGGGGCGGATGAAAGATCAGGGGCCGAGTGACCGCTGCCTGATTCCGATGCAGGCTCACCATCGGACAGACGGGCCGCATCCGATTGCTTCGCGATCAGGGGGCCCGGCTCAGTCCGCTTCAGTTGCGCCAGCAGGCTTTTCCCCTCGCCCGCAGCTTTGCTGCCGGGGTACTTCTCTGCCAGCAGGACGAGATTGTCATGGGCCCAATCATCGGCTCCCAGTTCATGGAAACTCATGGCGAGAAAGTACAGGGCGTCCGGCGCGACCGGTTTATCGGGATAGTGCTTAATGATCTGTTCAAACCGGTGGGCGGCTGCCAGATACGAGCCGCGTCGATAATAGAACTGTCCGACGAACAGATGAGTTTGTGCCAGCCAGTCATGGCATTCTGCAATCTTTTGCTGGGCTTGGCTCTCATAACGGCTCCCCGGGAAATCCTTGCGCATCCGCTCGAGCGCAGTGATGGCTTTGTGTAACGGTTCCGGATCCCGGTCGATGCTCTTCGCCATCTTGAAATGGGTTTCGCCGATGCGGAACGCCGCATAGGGAGCCAGGACGTGGGTGCGGTGGAGGTCCAGGAAGTGGTTGTACTCCACGAGCGCTTCGGCATATTCTTCTTTCTCGAAGAACGCCTCGCCCCGTTTCATGATGACGTTCGGGTCGTAATTTTTTTCAATGGTGTCGCCCAAAAAGATTTGCTCGTCGGTACCCCCGACGGCCTTCTTGGCGGCCGACGTCGGCTGCTCCTTGGGGGTGCTCGAGCAGGCGACTGCAAAAGCCTGGGCGACGAGCAGGCAAGCCACCAGCCCCATGACCGGCCGCCTCCGCTGGGTGCGCGTATACATAGTCCATCTCATAACAAGATTGGCGAGCGAAAGCAACGACACTCAGCCTTAGTTGACCCGCCTTCCTCTCCTCCCTATAATCCCCGCATTCGACACAGCGGAGGGTCTCTTCAGAACCTGTGGGATGCGCGCGTGTTCCTGCATCCGCTGGCAGAGTGCGGGCCGGAGAATGGGACAGATGGTACCAAGCAGGATCATCGGCACAGGGAGTTATCTGCCCAGCCGGGTGGTAACCAATGAAGAAGTGGCAGGCCCTTTGGGCATCTCCCCCGACCACATTCAGCCCCTCACCGGCATTCGCGAGCGCCGTTGGGCCGCTTCAGACGAAGCCCCGTCGGACATGGCCATTACAGCCGGCCGGCAGGCATTGGATGCCGCCGGGTGCGACGCAGGGGCTCTCGACGCGATTATCGTATCGACTACTTCACCGGACAGGGCTTTCCCTTCGACCGCTTGTTATGTCCAGCGCGGGCTGGGCTGCCGCGGGGTCGGGGCGTTTGATGTGTCGGCATCCTGTTCGGGATTTCTCTACGCGCTCTCTATGGCGAACGCTATGATCGCCAGCGGGCAGGTGCAGACCTGCCTGGTCGCGGCGTCCGAAGTGAAGTCCCGGTTCCTGGACCCCACCGATGAGAGCACGGCCATGCTGTTCGGCGATGGCGCAGGCGCCGTGGTCCTGCGCGGCGACAGAGCCAGTCATCCGCTGGAGTCGGGCATCCTCGGCCTGCGGCTGTACGCCGATGGCGCCCGCCATGCGCTCATCCGGATGGAGGCCGGCGGGTCTCGGATGCCGTCCTCGGCCGACACCGTCGCGCAGGGCCGGCATGTGCTCCGCATGAATGGCGCGTCCGTGTTCCGGGCGGCCGTTCGGCGCATAGAACAGGCCGTGCACGACATTCTGAAGGAATTCGGGGTGCGGTTGGACGACGTCAACCAGGTGGTCCTGCATCAGGCCAACGGCCGCATTCTTGCCCAGGTCGCCGACCGTCTGGGGCTGCCTCAGGACCGGCTGGTCACCGTGATCGAGCGTTTCGGCAACACGTCGTCCGCCTCTCTGCCCATTGCCCTTGATATAGCGGTGCGGACACGCAAGATCGCCTCGGGCGATCTGATCCTGTTGGGCACGTTCGGCGGAGGTCTGACCTGGGCGACCGGGTTGGTGCGATGGTAAATGCGGCATGGGCTATTTCGTCATCATTTCGTCACGCGGCCAGGCACAACGGCGGCGGGTGTAGTGTGGAGCACCGATTGAGATGTTCAGTCTGATACCAAAAGAAGAAGCGTTTTTCGAACTGTTCAAGAAGGCGGCGCATAACATGATCGAAGGCAGCCGTCTGCTGAAGGACATGATGGAGCAGTTCCGTGATCCGGCCGTCCAGGCACGGCGCATCAAAGATGTCGAGCACGTGGGCGACGGCATCACGCATGACATTGCGACCCGGCTCAATCAAACCTTCATCACGCCGATCGACCGGGAAGACATTCATGACCTGGCCAGCGCCTTGGACGACATTTTAGATGCGGTGGAAGCGGTGGCGGATCGCTTCGTGATTTACAAGATTGCCAGGCCCAGCGATTCCGCGATCCGGTTGGCCGACATCCTGTACCAGGCCTCCGTGGCCGTCGGACGGGGAGTGGATCGGGTGACGCTGTCCCATGCGGAGATTAACGAGTGCAGCGTGCAGGTCAACAGTCTCGAAAACGAGGCGGACCGCGTGTCACGCGATGCCATCTCCGAATTGTTTGAAAAAGAAACCGATCCCATTGCGGTCATCAAATGGAAAGAAATCTACGAAACCTTCGAGGCGGGCACCGACCGTTGCGAGGACGTCGCCAATATTCTCGAGCGGATCGTCTTGAAGCACCACTGACCCCGATCTCCGCCCCTCTATGATAACCCCACTTCGATGATACCTGATCTGACCGGACTCCTCCTGGTGACAGTGGTGCTCGCGCTGCTGTTCGATTTCTCGAACGGCTGGCATGATTGCGCCAATGCCGTCGCCACCGTCGTCTCCACCCGCGTGCTGACCCCGCTGGCGGCTGTGCTGCTGGCCGGTGTCTTGAATGTCGCCGGGGCGTTTTTTTCGACCGCCGTGGCCAAGATGATCGGCGGCGGCATTGTGTTTCCCGATGCCATCACCAATGCCGTGGTGGCCGCCGCGCTGGGCGGCGCCATTTTATGGAACCTGTTCACGCTCATTCTCGGCCTTCCGACGAGTTCCTCCCATGCGTTGATCGGCGGACTCGTCGGAGCCGCCGTGGCGCATGGGGGATGGGCCGTCGTCCAGTTTAAAGGCCTGCGCGCGATCTTAGAGGCGATGGTGCTGTCGCCGTTCTTCGGGTTCACCATCGGATTGCTGGTCATGGTCGGAGTGAGCTGGGCCTTTTTCAGAGTGCCGCGCGGCACGGCGAATCAGATCTTCAGCCGCCTCCAGTTGCTGTCGGCCAGTTTCATGGCCTTCAGCCATGGAGCCAATGACGCACAAAAGGCGATGGGCATCATCACCCTGGCTTTGGTGGCGTCCGGTCAGCTGACGTCCTCGGAGGTGCCGACCTGGGTCATCATTTCCTGTGCCCTGGCCATGGGACTGGGCACGGTGGTGGGTGGCTGGCGGATCATGCGGACTCTCGGCATGCGCATCGTGAAGCTGGAGCCGGTCCACGGGTTTGCCGCGGAAACCAGCGCCGCCACGGTGCTGTTGTTCGCGGCGCACTTCGGGCTGCCGGTCAGCACGACGCATACGATCACGTCGTCCATCCTGGGAGTCGGCGCCACGAAACGCCTGTCGGCCGTGCGCTGGGGAGTGACGACAAAAATTCTCTCGGCGTGGATCTTTACCCTTCCGGGGGCTGGATTGCTGGGAGCGGTCGTGTATCTCTTGTTGGCGGCCGTCACTTGAGCGGTTGGGTCGTGCCTCTCACCGGCAGGCGAACGATGAAGCGGCTTCCCCGCGGCTGATTCCCCTCCACCCAGACGTGTCCGCCGTGACCCTCGACAATGTGCTTCACAATGGCGAGTCCCAGTCCCGTACCGCCGAGTTCCCGGGACCGGGCCTTATCCACCCGGTAAAACCGTTCGAATACGCGTGGCCGGTCCTGGTCGGGGATGCCGATCCCGGTGTCGCTGACGCTCAATTCGACAAACTGCCTGCCTGCTGAAGACCCGGCCTGCGGAGCGACCCGGTACGCGGCGACCGTGATCGTCCCTTGGTCAGGCGTGTATTTGACCGCATTGTCCAGAAGGTTCGTCAGCACTTGTACGAATCGGTCTTCGTCCCCGGCCATGGCCGGTAACTCCTCGTCGATCAGGGCGACGAGTCGATGTCCTTTCTTGTCCGCGATGGGTTTGATCATGGAGAACGTGCGTTCGACCACGTTGCGGAGGTCCATGGGATCCTGTTTGAAGGACACCAATCCCGACTCGATCTTGGACAGTTCCAGCAGGTCTTCGATGATCAGGTTCAGCCGGTCGCTTTGGGTGAGGATGATGTCCAGGAATTTCGCCAAGGCGTCCGGGTCCTCCTTGGCTCCGTCCAGCAGCGCTTCGACGTAGCCTTTGATGGAGGTCAGCGGTGTGCGCAGCTCATGGGAGACGTTGGCCACAAAATCCTTGCGGATGTTCTCGAGGCGCCGCAGTTCCGTAATGTCGTGAAAGACCAGGACGGCACAGGCCTCGTTCTCTCGTTCACCTCCGGCCACAGAGGCTTGAATGTGCAACGAGCGACCGGTGGGAGCCAAGA
>CBDIWQ010000188.1:0-2942 GCA_965285965.1 uncultured bacterium | reverse complement strand
TCTGCTCAGGTTCCTGGGAATCATGCCCGACGGTTTAGTCGTGCAGGTGCCGGAACAGGATGCGGCGCCTCCCACCCGCGACTTCACCGAACTATTTCCAGCCTCGGTGGACCATCTGGACGTCTATCTCGGGATTCCCATCGAGCGGGTGGACGGCATGACCTGCCAGGTGGGGAAGGAATCGGGGGCCCGTCCGGCCCGGTACCTCGCGGAACACGTCGATGCGCTGGACACCACCACCGGTGACAATCCCCGCGAAGTCCTGGTGACCAAAAAAAATCTGCGTGTGTACTTTTCCGGCGAAGAAACGGCCGACACCGTGTCGGTCAAGATTGCCGAATTGATCAGGACCCCGAGCGGTGCGGTCGGATTGAAAGAAACCTATGTGCCGCCGAGCCTGTGGATTTGCGCGTCGCCCTATCTCTTGCGGTTGCTTCGCGGGCTCCTCGAATTGCTGGTGGCCAAACGGAGCGCGTTCTCGGACGCGCAGCGCGGCGTGATCGAGCTGGTGGGGGCCGACCTGGGGAAGTTTGCCCTGGTCACCGCCATCTCGACGCATCTGCCGGTGCTGACGCATCTGAGCCAGGTGGAGCGGGTCCATCCCGAATCGCTCTATGTCGCCATGGCGAGATTGGCGGGGCAACTCCTGATGTTGGCGCCCCCCGGCGAGGCCTGCGAGTTGCCTCCGTATCGCCATGACAATCTGGCCTTGACCTTCGAAGGACTGGACAAACGGGTGCGGTCGATCATCGAGGGCGTGACCCCCACCCGCTATGTCACGATTCCGCTCGAACCGAGCGGAGACAACGTGTGGGTCGGCCGTGTGCCGGAAAGCCGATTGTTCGCCTCCTCCCAGTTTTTTGTCATGGTCTCCGGCGAGATGGCGGAGGACCAGATGAAGAATCTCATCCCGCAGCGGGTGAAAATCGGTTCGCCGAGCAAACTGAAAGAGATCGTGGCGGCCGCCATGCCGGGCGTCCGTCTCTATCACACGCCCCGGCCGCCTGCGACGCTGCCGATGAAGACCGGAACGCAATACTTCCGGCTCGACGATCGCGGCATGTTCTGGGAAGAAATCAAGAAGTCTCAAATGGTGGCCGTGCACGTCCCGGAAAGCCTCCAGGGGCTGAAGATCCAGGTCGTGGCCGCCAGGGAGTAGCGAGTCATGGCCAGTGCGTCGGGGACAACATCGGGCCGGCTGGCGGAAGTGTTCGGGGACTTGCTGGTCCTGGGAACCTACCTCAAAGATGCCAAAGATCTCGGGAGTCCGGACCACCTCCGCACGAGGCTGCAGCACCTCTTTCGCGTAGCCGAGGAGCAGGGCAAGGCAGCCGGTATCCAGGCGGACGCCTACACCCATGCGCGGTATGCGGTGACGGCCTACATCGACGAGATGATCATCAATTCCCGGTGGGCCGGCCGTGACCAATGGGCGTCGCGTCCGCTGCAGTATGATTTTTTCGGAGAGTACGTCGCCGGCGAGGGGTTCTTCCAGCATTTGGATACCATTCGGCGGTCGTTGCCGCTCAACGCGGATCTGCTGGAGGTCTACGGCCTCTGTCTCATCCTGGGTTTCGAAGGGCAGTACCGCATTCATGAGCGCGAGCGATTGCGCGGTTTGATCGAAGATGTCACCCGGGAGGTCCAGGCCAAGCGCGGCGACGTGCCCTCGCTCTCCCCCCATGGAAAACGTTCGGAAGAACTGATGGAGTTGGTGAAGCGCGAACTGCCCGTGTGGGTGGTGCTCGTCACCAGCGCCGGGATCGTGTTTCTGTTCTATCTCGCCCTGTTGTTCCTGACGAACCAGGATGCCGGTCAGGTCGTGGATCAACTCAGAAAGCTACTCCAGGAGAGTCCCACGTGAAACGTCTGCTCCTCGCGCTCAGTGCTCCGGTTCTGGCCCTGCTGAAACATCCCCGTCTGGTGATTGAGATCGGCGTAGTGTTCGCGATCGCGCTGATTTGGTTTGCCGGCCCTTGGGTGGGATTTGATTCGGTTGAAGGGCGGGTCCAGGTCATCATCGGCATCGTGCTGTTGCGGGCGGTCGCGCACGTGGCGCAATACGTGCTCGCCGAGCGGCGCGCGGCGAAGCTGGAAGAGTCGCTGCAGCAACAAGGGGTCCGGCAAGCGGGCGGCGCCAGGCCCGATCGGCAGGAAGAAATCGACGCGGTGCGCGTCCAATTTGAAAAAGGCATCGCCGCGCTCAAGGAGTCGAAACTCTCCAAGGGGCTCAGGGGGAAGGCCGCGCTCTACGCGCTGCCCTGGTACATGTTCATCGGGCCGCCGGCGTCGGGGAAGAGCACGGCGCTCAGACATTCCGGTCTCCAATTTCCGTCGCTGAGCGGATCAGGACAGGGTCTGCAGGGTATCGGGGGGACCCGCAACTGCGATTGGTGGTTCACCAACGAAGGGGTGCTGCTCGATACCGCGGGGCGGTATGTGACGCAGGAAGACGACCAGGCGGAATGGGCCGCTTTTCTCGACCTCTTGAAGAAATACCGGAAACACAATCCCATCAACGGAGTCATTGCGACGATTGCGATCCCGGATCTCATGCAAGCGAGCGATCAGGAAGTGGAGGCGCATGCGAAGCAAATCCGTGCGCGGATCGATGAATTGATCATGCGGTTGGGGGTCGTCTTTCCGGTCTACATCATGTTTACGAAGTGCGATCTGGTTCAGGGATTTGTCGAGTTCTTCGATGAATTGAACCGCGCCGAACGCGATCGGGTGTGGGGCTGTACCTTTCCCAAGGCTCCGCCGACGAACGAGCCGCCCGTCACCCGATTCCAACACGAGGTTGATGAATTGCTCACGGCCTTGCAGGCGCGCCGACTCACGCGGTTGACCAACACCCGCGGCAGCCACAAAGTGACGATCTTTGGATTCCCTATGCAAATGGCCTCCACGCGCGACCGCCTCGCCAAGTTCGTGGAGGTGCT
>CBDIWQ010000187.1:0-3849 GCA_965285965.1 uncultured bacterium | reverse complement strand
TGCCCGCCGTGAGTGACAGCCGCCTCACGGCTTCGTTCCAATCCTGCTCCAGGCCCTTGCCGTAGGGCAGTGGACCGATCACCGGTACATGCGCCAACTCCCGTAAGAGGGCAACGGTGGAACGTTCTTGCGGTGGTCCCGTCGCATGCTTTGATCTCTCGGTTCGGTTGAGCACCAGGGCCAGGACAGCAATGTTCCGCCTACGTAACGCCTCGATGGTCAGTCTGGCGTGATTGATCCCGCCAAGTTGAGAACGCCCGATCACAATCGTCGCCGCGTTAAGGTGCGTGATGAGATCCAACACATCTTCTGTTTGGTTCAGCGGAACGTGCACCCCGCCGACGCCTTCCACGAGCAATAAGGCATGCTGGCGGGAAAGCACATCGAACGCGTTGATGATGCGTCCCATCACAATGGGTTTTTTTTCAAGGCGGGCCGCCGTCAATGGCGCAACCGGCGTGCGAAACCAGTACGGCCTGATAAGCGATAACTCAGCGTCACTGCCTGATGCATGCTTCAGATGGACGGCGTCCGATACGGCGGAGGTCGGGGAGGCGAGGCCGGTCTCAACGGGCTTCATCACCCCGACCGACAATCCCCGGCCGCCCAGGCAGTGACATAAGGCCGCGGTCACCACGGTTTTGCCTACGCCGGTGTCCGTGCCGGTGATGAACACCGCGTGAGTCATGACCATGCGCCGATCGCTGACACCTTACGATCGTAGACACTGGAGAGCCGCTGTTTCATGTCGCTTTCCATTCGTTCGCCCGGCGATCCAAGCCCCGGGGATACTCAAAGATTCCGGCTATCGCAATTCCACACCTGGCCTGAGATGTCCTTGAGCTGCGCCAGATGCACGATTGTACCGGCCATTTCGTCCAGCGAGGGTGGCCGCCTGAGCGCATGATCGGTCCAACCCTGGAACTTCGGCATGGCGTCCTCCGATAAACGGGTCTGATGCCAACCCGGCAACACCAGATTCACCCGAATATTGTCGGGACCCCACTCTTGTGCCGCCGTCTTCACCAAACCAAGGAGACCGGCTTTTGAAGCCGCATAGGCGGCCTGGCCGATCACGCCGTGAAATCCGGCATGAGACCCCACGACGATGATGGAGCCGCCGCCTCGAGCGAGCAGCAGAGGGGCCATCGCACGGAGACAATTGAATGTCCCGGTCAGATTCGTGGCGACGACATCCGTCCATGCCTCTTCCCGCGCTCGAACGAGTAACTGACTCTCAGCAATTCCGGCATTGCAGACCAATGCGAGCGAAGAGAGCGAGCCGGAGACTCCTGCCGAAAACCCCTCCATCATCCGATGAACGGCCTCGGCATGCCGGACATCGGCCTGATAGAGGTCCCCTTGAGCTCCCACGCTCAAGACCTCTTGCAACGTGGTCTCGGCTGCGGCCTTGTTCCGGCAATAGTGCACGCCAACCCACCACCCGGCTTTCGCAAATGCCCGGCAAAGGGCGCGGCCGATTCCACCCGAGGCGCCGGTCACCAACACGGCGCGTGCGGCGGCGTCCCCGGAGAATCGATCCATGGCATCGAGGTGCCGTGATTCAGGCTCGGACATGGGAGGGGGATTATGGGTCGGTCGCCATCTGAAGGCAAGGTCTCTGCAGACGTCTCCATCGGCATGCGTGGCTTGCCGCCCTCGGGAGTCCTATGGTACCGTCAAAGTTCACCGCTGGAGACACACGACATGCCTCTGCATAGACTGGCAACGCAAATGGCTCTCACTGGACTGATGGGCGTCCTCTCGGTACTCGGCACCGGGCACGTCGCGCTCCCCGCCGAGGAGGCGGCGACCATCTCTCATTCCGCGGACTACTTTCCGGACAAGGTGGGAAGCCGCTGGACCTATCGGGGACAGATCACCGAAGGCCCGCTCCAAAGCATCGACAATAAATTCTTCACGAATGTCTCCACGGTGACGGGCACCAAAACGGTGAAGGGTGTCACGGTCACAGCTTTTCACGATACCAACCCCGGAAATCATGGCCCGTCGGACAGCTATTATCGGCGCGATGTCGTCGGCATCGTCTATTATGGATCGGACCCCGGCACCCCGCTGGAGAAGCAAATCATTCCGTATCAAATTGTGCGCTTTCCCATGACCGTGCCATCATCCTTTCAGCAGTTCGATCGCACCGGCCTCGACTTCGGCACCGACATGGACCGTGACGGCACCGATGAAAAAGTGGATGTTCGCGGCTGGACGACCCTCGTGGGGCGAGAAGCGGTCGCAGTGCCGGCGGGGACGTTCCAGGATGCCGTCAAGGTGGAAGCGCGCATGACCATGCGGATTCATTTATCCAGTGGCGGGCGCACCGCCATGGGGACCGATGTCATGACGGCCTGGTTTGCCAAGGGCGTCGGCTTAGTAAAATATTCCGAGCGGCAGGAGTTATCGGCTCCCAAGGAAGATCGCGGCGTGGTCACCGAAGTGATGGAAGAATTGGAGGAGTACGAGATCAAGCCCTCGAAGGAGTCACTCAGTCGCCTCGAATCCTCGCCGGAGGGTGTTTTCGCTAATCACACGCGACACCATGAATTGCGCGAGGTACTCCGTGCCACCAGCCTTCGCGCCCACCCCTGAGAACCGGTGCCCGCCGAAGGGCTGACGGCCGACCAATGCCCCGGTGATCGGGCGGTTCAAGTACAGATTGCCCACGTCGAACTGCTCACGGGCGAGCGCCAGATTGGCGGGGCTCCTGGCATAGACGCCGCCGGTCAGCGCGTAGTCCGTTCCATTCGCCACCACGAGCGCCTCCGAAAACGTGTCCGCTTTCATTACGGCCAGGACCGGACCAAAGATCTCTTCCTGTGCCAGGCGATGCTGCGGTTTTATGTCCGTGAACACCGCCGGCCCGATGAAATATCCCGGTCGCTCCGTGGTCCGCTGGACCAACAAGCGGCCCTCGCGTTCGCCGACGGCAAGATATTGTTCGATACTGGCCTGGGCGCGCGCGTCGATCACCGGTCCAACCTGGGTGCCCGGCTCCATGGGATCGCCGATGTTCAGACTCAGGACGGCTTCCCGTAAGCGCGAGACGAATAGCTCATACACCGCCTGATGCACGATGACCCGCGAGCAGGCTGAGCATTTTTGTCCCGCATAGCCGGTGAACGAGGCAAT
Organism: uncultured bacterium; assembly: GCA_965285965.1. GTDB lineage: Bacteria > Nitrospirota > Nitrospiria > Nitrospirales > Nitrospiraceae > Nitrospira_D. Next base: position 705 of record CBDIWQ010000187.1, on the reverse strand, counting down.
GACGCCTGCGATCGCCTCATCGAGATCTGCCGTCTCGTCGACAATGATCGCGTTCTTTCCCCCCATCTCGGCCAAAACCCGCTTGACGGTCGACTGCCCGGAGGAGATCTGTCCCGCTTCAGCCACGAGACGAAGTCCGACCGCCTTCGATCCCGTGAACGCGATCGTCGCCACATGCGGGTGCGTCGCGAGCACCTGCCCGATCTCGGGTCCTCCCGGCACACAGGTCAGAACTCCGGGCGGCACCCCGGCAGCGATCAGGACCTCCGTGATCAAACGCCCGAGAAGCGGGGACCGTTCGGAAGGTTTGAACACCACTGTATTTCCAGTCACCAGGGCGGCCGCCACCATCCCCGTCGGAATCGCGAGCGGAAAGTTCCAGGGCGCAATCACGGCCGCCGCGCCGCGCGGCGCATACAGACGATGGTTCAATTCTCCCGGCCTTGTGCCCAGGCGGGCCGGGGGCGCCAACCGGCACATCTCGTCCGCATAGTATCGAAGGAAGTCCATCGCCTCGGCGACGTCCCCATCCGCTTCCCGCCAGGGTTTGCCGACTTCGGCAATGGCCCACGCGGCGATTTCGAACCGGCGTTGTCCCATGAGAACCGCTGCCTGGCGGAGGATGGCGGCTCGTTCCTCAGCCGGGCGCTGCCGCCAGGACTCATAATGCTGGCGGGCCTGCGTAACCGCCGCCGCTGCGTCCTG
>CBDIWQ010000186.1:0-2704 GCA_965285965.1 uncultured bacterium | reverse complement strand
AACCTGGCAGACGGGTTCAACCTCATGATTCAGCGGTTCGCGCAGTTGATGAAGCAGGTCCGTGAATCGGCCGAACGTGTCAATAAGTCAGCCGGCACGTTACGGGAAAACGCCGGGCAGATGGCCGGCACCGCCAAGCATCAGGCGGATGAATCCGTGAAGGCCCTCGGAGCCGTCGAACAACTCGCCGTATCGATGCGGCAGGTCGCCGAAACGGCCGGCGCCTCTTCCGAGTCGGCCCGGCAAGTGCTTCAAGCCACCGAGCGGGGTCGTGTCGCGGTGCAGGAAACCGTGCAAGACATGCAGAGTATCCGGTCGGCGGTGCAACGCATGTCGAAGCAGGTCAAAGCGCTGGGCGACCGGTCTCTGGAAATTTCGCAGATCGTGTCGACGATCCGGGAAATTGCGAACCAGACCAACCTGCTGGCGTTGAACGCCGCCATTGAGGCGGCCGGCGCCGGTGAAGCCGGAGCGCGGTTTGCCGTCGTCGCCGACCAGGTCCGGAAGCTCGCCGAAAGTTCGACGCAAGCGACACGCGAAATCGCGGATCTCGTCAAAGTCATTCAAAGCGAAACGCAAGACGCGGTCGTCGCGATGGAACATGAGACGCAGGCGGTGGAAGCCGGATCGGCTTCCGCTCTTCGGACCGGCGACGTGTTTAAGGAAATTTCAACCATCGCGCAACGTTCCTCCGAACTGGCCCAAACCATCGCGTCCTCCGCGGCCAACCAAACCGCCTCCACGGATCAGGTGGGACGGTCCATCAAGGACTTTACCGGAGGTGCCGCCGCGACTCAAAAAGCGACGGACTCCGCACGGGCCACAGTCGAAGACATGGCGAAGCTGGCCGAGAGCCTGACCGCCTCAGTCGCGCAGTTCAAAGTCGCCTAAGGAGCGCATGACCCGGAGCCCGGTCGACGATCCCGTGGCACAAAAGGGGAATGGATGAGCTCGGAATTCGACGAACAGAATCTCGTCGGTATCTTCGTGACGGAGGCATCGGATGGGATGAGAGTGCTGACCGAGGCGCTCCATCCCGATGGCGCGGGCCGTCTTCCCACTCCTCAACAGCTGCAAGAGCAGTACATTGTCGCTCATCGCATCAGGGGCGCCGCCGCCCTCTATGGCTATCAAGGCATCGCGAAGATGTCTGAGCGTCTGGAGTGGCTGCTTGAACAGGCCGCGATGATTCCGGAAACGGATTGGGTCCCCGCGGTAGCGGCCATGCGTGAAATCATCAGTGGCATACAATCGCAGATCGAACTCGTGCAGCAGGGGCGGGGGGAAGATCCCAAGGCCGTGGGGCGGTATTGCACGTCTTCGGACGCCTTCGTGACTGAGGCTCCATCGGAGCCGGGTTCTCATCCGCCCCTTGAGCCGGAAGCGCCATCACTCAGCCAGGAGTATCTGGTTCCCGTCCTCGATGCCGAGGTGCTGTCTTACTTTGCGCCCGAAGCCGAGGAGTATCTGGATACCATTGACGGCCTGGTCAGGATTCTCGAAAGCAACCCAACCGATGAAGATGCCACATACCGTTTGTTCCGGACCGCGCACACCTTGAAAGGGTCGAGCTATACGGTCGGGTTCCAGGTGATCGGTGACGTGGCTCACCCGATGGAAGACTGCATGGTGGCCGTGCGAGAAGGGCGCGCGCCCGTGAGCGGCGGTTTACTGCAGGTCATGACGCAAGCGGCGGCCTTCATCCGGTTGCTCCTTCGCCGGGATCCGGCCAACGTCAGCCGGTTTCAGCGGGATATGCCCCCGCTCCTTCGTTCATTGCGGCAATTGTCCATGGGCGAATCTGTCGCCGCGCCGGCCCTTTCTACTCCGTTGAAGACGTATGCGAACTCAGCGACCACGCGCGTGCCGTCGGCTGCCGGCATGGGCCAGGATGAATCTCTCAAGTTATCGGATGACTATCTGGTTCCGCATCTGGATCCCGAAGTGCTGTCGTATTTTGCCCCCGAAGCGCAAGAGTATCTGGAGACCTTGGAATCCAGTCTGCTGAAGCTGGACAAGGACGTGCAGAACAAGGAACTGATCAACCAGTTGTTCCGCACCGCGCACACGTTGAAAGGGTCGGCGTACACCGTCGGTTTCCAATCGATTGGCGATCTGATCCATCATGTGGAAGACTTCATGGGCGCCGTGCGCGACGGACACCTCCGAGTGTTGTCCGGGCACACCGATTTGATGCTCCGTTCCGTCGATGTCGTTCGAGTGCTCATGCGTCGTGATCTCACGCAAGTCGGCAATACCCGCCAACGATTCGCCGCGACATTGTCGGAGTTGAAACGTTTGGATCAGGCAGGCGCGTCGGAATCCGGTGGAGAGAGAGCGGCTGCTCCCGCGGTCGGCGCGGCCGAAGGACAGACAGTCATGCCAGGAGAGGAACCGGCACAACCGCAAGCGGGGGATGGAAAGTCGGCGGAGGATCGCGAGGTGATCCGTGTCAGCCGGGAACGACTTGAACGGCTGCTCAACCTCGTGGGCGAATTGGTGATCGGCCGGGGACGCTTGGAACAGCGGTTAAGCACGCTGGAGCAGCTTTCACAACAGGTGTTGGCCTGCAAGAGCCGGTTGGTCGATTGGAGAACCCTGGCGCCGCTCTTGCCGCAGGCGTCTTCGAGCGCGTCCGGCAGTATGCCGTCGGCATCAATTGCGAGCCCCACGGTCCTGAGGCCCAGGTGACGCGCCATGTCCT
>CBDIWQ010000185.1:0-6277 GCA_965285965.1 uncultured bacterium | reverse complement strand
GCGGTCGATCGTCCGATCCGCTTCGTGGTGGACGCGGCCTATGCCACGCACCCGTGGTTGAAATGGCTGATGACGGCCATGAACGTCATTCCCATCTCGACGGCCGGCGGCCCTCGCGTGATCCTGAGAGCTTTGCGTCAGGCGGGACAGGCGCTGGACGGCGGCGAACTCGTCTGCATCTTTCCCGAAGGACAGATCACCAGAACCGGCAGCCTCTTGCCGTTCCGCCGGGGCTTTGAACGCATCGTCAAGGGCCGCCCCGTACCCATCCTGCCCGTTCACCTCGATCGCGTGTGGGGCAGTATCTTCAGCTTCGCCCACGGCCGGTTCGTGAGTAAATGGCCGGACCGGATTCCGTACCCGGTCACCGTGTCGTTCGGATCTCCGCAACCCGCCACCACCCCGGCCTCTGAATTGCGCCGCCTCGTTCGTGAACTGGGAGAAGCCGCCTGGTCTGTTAGAAAAGCCGATGCCGAGCCCTTGCATCGGCCTGTTCTGCGAGGCTGGCGGCGGCGGCCGTTTCTCTTCGTGATGGCCGACGCCTCGCGTCCGAATGTGCGCGGGGTCCAGGCGTTGACCGGCGCCATCGCGTTGGCCCGGTCCCTGCGGCTTCATTGGCACAGCCAGCGCCATGTGGGGCTGTTGCTGCCGCCCAGCGTGGCCGGCGCCCTGGTGAACATCGCCGCCTCGCTCGCGGGCACAACGAGCGTGAACTTGAACTACACTGTCGGACGAGCCGGTCTCGAATCCGCCATCAAACAGGCGTCGCTGACGACCGTGCTGACGAGCCGGCAGTTCATTGAGAAAGCGAAGCTCGAGCTGCCGGCCGGCGTCACGCTGCTGTGGCTGGAAGACATCGCGAAGACGATCACCGGCAGGGACCAGCTCATCGCGCTGTTGCTCGCCGTTCTAGCACCGCTGCGATGGGTGGAACGAGCCTGCGGCCAGACCCATCCCGCAGCCGTCGACGACATCGCCACGATTATTTTCAGCAGCGGCAGCACGGGCGAGCCGAAAGGAGTCATGCTGTCCCATTTCAGCATTACGTCGAACGTGGAAGGAGCCTCGCAGGTCATCCATATCGGCGCTCACGACCGCGCGCTCGGCATCCTGCCGTTCTTCCATTCGTTCGGCTACATGCTGCTCTGGTTCTACACGCGGCATCATGCGGGCATCGTCTTTCATCCCTCCCCGCTGGACGTCGGCGCCATCGGGGACCTCTGCAGCCGGTATCGCATCACGCTCCTGGTCGTCACACCGACCTTCCTGCAGCTATATCAGCGGCGCTGCACGCCGGAACAATTCAGCACCTTGCGGGTCGTGATCACCGGCGCCGAGAAACTGCCGCGCCGCTTGGCGGAATCCTTTCAGCAGAAATTCGGCGTGGCGCCGGTCGAAGGCTATGGAGTCACCGAATGCGCGCCGGTCATCGCCGTCAACTGTCCCGACTACCGCGCCTCCGGTTTCTACCAAGTGGCCGCTCGCCGCGGCACGGTGGGGCAACCGCTGCCCGGCGTGTCCGCCCGCATCGTCGATCCGGATTCTTTCGCCCTGCTTCCTCCGGGCCGTGCCGGCATGCTGCTCGTGAAAGGCCCCAACGTGATGAACGGCTATCTCGGCCGGCCGGATTTGACGGCTCACGCCATGCGGGACGGCTGGTACATCACCGGTGATATCGCCACATTGGACGAAGACGGCTTTTTGACGATCACCGACCGGCTCTCGCGATTTTCCAAAATCGGCGGGGAAATGGTCCCGCATGGGCAAGTTGAAGAGGCGCTACAACAGGCGGCCGGCGAGGATCAACAAGTCTTCGCCGTCACCGGGCTTCCCGACGAGAAAAAAGGCGAGCGGCTGGCGGTCCTCCACACGCTGGACGACCGGCGGATCCCCGAGATCCTGGAGAAAGTCGCCGCACAAGGGTTGTCGAATCTGTTTATCCCGGCGCGCAATCACTTCGTCAAGGTGGAGGGGCTGCCGCTGCTGGGCACCGGCAAGCTGGACCTGCGCGGAGTCAAACGCCTTGCCCTGGAACGGCTGGGGGAACGCGAGCCATGACCGCGCTTTGCTAGCAGGCTGTTGACAAACTAACCTGGGCACTACGGAACGTGGGAACTGGGACAGTCACCGCTCTCTCAGAATCGTTCGCAGGCTGTTCAGAAAGGCCGTCCAGCAAGGCCGCAGCAAGCGATGAGGCGAAGCGTACTCTGTCCCGTACGTTGAGCTTCTGAGGTTCACGACGCGCCGAATAAGGCGCGGCACGCTTGTGAACGCCGCCGAGATGGTGAGGCGGCAGTGTCCCCGCGAGAACGCCGCTGGCGGACTTTGTCAACAGCCTGCTCATGCGCATGCGGGACGCCGCCACGACAGGAGGAACCCGGCAGCACGATGGCCTTGCCCGAACAGACCCTCATCGATTGCCACGTGCATCTCGCGGCCCTGGCCGAGGGCGGCAACGGCTGTTTCATCTCACCGAGGATGCTGAACAGCTGGCTCTTTCGGTTTCTGCTCTGGAAGCATGGCCTCTCCCCGGAACGTCCCCGGGAGGCCAATCAAAAATACGTGGACGACTTGCTCGCCGAACTGCGCGCCTCACGCCATGTGGGCCAAGCGGTGCTCCTCGGCATGGACGGCGTCTATGACCGCAGCGGGCGGCTGGATGAGGCGCATACCGACTTCCTGATCAGCAACGACTACCTATTCCAGACTGTCAAGGCTCATCCCGATGACTTTCTCGCCGGCGTCTCGATCAATCCGCAGCGGAGGGATGCCGTGGAAGAAGTGCATCGCTGTGCGGATGCCGGCGCGGCCCTGGTCAAGGTGCTGCCCAATGCTCAGCAATTCGACCCGGCCGACCGACGCTATACCGCGTTTTACCGGGCCCTGGCGGAACGGCGGCTTCCGTTCCTGAGCCATGTCGGCTACGAGTTCAGTTTGAGGGGCACCGACCAATCGGCCGGCGATCCGGCCCGCCTCAGGCTCGCGCTCGAGGAAGGCGTCACCGTGATTGCCGCCCATGCCTGCAGTGCCGGGCTGATCGTCTATGAACAATTTCTTCCGGTCTTGCACGAGTTTGTCGCGCGCTACCCGCATTTCTATGCCGACATCTCCGCGCTGACGCAACCCCACCGGTTCGGCATGCTGCTCCATCTTCGCCGCCATCCCGAGATTCAACGCCGGCTCCTGTTTGGAACCGACTACCCCTTGTCCGTCTTCCATGCTGCCGCCTGGGGGCGCGTGCCCTTCAACACCTTGCGCGGCATCGTACGCACCAAGAATCGCTTCGATCGTCAAGTGGCCGTCTGCGAAGGGCTCGGCCTGCGCTTCGGCTCGCTCGGTGACCTGCTCTCTGCGCCCGCTTCCGACCGACCTCGGTAGACCGACGCCTGGCGCTAGCTTGGGCGGCCCTCGTCGGTTCCATGCATCCGGGTGAAGACGTCCCAGTCGAATTGTTTCGGGGTGACGGCGTGCAGCGGGATCGGCCCGATTAACCCGCGTTCGCGGTAGGCCAACAGGCAGCCCACAATATCTTCCGGACACTCCACTAATCGACGGACGGTTTCATAGGCCAGGTGCTGGGCGATCGCCTTGTCTTCCGGAATTGGACGGGCCCCCCGCAGGGTATGACCCAATATGGTGGCCTTGGTGGCCAAGGTCGGGGGGTAATGGCCGGGCCGCGGCTGACGTTCGGGCCATCCCGCAATGACGTGGCCCACATAATCGCCCAGGCCATGGACCCCTCCGTCTTTGTGATGGCGGTGGGGCGTCCGTTCGGCGACTATGAAGAGGTGACTTTTGTTCGGCACCCCCAGGGTGCGTTTCAACGTCCCCAGGATGACGCCATCGATATAGGCGTCGGGATCGGGATGTTCATTGACGAGCAAGCCTTCCGCCCGCGCTTGATAGGCGCAGGCGAGCGCCAGATGTCCGGAGCCCGCCCCCATCACTTCGACGAAAAACACGCTCCCCATGGCGGCGCTGGTCGCTTTGAGCGATTCAATGGATTGGTCGGCCAGGGCCACGGCGGAATGAAAGCCCAGCGACACCGTGCCTTCGATATTGTTGTCGATGCTGCCCGGAATGCCGACCACCTGAGCCCCGAAGGCTTCGTAGATAGCCCGCGCACCCCGAAGGCTTCCGTCGCCTCCCAGGACGACCAGCGCCCCCTCGTGCAGAAAGGGTTTCAGATGCCGCATCGCCACCTGCTGGACGACCTCCTGTTTGAAGTCCTCGAACCGGCTGCTGCCGATCGGACTGCTGGGATGGCTGCTCATGCCGCGCGTGTGCTCCTCCGTCACCCGTTCGATCCAATTGTTCGCCAGCCCCAGAAACCCGTGCCGCACGAAATACAGCTCCAACCCCCATCGCTGTCCGGCCACGTGCAGCTCTTTCAGCGCCGCCCCCGCGCCGGCAAAATCTCCGCCCGAGACCAACACCACCATCCGTTTGATGGCCCGGGGTTTGAGGGTGACGCGATCCTTCCGCACCGCTTCCACCGCGACCCAGGTATTGCGGGCGACCCGCTCCCGTTCCGATAGTCCGACGGCGGTGGAGTAGCCTGACAACCGGCCCTGCTCGAAGGCCAGCAGCACCACATTGTCCTGGCTCTCTTTGTAGTCGCTGAACTCGGTGAAGGCTTCGTGAAAGGGCCGCGGGTCCAAGTAGATCATGAGCGCCCGCAGCGTGGAGCTGTGCGTATAGAGGCAGGCGACTTTCCCCTTCTGGGCGGCACCCAGGCGGTGAAGCCCGTCGATCACGTCGACATAGAGGTCGAAAAAGGAATTGCCGCCGGGATAGCAATAGAGGGGATCCTTCATGAGCCGCTTCGCCGTGGCCGTGTCGACCCCGAAGGCCTTCGCGGCTTCCTCCGCTTCAACGGTTTTTTCGAGGCCGGTGACCCACCCGAAATCCGACGATTCCAGCGCCGGCTCGAACAGCGGTTCGACCGACGACGCGCGGCCTTCCTGGTGCAGGGCCGCCACGACCCGCTGGAATAATTGCCGGGTATTGGGACTCCGGCTGATGAAGTGCAAGAAGGTCCGGGGATCGAGATAGTTGGACAGATGCAGAAAGTCGAGCTGCTGCCCCACCACGCCGACCATCCGGGCCAGCGCCGCTCCCACCGCATCGGCGCGCGCCACCCCGCGCTCGGGATCCAACTCATTGGCCAAACGGCTTCCCACCCGATGGGTCTTACTATCCACTTTGGACACGCCATGGCGCATCGTAAAGAACAGGGCCCGGTCAGCCAGGTCGCGCGGCAGCAGCCAGAATCGATCGTCGCCGAGCTCCAGCACGATCCGCCCTTCCGCCAACTGGGCGGTCAACTGGGCGCGCGGCACGATTGCCACAGGGCGGCGCGAGGTCGGCTTGGCGACCGATCCGATGGCCGTCCGCAGCAACGGCTGGAGCCGGCCTTCCGCCAGCAGACGATTCCAGGCGGCAAAAAAGATCAGGTCGTCTTCGATCAGCGCCTGACGGGCCGACCGGTACGTATCGGCACCGGAGAATCCGCGTTCTGCCCGTTCGACAAAGGCGGCAATGGCGGCCATCGACGCTTTCACCTGGGCCACGCGTTCATCGCTGACAGGCGGCCCGGCCCGCGGTGCAGGCTCGGCCTTGCGCGCGGCTATGGCCGCTCCATAGGTCAACAAACCTTCGATCGTGACAAAGTCCAGCAGCGAATGACTCATGGCGGCGACTTTCCTTTCGGTCGCAACAACCGGAACAACCGGGAGCCGGGGAAGGCTCTCGTGCACCGGCCCGCTATTGTAGCAAGAGAAGGCCCGATGGAGGGATGGCAAGTCATGCGACGGCAGCAAGGGACGAGTGGCCCAGAAAAAGAAGGCCGGCTGTCCGATTACGCCGATTCGTGCAGAGGGGCCACGCTCTCCGGAGATGATATGGCATGGCAGGTGATCGCGTCCAGCAACGTATCGAACGAGCCGCCCTTCGTCAGGTATTGCGAGGCTCCGGCCGCCAGGATGGCCTGGGCAATCTTCGGATCTTCATGCATGGATAAACCGATGACGGTCGTGTGCGGAAACTCGGCCTTGACGATCTTCGTGGCATCGATGCCGCTCATCTTGGGCATATTGATATCCATCAGGACGACATCGGGCCGAAGTTGCCGCACGAGATTCACGGCCATCTCGCCATCCCCGGCCTCACCGATCACCTCGACCGCCGCTTCGCCGTCCAACATCGATCGGAGCCCCTGTCGCACGAGGGGTGGTCGTCGGCCAGGAGCACGCGGATCTTGACGGAGGGGGGGTGG
>CBDIWQ010000184.1:0-12773 GCA_965285965.1 uncultured bacterium | reverse complement strand
ATCGATTGATCTCCTCGGCAAAGCCAAGGAGCAGGGGATGACGACCAAATCCGGCTTGATCCTCGGCATGGGGGAGACGATCGATGAAGCGCGCGAGGTGATGCGCGAATTGCGGGCAGTCGCCTGCGACATCCTCACGGTCGGACAATATCTTCAACCGACGAGGGAGCACCTCCCGGTCGCCCGCTTTTACGACCCCGCCGAGTTTGCCATGCTGAAAGAGGAGGGTCTAAGAATGGGATTCACACATGTCGAATCAGGACCGCTGGTGAGGAGCTCGTACCACGCGGAAAAGCAGGTTATGTAGGAACGGGCTGACTCTCGTCAACCTACTCGCCTGTACATCTGTCTATATTTTCCAAATACCCGCGCCCTCCAGTCCTCCAACGATCGCAGCAAGAACGAAAGCTCTCCAATTTGTGGCTCTGGCCATAGTAGAGTGGCAGCAGCAATCTTCCAGCATCTATTCCATCGTAGTATTCATCTTGCTCCAACCGTCCCTCTCTATCATCAATCGCGCCTGACACTGCGGTAAAGCCGGCACAGCCAGTTGAGCCTGAATCCAGTGAATCCATGTCCTGACATACAGAATCGCCATAGCCTAGACCTGCAGCATCAGTCCCGCATAAAACACGGAATCGACACGACCGCGCCGGTCAGGACCGGCTCATGGTCCCTTGGCTTCTCCGAGGGCCGGATCGTTTTTGTAGGCCCCGCGGATGTTCAACGCGGCGAGCGCAACTTGAAGGGCGATGAGCGCATAGGCCCGATCGTGCCAGCCCCAGATGATCCAGAGGACGTTGCTGAGGAGGAAACACCAGAAGCCGATCTCCCGCTTCCGTTTCGCCTGCGAAGCCACAAGCCAGGCTGAAACCACCGTGACCACCATAGCCGGCCACTGAAGGAAATCGACGTAGTTCATCAGGCCGAGGCGGCCAGGGCCCTGGCGATCAGCGCCTGAGCTTCGTCCTGGATCTGTTTGAGATGCTCAAGACCGAGGAAGCTTTCGGCGTACAGCTTGTACACGTCTTCTGTGCCGGACGGCCGGGCCGCGAACCATCCTTGGGCGGTGACAACCTTGAGCCCCCCGATGGCTGCGCCATTGCCGGGCGCGGTGGTCATCATCGCCATGATCGGATCGCCGGCCAACTCCGTCGCCTCGACTCGCGCCGGCGACAATTGTGCGAGCACCGCCTTTTGCTCCGGCGTCGCCGCCGCATCGATCCGTTCATAGACCGGCTCCCCCAGCTCTTTCGTGAGGCCGCGATACAACTCGGAGGGATCGCGGCCGGTTTTTGCCATCATCTCGGCGGCCAACAAATCCATGATGATCCCGTCCTTGTCGGTAGACCACGCCGTCCCGTCGCGACGGAGAAAGGAGGCCCCCGCGCTCTCTTCTCCGCCGAACCCCAGTGAACCATCCGCCAGACCGCTCACGAACCATTTGAAGCCCACCGGCACTTCGATCAATTTGCGGTTGAGCGTGGCCGCAACCCGATCGATGAGGCTGCTGCTGACCAGGGTCTTGCCCACGCCGGCATCACGTCTCCATTCGGGACGGTTCGCGAACAGATACGCGATCGAGATGGCCAGGTAGTGATTGGGGTTCATCAAACCGGCCGTTCGCGTGACGATGCCGTGCCGGTCATTGTCCGCATCGTTCCCGAAGGCGACGTCGAAGCGGTCTTTCATTGCAATCAAATTCGCCATGGCGTGAGGGGACGAGCAATCCATTCGGATTTTGCCGTCCCAATCCAGCGGCATAAAACGAAACGTTGGATCGACCGCGGGATTCACGTTCTCTACGTCGAGCCCATAGCGCTCGGCGATAGGACCCCAATAGGCCACCCCGGAGCCCCCTAAGGGATCGATCCCGAGTTTGAGCTTGGCCGACTTGACCAGAGCCAGGTTAATCACGTTGCCGAGATCGTTGACATAGGCCGACACATAATCGTGCAGATGCGTGGTCGCGGCCCGCTTCGCCCGCTCATAGGGAAGCCGCCGGACTTCGTGAAGATCCGCGGCCAGTAGCGCATTGGCTCGCGCCTCGATCCATTTCGTGACTTGTGTGTCGGCAGGCCCGCCATGCGGCGGATTGTATTTGATCCCTCCGTCTTCCGGAGGATTGTGTGACGGCGTGATGACGACGCCGTCGGCTAGCCCGGTTGTTCGATGGCGATTGTAGGAGAGAATGGCATGAGAGATGACCGGTGTGGGCGTATACCCCCCCGCGTGGTCGATGATGACATCGACGTCATGCGCCGCCAGGACCTCCAAGGCGGTGACAAAGGCCGGCTGAGAGAGGCCGTGAGTATCCATCCCGAGGTAGAGAGGTCCGTCGGTCTGTTGAAGCTTCCGATACTCACAGATGGCCTGGGTCACAGCCAGAATATGGTTTTCGTTAAAGGATCGCTTGAAGGAGGAGCCGCGATGGCCGGACGTGCCGAAAGCCACCCGTTGCGACGGCACCGCAGCGTCCGGCTGATCAGTCCGGTAGGCCTCTACAAGATGTGATAGATCGACCAATACGGATGATGGAGCTGGTTTCCCTGCCAGAGGATGTAACCGCATCTGCGTCATCTCCTTGAAGAAGTCCGGACATACGTTGCCTGTCCTGTAGGAGGCCTGTCAACCTGGAAACGGCGCCTATGCAGTCAATTGTCGGATGGCCTCTATGGAGCAAGCGCCCTCCGCATTGAGCCATAAGAAGGTGGCGCTCGAACTGCGCAACGATGAAGGTCGGCCTGACGGATTATCAGTTTCGCGCCGCCGAGACATTATTGCCTGCGTCGACTGATCCCGATGTGAGGCCGGCGCATCGTGAAGGATGTCATGGACTGCCATAGGCCTGTCGGTGCTGCGAGCGGCTAAGAGGCCATGGCATGGAGCAGCTCACGCATACGCTCACCGCTTCCTGGGATAGGTGCAGATCTCATCGGCAAGGCCTGAAGCTGCGTAATCTGAAGGACAGTTGCCACGTCCGATTGTATTGACGAAGCCGCCAGGACCGCAATGTAACGGCCGTCCGGCGCAGCCTCGCATGAAGCCCAGGACTCAAGGGTATTTCTGGGTCGACACCGTCTCACGGAAACCTGAAAGTACCGAAGGCGCACTGCTCTGGCCACGACTCTTCTCATTCTCATGGATGGTCAACGGAGACGTGCGGCGAGATGCGCCGCTACGCGACTGTCCGGAAGAAGAGAAGGAGCGCGACGTCTGTGGACACCTGCTCTCAATGCAAAGAGGAGGTCAACTCAAATGAAACGCACTGACAATAAACAATCGTCGGGTCCGTACACCGGGTATGACAAGTTATACATCAATGGACGATGGGTGACGGGCCGCTCATCTCGTGTAGTGAAGGTCACTGACCCGTATGATGGCAGTGTCCTGACGGAAGTGCAGGCCGCGAGTGAAGAAGATTTAAACGGGGCGTTTGAGTCCGCCAAGACAGCCCAGCGTTCGTGGGCGTCGGTGTCCCCTGGGCGGAGAGCCCAAGTCATGCGCAACGCTTACGATATCGTGAAGGCGCGCAAACATGAGATTTGTGATTGGTCGAGCCGTGAGTCCGGGAGTGTGCCCATTAAAGCTGAAATTGAATGGCAATCGGTGCTGGACATCATGGAACAGGCCATGGCCGCTCCCTACCGCGTCATTGGGCACATCATGCCGGGCAACATTCCAGGGAAGGAATGCCGGGTGTACAAAAAACCTTTGGGGGTCATTGCCGTCATCGGGCCATGGGACTTCGCGATGCACCTGTCGAACCGCTCGATAGCGCCCGCCGTGGCGGTCGGCAACGCAGTGGTCTTAAAGCCTTCCAGCGATACGCCCGTCACCGGCGGCCTCATGCTGGCGAAGATTTATGAGGAGGCCGGTTTACCGGCTGGGGTGTTGAATGTCGTGGTCGGTTCCGGTTCGGAGATTGGAACCCCGTTCGCCGTACACCCCATTCCGCGCCTCAATTCATTTACCGGTTCGACGGCCGTCGGGAGGGACATCGGACTCAGCTCTATGAAGAGTCCCGTCATCAAGAAGGTCGCGCTCGAACTGGGAGGCAACGGGCCTCTGGTAATCTTGGATGATGCCGACATGGAGGTCGCGGTCAACGCCGCCGTGTTCGGAAAGTTCATCAACCAGGGACAGATTTGCATGATTGCCAACCGCATCATTGTGCATCAAGCCATTCATGACGAGTTTGTGTCCCGCTTTGTCGAGCGCGTGAAGGGGCTGAAGGTGGGCGATCCCAAAGACCCGAAGACGATCATCGGTCCCATCATTAATCAGCAGCAGTTTAAGGCAATCATGGGGCACATCGACTCTGCGCGCAAAGAAGGTGCCACGGAAATGCTGGGTGGAGAAGCAAAAGGTTTGCTGATTCCACCGCACATTTTCACCGGTGTCACGATGAAGATGACCATTGCACGAGAAGAAATCTTTGGACCGGTGGCTCCCATTATCAAAGTGAACGACGAAGCCGAAGCCTTGCGGGTCGCCAACGATACCGATGCGGGCCTCACCGGCTCCGTCATCACGCGGGACGAAACTCGCGGCCTCGCCTTTGCCCTGCAGATGGAAGCCGGCATGACTCATGTGAACGATCAACCGGTCAATGATCTCGCGAACAATCCGTTTGGCGGCGAAAAGAATAGCGGGCTCGGGCGATTCGGTGGCGATTGGATCATCGACGAGTTTACAACCGATCAATGGGTCACCGTGCAGCACCAGCCACGACAGTATCCCTTCTAATTAGTGGTGCAAATTAGGAATGGCTTGCAGCGAAGTCGGCCATTGTCGAAGAGAAGGTGCCGTGGGAACCGTACAGAACCGATAGAGGGTAGTGCGCGCGCATGTCGCGGAAACAGTGAACAGAATGCTTCAGATGTCATGCATGGAGGTTGGAAGACGAGAACTGTTACGCCTGGCCGGTGGGGCCCTCCGACGGCATACCGGCCGGTCGCATCTTTCTTGTGCAGTTTTCGGATCTTGCCGAACCCGTTCCGCCAAGTGCCTACAAGAAAGTCGCACGCCATGAGCGCCTCCTGCCAGGATTTGACAATTTGCCTTTGTCCAACGTCGTGCGGGCCTTGAGGTCGGGAGAACGAGGGACCGGTCGGTCTGGAGGTAATCAACGAAAGGGGAGTGGGAGCTGACTTCATGAAGACTGATTTGGATCAGCATCGCCAAGAAGGAGCACCGCATGATCAACAAACACCACATGTTCAAGACCCAAGTGGGGATCGTGGGAGGCGGACCGGCCGGTCTGATGCTCTCGCACCTCCTTGCCAAGTCGGGCATTGAGTCCATCGTGCTGGAGCAGCGCAGTTATCGGGAGATTTACGAGACCCAGCGTGCCGGGATCCTGGAGCCCGGCAGCGTCCGGATGCTCATCGACACCGGGGTATCCGATCGTGTTCTGACCGACGGCGTCCGGCACGAGGCGGTGAACTTCCGCTTCGACGGCGAGAACCACCGGCTCGACTTTGCCGAGCTCGTCGGGCAGGCCGTGTGGGTGTATCCCCAGACCGAGATCTGGAAGGACCTTGCCGACGCCCGCGCCCGCGACGGCGGGGACGTTCGTTACCTGACCAGAGTCACGAACCTCGCGAATGTCACGACGAAGACCCCGACCATCCACGTCAGAGACTCCGAGGGTCATAGCGGACAAATCCAGTGTGACATCGTGGTCGGCGCGGATGGCTCGCACGGCATCTGCAAGAAGATCGTGCCGCAGGAGCACCGCACGGACTACTTTCATCGGTACCCGTTCGCCTGGTTCGCAATCATGGTGGAATCGCCGCCCAATGCCAGCGAGCTGATCTATACCCACTCCGACCACGGATTCGCCCTGATCAGCCAGCGAACCGAGTCGCTCCAGCGGCTGTACTTCCAGTGCGATCGGGACGAAGACCCGGACGCCTGGAGCGACGACCGGATTTGGATCGAGCTGCGAAGGCGGATGGCGGGAACCGATGGCTTCGAGCTACATGGCGGGCCCATCGTCGAGAAGAACGTGCTGGGTTTCAACAGCTACGTCCGGGAACCCATGCGGTACGGCCGGATGTTCCTGGCGGGAGACGGAGCCCATGTCGTGCCGCCGACCGGCGCGAAAGGTCTGAATCTCGCCTTCGCCGACGTGAAGGTCCTCCATGAGGCGCTCGAATCGTTCTTCCACCGCAGGTCGGAGGACCTGCTCGACGAGTACAGCGACCGCGCGCTCAAGCGGGTCTGGCGAGCGCAGAACTTCTCATTCTGGATGACCGTCAGCCTGCACCGTTATCCGGAGATGAACGCCTTCCAGAGACGCCGGCAATGGACCGACCTGCACGCCAGGTTCGCCTCTCGGGCAGGACGGACGTTCCTGGCCGAGTCGTATACCGGCTGGCCGGCCCACGGGCTCGTCGGCGTCTAGCCTGCGGACGGCCGTTCCTCTCCGAAGACGCGCTGCGCCACTTCAAAGGCGGAGTTGGCCGCCGGCACGCCGCAATAAATCGCCGTCTGCAGCAGCACTTCGACGATCTCCTCACGCCTGAGCCCGTTTCGCTGCGCGGCACGCAGATGGATCGCGAGCTCGGCGTAGTGGCCGTTCGCCACCAGCGCCGTCAGGGTGATCACGCTGCGGGTTCTGCGATCAAGCCCCGGCCTTGTCCAGATGTCACCCCAAGCGTAGCGGGTGATCAGGTGTTGGTAATCGGCCGTCGTCCGGTCAATTGTGGCGTTCGCCCGATCCACATACTCATCGCCAAGCACCGCCCGGCGTACCACCATGCCCTCCTCGTAGGTTTCCCGGTTCGTGCGGTCGTCAGCGCTCATCGCGTTGTCCTTTCCTGAAGAAGTCCATGATCACCGCGGTCACTGCCTGCGGGCGCTCCACGGGTGCGAGATGCGCAGCCCCGGCGATCTTCCGCGCTGCGCCTTGTTGGACGTGTTGGGCGATAAACTCGGCCTCGGTCGCGCCGGCCACGGTGTCGTGCTCTCCATACATCGCAATCGTCGGCGCCGCGATCGCGCCAAGGCGGTCGCGAACATCGGAGGCTGCCAAGGCTTCACAGCAGAGGGCGTAGCTCTCGTCATCCGTGTCACACAGGGCGTGCAATAATACACTCGCCCGCTCCGGCTGCTCGGCGATGAAACCCTCGGCGAACCAGCGTTTCGCCGAACCGTCAACCATGACGGGCGTGCCTTGGGCACGCACGGTCGCAGCGCGCTCCTTCCAAGCCGCGGCGTCGCCGAGCTTCGCGGCCGAGCATATGATTGCCAGCTTCGGGACCCGATCGGGATACCGCAGCGCCAATTCGAGTCCGACCTGGCCGCCTAGCGAGACTCCGGCATAGTAAAACGCGCCCACTCCGGTGTCGTTGGCCAGCCGGATGACCCCGTCGGCCAACTCGGCCACCGTGAACGATTTGTCCATAGCCGGTGAGTGTCCGTGGCCGGGCAGATCCCAGGCGAGCAGACTACAGTGCGGGTCGAGCAGCCCTGCCGCCGGGCCCCAGACCAGGGTCGAGGTGCCGAGGGAAGGACCCAGGATGAGCGGCGGTTCTCCGATGTGTGTGCCCAGTCGCGTTCCAATGAGAACCGGTACGGTCATCCCTTCACCCCGCGTGCGCTGAGATCATCGAGGACGCGCGTGATGAGGTCATCGGCCGCGCCCAAATAGTTGGCGGGGTCGAGACTCTCGGCGAGACGTTCGTCGCTCACCATGGCGAGGGCCGGCTCAGCCCGCAAGGTCGCAGCCAAGTTCACCGTGCTGTCGCGTACCGCCGCAGTCACCATCTCATGAAGCTTCGCCCTCCCGATAAGCGGGCCGAACTCGAGTATGAGACGTTCGCTGACAATGAGGGGGCCATCTCGGCGCAGGTTGGCAAGCATGGCCTCCGTGTTGATCACCAAACCGGGGAGCAGCTCCGCAGCGAGGCTCGCAGCGCCGCCGACCAGCCTGAGCAGTTCACGTAATGCCGACCATTCGGCATGCCAGGCACCGTCCGGCCGCTCGTCGACGGCGTTTGCGGAGTGGTGGAGTTGGGCAACGAGGCCGGGCGCGCGATGAGCCGCCGCACTGATCAGCACACTCAATACAGGATTCTGCTTCTGCGGCATGGCGGAGGAGGCGCCGCGGCCCGTCGCTTGCGGCTCCTGCAGTTCTGCGATCTCGGGGCGCGTGAGCAGGAGCACATCGCTCGCGATCTTTCCCAGCGCATCATTCAACTGGGTGGCCGCATCGGCGACTTCGGTGATGGGAGCGCGCTGTGTATGCCACGGCATGAGAGGAACGCTCAGACCAAGCTTCTCGGCGATCGCCTCCGCCAAGTCGAGTCCGGTCCGCTGGGAGCCGACCAAGGCGAAGGAGGCCAGCGTCCCTCCCGCGCCACCCCACTGAACCGGCAGTTGGGCGCGAGTCGCTTCGAGACGTCGGGTCGCCTGCACGACTCCCTGCAACCAACCGGCAGACTTGAGACCAAACGAGGTGGGGACGCTGTGCTGCGTCAACGTTCTCGCCGCCATCAGCGTGCCACGATGGCGAGCGGTCATCGAGGCGAGCGCCGTGATCGCGGTTAGAGCGTCGTCCAACACGATGGCGAGCGTGCGCCGGGCGGTGAGCACGAGCGCCGTGTCAAGGATATCCTGGCTGGTGGCACCGCGATGCACCCAAGTCGCGGCTTGGGCATCCACCGCACCGACCGCCGCGCGCAGGTCCGCGACCAGCGGGATCACCGGATTTCCTCCGTCGCGGGCACGGACCGCGAGGCCCGGCGTATTGAACTCGGTGGACGCCGCAATCGTCCGTATAGTGGCGGCGACCTGCGCCGGCGCGAGCTGCAGCCGGACGTACGCGTCGAGCAGCGCCAGCTCGACTTCGATCATGGCATCGACCAGCGCCTGATCCGAGGTCACGAGCGCGACCGGCGTTCCCGCCCAGGACGGCGACAACAGCCCGACATCTGCACCCGTGCGATCCTGGCTGCCGTCATCCGTACGCAAGAAAAACCGTCTCCCCTTCGCCTTGGAGGCGGATATCGTGGCGCAGAGCCCCGTCCGCCTCGCGGCTCGCCACCAGGGTCGGGACGCGCGCCGGATTGAGGGAGACGAGCAGCCGGTCGGCTGTAAACAGATGGCGGTGCTCCGGCAGATAGATGCGGGTGTGCAACTTGTTCAGCAGCCCGCGCGCGAAGACCACCACCGCGATGAATGGCGGACCCGGGGCATCGTCGCGCCGGCCAGGCACGACCGTCGTGAACTGATAGTGACCGGACCCATCTGTGGCCGCGCGGCCGAACCCAGTGAAGGTGTAGCCGTCACGTTGTAATGAACCGGGGGCCGTCGGGATAGTGCCGCGCTCGTCGGCCTGCCAGATTTCGATGAGGCCGTCCGGCACCGGAGCGCCCGTGCCGTCATAAAGCCACCCATGCAACCGAACGGCGGCCGGGGCACTTCGGTCCACGAGGTCCGGGCCCGCCTCGTAGGGCAAGGCGTAGCCAAAAAACGGGCCGGCCGTCTGTCCCGGTGTCGGCGCCAAGTGGGCCATTCGTCACTCTCCTTGCGGACGTTTCGGGTCGGGGCTGACGGGGCTCGATCCGGCGAGCACGATGTTCCACCGATATCCTAACGCCCATTCCGGCGAGCTCAAGTCCTGGTCATACTGCGCGACGAGCCGGTCGCGGGCGGCCGGATCAACAATCGACTGGTATATCGGGTCGAGGTGTAACAGCGGGTCGCCCGGAAAGTACATCTGGGTCACGATGCGCTGGGTGAACGCCGTGCCGAAGATGGAGAAATGGATATGCGCCGGCCGCCAGGCGTTCCGATGGTTCCTCCAGGGATATGCGCCTGGTTTGATTGTCTGGAACCGGTAGTTCCCATTCGCATCGGTGATGCACCGGCCCACGCCGGTGAAGTTCGGATCGAGGGGAGCCGGATGCTGGTCCTGCCGATGCACGTACCGACCGGCCGCGTTGGCTTGCCACACTTCGATGAGTTGATGCCGAACCGGCCTGCCTCGGCCGTCGAGCACCTGGCCGGCGATCACAATGCGCTCACCCAGCGGCTCTCCGACGTGCTGGATCGTCAGGTCGCTTTCTTCCGGCTTGACTTCGTGCCGCCCGAAAATGGGCGAGCACAGCTCAATGGTCTCGGGGTCGACGTGGTGGAGGTCCTTGATCGGATGCCGCAGGGTGCTGCTCCGGTAGGGAGCGAAATCCAGGGTCGGTTGCAGCCGCCGAGGTTCCCCATTGGCGAGTCGCTCCCTATAGCGCTGGTGCGCGATCTCGATCTCGGCCGAAATCTGTTCCTGGGATGTCTCAACGACCGAGGGGGTGCGCCTGCCGGGACCCGCTTGCTGCCGAGTGGCGGGGGGGATCTCGCTCTCTCGTGGCGAATCACGTTCGCTCGGCAACATCTCAGTCGTCCTCCTTCGCTATCGTGGAGGCAACTTCAGCAGAGAATCACCTGCAGTGTAACTGGACTATTCCCGCGTTGGTTGGTGAGCGGACTCTATCCGGTAAAGCCCTTGCGGCATCTTCTTGTGGATCGTCCGGAGGTTCCTAACAACTTCGTCCTCGGCAAACCTTCCGCTCCTTACGGATATAGCTGGTTGCATTTCGCTAAAAGTAGGCTAAAAAGGGAGAACAATGGATTGCCGCGCCACGCTTGCAGCTTTGCCTCGCGCTCCGGTGTGTGGACTTGTCACGGCACAGGTCTGATCAAGGACCTCCAGCGGCAGGAGCAAGGGCCATGATATGAACGCATGGTTCCGATCAAGCAGCTGACGCCGAGTGCAGTGAGGGCTTGCACCTAGAATGACGCGTGCCCGATGGAGGTGTGTGATGAAGAGCGGCGAGATACCTACCGTCGAAGCATCACCGCTCGTTCTCCACGAGGAGTGATCATGACGTTCACCACCATCGCTGTCGTGGGCACCGGGGTCATCGGAGCCGGCTGGGCAACCCATTTTCTTTCGCGCGGCTACGACGTGATCGCGACCAATCGTTCAGGAGCTGACGTCAAACTTCGCGCGATGGTCGCCCAACAATGGGAGGACGCCGAACGCTTGGGCCTCGCCGAACAGGCCTCGCCCACGCGCTTGCGTTTTACTCCGTCTTTGGCTGAATGCGTCCGGGAGGCTGATTTTATTCAGGAGAACGGGCCTGAGAGCGTGGAAATGAAGCGTGGCATCTTCAAGGCGATCGACGACGCGTCGCCGGCGCATGCGATCATAGCCAGTAGTGCGTCAGGCCTGTTCATTAGTGAGGTGCAGTCGGTGTGCCGGCACCCTGAACGCGTGCTCATCGGACATCCGTTCAATCCGCCGCATCTGATACCGCTCGTCGAGGTGGTCGGCGGCACAGCGACCTCTGAAGAATTCATCGAATTGGCGCTGACTTTTTACCGTCTGATCGGCAAACGTCCGATTCGGGTCCGTAAGGAGATCAAGGGGCATATCGCCAATCGGTTACAAGCCGCCTTGAGGCGAGAGGCCTATGGATTAGTCGAGCAGGGCATTGCTACGGTGGCTGATGTGGATGCGGCCATCGCACATGGTCCCGGCCTCCGCTGGTCTCTGCTTGGTCCATTTCTCAATCAACACTTGGGAGGCGGTGAAGGCGGGATCCAGCATCATCTTGATCATCTTGGACCCTCACTGGATGAGTGGTGGCAGGATCTCTACCAGACACGCTTGACGGAAGAGCTGAAAACGCAAATCGTCGCCGGAGTGGCGGAGGCCATTCAGGGATGGGATATGGGTGCCCTGCGCAGGGAACGCGACCGCGGGATCATTAATCTCTTGAGGATAAAGGGGCAGTTGAAGCACCTTCCTTAAGTCGAGAGCGATCGGGACACTTAGCCCCGGCTGTTTGCCCACACCAGGATCAGGGTGCCGGCCGTGCCGGCGATCAACGAAGCTCCGAAGATCCCTATCTTGGCCACCGCGAACAGGGCAGGATCTGGAAAGGCCTCTCCCGCGATGAACAGGGACATCGTGAAGCCGATGCCACCAAGTGCGCCTGCTCCCGCCAACTGAGCCCAGGAATACGCCTCAGGCTTGACGGCCATCCTGGAACGCACAGCCAGCCAGGCCGCCAGCGTGATACCGACCGGTTTTCCGATGACCAATGCTCCTATGATCGCCAGCAGGAGCCTGCCGTGGCCCTCGAGCAAATTGGAAGACCAGACGACCCCGGCATTGGCCAGCGCAAACAGCGGGAGCACGACATAGCTTGACCAAGGCTCCACCGACCGCAGCAACTTGCTGGCGGGGGATTCCATCCGGTCATGGATGGCATCCAACGCGCGCATGACCGGCTCCGGGGGACCGTGATGCCCCGAGCCTTTTCCAACCTGCCCGGTCCATGACTGAATGACCGCCTCGGCCTGCCCGAGCAATGCGTCCACATCCGCCGGAGGACGCGTGGGGGTGACCATCGCGAGAAGGACTCCTGAGAGGGTGGCATGGATCCCCGACTCATGCAGGCAGATCCATAAAGCAATCCCGAGGAGTCCATAGGGCAACGGGGCATAGATGCCCCCATAATTGAACCCGACCAACAGACTCGTTATGGCAAACGATGCGGTCAGGTAGGATGGATCGATCGCTTCCGAATAGAACAACGCGATGACGCCGATCGCGACCACATCGTCAATGATGACGGCCGCCGTGAAAAAGACACGAGGATCTCAGCTGTGTCCATGGCGTCGTAGCCGATCCACGGCTCGGCTCCGCGTAGCTGCGCGATGGCGTCCAGGACTCTGTTCCGGCGGGCATGTGCGCGCTCGTA
>CBDIWQ010000183.1:0-4564 GCA_965285965.1 uncultured bacterium | reverse complement strand
GACGAAGTGCCCCTGAAGTTGATGGACGCGTATTGGCGGGCCGCCAATTACCTGTCGGTCGGTCAGATCTATCTGCTCGATAATCCGCTCTTAAGAGAGCCGCTGAGGCTCGAGCATATCAAGCCACGGCTGCTCGGTCACTGGGGCACGACTCCCGGCTTGAACTTCATCTATGTGCATCTCAATCGTGTGATCAAGCAGTATGAGCTGGACATGATCTACGTCTGTGGCCCCGGTCATGGCGGCCCCGCCATGGTCGCCAACGTCTATCTCGAAGGCACATATAGCGAAGTCTACCCCAACGTGTCGCAGGACGCGGACGGCATGAAGAGACTGTTTCGACAGTTCTCCTTTCCGGGCGGCATTCCGAGCCATGTGGCACCGGAAATCCCCGGCTCCATTCATGAAGGCGGCGAGCTGGGTTATGCGGTCTCCCATGCCTACGGTGCCGCCTTCGACAATCCGGACTTGATTGTGGCCTGTGTCGTCGGCGACGGAGAAGCCGAAACAGGCCCCCTGGCGGCATCCTGGCATTCGAACAAATTCCTCAATCCCGCGACGGACGGCGCGGTGCTGCCGATCTTGCATCTGAACTCCTACAAGATCGCCAACCCGACGGTGCTGGCCAGAATCAGTCACGCCGAATTGGACAGCCTGTTCACCGGATACGGATACAAGCCCTATTATGTCGAGGGCTCGGACCCGGTCCTCATGCACCGAGCGATGGCCGCGACATTGGACGAGGCGATTGGCGAGATCAAGCGCATCCAGGCCGAGGCGCGAAGCGGTCGTGGGATGAGTAGGGGGCCCTCCGGATATCCGCGATGGCCCGTCATTATTCTCCGGTCGCCCAAAGGGTGGACCGGGCCCAAGGAGGTGGACGGCCAGATCACCGAGGGATCCTGGCGCTCTCATCAGGTTCCGATGGCGGAAATGGCCACGAAACCCACCCACATCAAGTTGCTGGAAGCCTGGATGCAGAGCTACCGGCCTGAGGAATTATTTGACGAGGACGGCAGGCTGAAGCCGGAACTGGCCGCACTGGCCCCGACCGGCCTTCGGCGCATGGGAGCCAACCCGCATGCGAACGGGGGCGTGCTGCTCCGGGACCTTCGGCTGCCCGACTTCCGGGGGTATGCCGTCGACGTGCCGAAACCCGGCACCACGACCGCGGAAGCCACGAGGGTGTCGGGCGTCTTTCTCCGTGATGTGATGACGCAGAATCGGACGAGCAAGAACTTCCGGGTCATGGCGCCCGACGAACTGACGTCCAACCGGCTGGGGGCGCTCCTCGAAACGACGAACCGTGCGTGGCTGGCCGACATCCAGCCGAATGACGATCATCTGGCCCCGGATGGCCGCGTCATGGAGATTCTGAGCGAGCATACCTGTCAAGGGTGGTTGGAAGGCTATCTGCTCACGGGCCGCCATGGGCTCTTCACGACCTACGAGGCCTTCGTCCATATCGTGGACTCAATGTTCAACCAGCATGCCAAGTGGCTGAAGACCTCGCAGGAGATTGCCTGGCGCCGTCCGGTCGCCTCGCTCAACTACCTGCTGACCTCGCACGTCTGGCGACAGGATCACAATGGATTTTCGCACCAGGATCCCGGCTTCATCGACCATGTCGTCAATAAGAAAGCGGACGTGATCCGGGTCTACCTGCCGCCCGACGCCAACACGCTGCTCTCCGTCATGGATCATTGCCTGCGCAGCCGTGAGTACGTCAATGTCATCGTAGCCGGAAAGCAGCCGGCCTTGCAGTATCTCGATATGGACGCCGCCGTGACACACTGCACCGCCGGCATCGGCATCTGGGAGTGGGCAAGCAACGACAAGGGAGGGGAGCCCGACGTCGTCATGGGCTGCGCCGGAGACGTGCCCACGCTTGAAACCCTCGCAGCGGTCCAGCTCCTTCGGCAGTACGTGCCCGACTTAAAGATCCGTGTCGTCAATGTGGTCGATCTGATGAAATTGCAGGATCGCAAAGAACATCCCCACGGCCTGCCTGACAAGCACTTCGATACATTTTTCACGACGAACAAGCCCATCATCTTCGCCTACCACGGCTATCCCTGGTTGATCCACCGCCTGACGTATCGCCGGACGAACCACCACAATCTTCACGTACGCGGCTACAAGGAGGAAGGCACCACGACCACCCCGTTCGACATGGTCTTCTTGAACGATATGGACCGCTTCCATCTGGCCGCTGATGTGATCGAGCGGGTCGGATTGGGCTCCGCCGCCGCCTATGCCAAACAGGCGATCCTCGAGAAGCGGATCCAACACACGGCCTACATCAGGCGGTACGGCGAGGATATGCCGGAGATCCGCGACTGGAAATGGACCGGGGCCTGAGCCCGTGGCCGAGGCGCATGCCGCTCGGGGATATGCCTAGCTGTGCCTTCCATGGAAACAAGAAATCATATCGTCGCTTGTTAAGGATCAGGCTGGCTGCGTGAGACGGGCGTCGGTGCCTGCGCCAAGGCCCCCTTGCTGGCTTAGAGGTGAATGCCGTGGGCGCTGCGCAGAATCGAACGGTCGTGCCTGCACAAAACCCGCTTTGGGGGGACGCCTCCGGGGCGACCGCGGGCCGGCTACTGGTCCCCGGTCGCAATTGCTGGCGGCTCGAGCGCGCCCATCGGCTCGCGGTTCTCATCGACGGAGCGTCCTATTTCGCCGCTGTGCGTTCCGCCATCGCGCAGGCCACGCGCAGCGTGTTCATTCTCGGCTGGGATTTCGACAGTCGCATCCGGCTGGTACCTCAGGGGGCACACGACGGATACCCCGAAATACTCGGCGAATTCTTGATGGAAGTGGTCGGACGCCGGCGTGCCTTGCGCATGTATATCCTCTCCTGGGATTTCGCCGTGATCTTCGCCCTGGATCGCGAATGGATGCCGCTCTATAAGCTCGGCTGGCGTACCCAGCCGCGTCCGCGGCTGAGTTTTCGTCTGGATGATACCCATCCGCTGGGCGGGTCCCACCATCAAAAAGTGGTGGTCGTGGACGATGCGGTGGCCTTTGTGGGCGGACTCGACCTCACACATGGCCGCTGGGACACGCCGCGCCATCGTCAAGACGAACCAAACCGGCGCGACGCGCAGGGCCGGCCGTCCCGTCCGAATCATGATGTGCAGGCGATCGTCGACGGAGCCGCGGCTCGGGCGCTCGGCGACCTCTGCCGCGACCGGTGGCGGCGCGCGACCAGGCGGGAGCCCGTCGTGACAGAGGCGGGACCGGACGATGATCCTTGGCCCAGGTGGCTCGTACCCGAAATCACCGACGTCGACGTGGCGATCGCGCGGACCGACCCCGGCTGGGTCACCGGCCGGCCGGTGGAAGAGATCCACCGGCTGTACGTCGATGCGGTCGCATCGGCGGCTCGCTCGCTTTACCTCGAAAATCAATATTTCAGTTCCAGCGTGGTCGGTGCGGCTCTCGCGGCCCGCCTGCGAACCAGCGCCGCGCCCGAGGTGGTGGTGGTGTCCCGGCTCACGGAAGAGGGGTGGCTGGAGGAGCGGACCATGGGAGTATTGCGGGCGCGGCTCCACACCCGGCTTGTGGACGCCGATGCGAATGGGCGGTATCGCCTCTTCTATCCCTCTATACCGGGCCTCGTCCGGCCGAACCTCTTGAACGTCCACAGCAAGGTGCTGATCATGGACGACGATCTGTGCAGCATCGGGTCGGCCAATTTCAACAACCGGTCGATGGGTTTCGACACGGAATGCAACATCGCCTTCGAGTCGGACGGGCAGGAGCGCATCAGACGGGTCATTGCGGGTCTGCGACATCGCCTGCTGGGGGAGCATCTGAATGTGACGCCCGAAGCGGTGGCGCGCGAAACGGCCCGGCAGACCGGCAGCCTCATCGCGGCGGTGGATGCGCTCAAACGGCCGGGACGAACACTGGAGCCGATCAATCCAACCGTGCCGCCCGAGATCGACCGTCTGGTGCCGGCCGGTGCGGTCGTCGATCCGGAGCGTCCCGCCGATCCGGAAACCCTGATTCACGAGTTTGTGCCGTCCGATTTGCGCAGGCCGACGGCCGGCCGTCTCGTCCGCTTCGGCATCGAATTGTTCCTGGTCGGCGCCTTCTCTATCTTGTTACTCTGGACGCCCCTCGGCGCCTTCTTGCTGCCCGACTCCCTGACACGGATGGTGGACACCGTGGTCGCCCGGCCGTGGATCGTATTGGCGGCCTATCCTGTAGGCGGGATGCTGTTCGTGCCCGTCACATGGCTGATCATCGGCACCTGCGTCCTCTTCGGGCCGCTATCAGGCAGCCTGTACGCCCTGGGGGGTGTCTTGCTCAGCGCGGCTGTGCTCTATGGAATCGGACGCAGCCTGGGCCGCGACGTGGTTCGCCGGCTTGCCGGCTCACGCTTGAATGACATCACTCTGCGTCTGGCGAAGGAAGGCATGGTGACCGTCGCGATCCTGCGCCTGCTACCGGTGGCGCCCTTCTCGACCATCAACGCCGTCGCGGGCGCCTCGCATGTCAGGCTGCGCGATTTCCTTCTGGGCACCGCCATGGGCATGGCGCCCGGCATTGCAGT
>CBDIWQ010000182.1:0-13657 GCA_965285965.1 uncultured bacterium | reverse complement strand
GGTCGCCTTCATCGTCTCGCCGAGGTCGGCGAGCAAGGCCATGTCAGCGGCCGTGCCGAGGCCTGCCTCGATCCGCTCCAGCAATTCGCGCGCGCGGACGGACCCGATGCGGCAGGGCGTGCATGTATGGGTGACGCCCAGGTCTCGGAGAAGCACGGCAATTTCATTGTGAACCAAGGCGAGGCCACGGCGAAGGATGTGTTGGCCCTCATCAAGAAGGTCCGCGCGCAAGTCGCCCGCAAGACCGGCACAAAGTTGGAACTGGAATTGAAACTGGTGGGTGAAGCGTAACAGGGAATGACGGGCCACGGCCCTGGTCCGTGATCAATGAGAAACAGCAGCATGAATATGGCCGTTCACCACGAAAGAAGAGCATGGCACAAACTGGTCGCCTGACGACGGCACGAATCGGGGTCCTCATGGGCGGTCGCTCATCGGAACGCGACGTGTCCCTGCGCACAGGGCAGGCGGTCCATCAATCGTTGCTTCGGCGGGGCTATGACGCCGTGGCTATTGATGTGGCCGACTTCCTGGCCCAGGCGTTGAAGGAGCAGAAGGTCGCCATCGCGTTTCTTTCGCTGCATGGACCGGGCGGGGAGGACGGCACGATACAAGGGTTTCTTGAGACGATCGGCATGCCCTACACCGGTTCGGGGGTGCAGGCGAGCGCCGTTGGGATGCACAAGGTCATCACCAAGACCCTGCTCGCGGCCCACGGCATTCCGGTGCCTGGCGGGACGGTTGTGCTGCGCGGTGAGTCGCCTTCTCTGGGCCGTATTCTCACGGGGGCCAAGCTGAAATTGCCGGTGGTCGTGAAGCCCGCCTCCCAGGGATCCACCATCGGGGTGACGATCGTCCGCCAGAGCACGGAATGGAAACCTGCGCTGGCTCTGGCCCATCGTTACGATGCAGAGGCGATGGTGGAAGCCTACATCCCCGGTCATGAAGTCACCGTGTCGATCCTGGGCGCAGCGAGCGGACCGCCAAAAGTGTTGCCCGCCGTTGAGATCGTGGCTCCGAACGGTTTTTATGACTTTTCTGCCAAGTATCAAAAGGGGCTGACCCAGTATCTGTGTCCGGCTCCCTTGCCGGCCAAGGTCCGGCGGGAAATCGGAGAGTTGGCGCGGCGCACCTATCATGTGCTGGGTTGTGACGGTGCGGCGCGTGTCGATTTCCGGATTACTCCCAAAGGCCGTCCGTATGTGCTGGAAATCAATACCGTGCCCGGCATGACCGAGACGAGTCTGCTGCCGATGGCGGCCGCCCAAGCCGGAATTGATTACGACAGCTTAGTCGAATGGATTCTGCAATCGGCGCTCGATCGTGCCATCCGATTCGCCCAAGCGGCCAACAAGGAGCCGGCGTGATGCGACCATACATGAGGCGGAGGACGGGGCGGCCGGCTGAGCCGCGCGAAAATCATTGGAAAGGACCGCGCGCCGGGGCGGCCGCCAGTCAGCATGTGGAAGCGCGCCGGGCCAAGCGGTTGGCTGTCTGGAAGCGCCGCCTGCGATGGGGCGGCGTGCTGGCCGGTGCGCTGTGCGCCGGATGGGGCTTGATGGCCGTGGGGGAATACTCCGGGCCGGCACTGGCCCGTCTTCTTGAAATTAGGACCGTGACGGTTGAAGGGGTGCACCAGATTCATAAGCAGGAGCTGATCGATCTCGTCAAATTAAAGCCGGGCGCCGGGCTCCATCAGATCGTCACCACGGCGATCCAACAACAAGTCGAATCCCATCCGTGGGTGAAGGAAGCGGTGGTGACACGAGTCCCTTTTCATGAACTCCGGCTGTCGATCGTCGAGCGGAAACCGGCGGCGATTGTCAGAGTCGGCGCAGAGAACTTTCTCAGCGACGAGAACGGGCACCTGTTGGCCCGGCTCGGTCAAGCCGACAATGAGGCCCTGCCCATGGTGACGGGCATTGATTTAAAAGGTCTGCTCCAAGGCGATGGCGGCGTGCGACAGGCGATTGTCTCGGGTATCGAGTTGGCCAAACTGGTGGGACATACTTACGAGGGCCGGCTCCAAATCAATGCGGCGAATCCGGCCAACCTCGTGGCCTCCGTGCGCGGCGTGCAATTCCAGTTCGGGGAAGAGGCGCTGGGCGAGCAGTGGGAGCGGTTCCAGCGCGTGAAGCCGACGCTGAAGACGCTGAGCTTCGACGGTCAGGGGCGCGGCGCCAATGAAGTCGATCTGCGGTATGAGAATCGCATTATCGTTCGGGAAAGGGGGTGATCACGGTGCCAAAACGCGATCAGATCCTTGTCGGGCTCGACATCGGCACTACAAAAATCTGTGCCATTGTCGCGGAGATTCCCGATACCGGCGGACTCAACGTGATCGGCGTCGGATCGAGTCCGTCCCGCGGGCTGCGCAAAGGCGTGGTCGTCGATATCGAGAGCACTGTGGAGTCGATCAAGAAGGCGGTGGAAGAAGCCGAGCTGATGGCGGCGGTGCAGATCAACTCCGTCTACACCGGCATCGCCGGGAGCCACATTTCGGCCGAAAACTGCAAAGGGGTGGTGGCTCTCAAACGGGCGGAAGTCACCCGGGAGGATATCCATCGGGCGATCGAAAGCGCGAGAACGCTCGCCGTCATTCCCCACGAGCGGCGTATCCTCCACGTGCTCCCGCGAGAATACATGGTGGACGGGCAGGAAGGCGTCCGAGAACCCTTGGGGCTGTCCGGCAACCGCTTGGAAGTCAATGTGCATGTGATCACCGGCGCCGTCACGTCGGCACAAAATATCATCAAGAGCGTCAACCGGGCCGGGCTGGATGTCGTGGACATCATCCTGCAACCGCTCGCGTCCAGCGAGGCGGTGCTCAGCCAGGAGGAACGGGACTTGGGTGTGGTGATGGTGGACCTTGGCGGCGGCACGACCGATCTGGCGATCTTCCTGGATGGCAGCATCCGTCACTCCGCCGTGCTGCCGATCGGCGGGCAAAATCTGACAAAGGACCTGGCGATCGGTCTGCTGACGTCTCAGACCGAAGCCGAAAAGATCAAGACGCAGCACGGCATCGCCCGGACCGAGCTGATTACCAGCCACCACCCGGTGGAGGTGCCCTCCGTCGGAGACCGGCCGCCGCGGACTTTTTCACGCCGCGATATCGCTGAGATTCTGGAGCCGCGTGTCGACGAAATGTTTGAGCTGGTGCGCCGGGAAATTGCCCGGGCGGGCTATGAAGGCATGTTAGGCGCCGGAGTGGTCATCACCGGCGGCACCTCCCTGCTGGAAGGCATGCCGGACGCGGCTGAAAAGGTATTGAACCTGCCGGCGCGCCGCGGGACGCCATCCGGCCTGGGCGGCCTGCGAGACATCGTGGGGCACCCGAGCCATGCGACCGGTGTGGGGTTGCTGTTGCATGCCCGCCGGCATGCCGATGAACTGGAAACCGCCGGGCTTCGAAACGGGGGGCCGTGGGCCAAGATGTTTGGATGGACGAAGCGAGTGTTAGAGGTGTTTTAACCATAACCGCCGCATGGCCGACGCCGCCGTGCGACGCGATGTGAGGGGAGGTGCCGCAATGTTCTCATTTCAGGAAGATGTGCTGTTGCCGGTCCGGATCAAGGTGATCGGAGTCGGTGGAGCCGGGTGCAATGCGGTGAATACCATGATCGGGTCGAGCCTGGCCCGGGTGGATTTTATTTCGGCGAACACCGATTTGCAGGCGCTCGATCGTTCGCTTGCGCCGTATAAAATCCAATTGGGCCCGGAACGGACCCGTGGATTGGGTGCGGGGGCCAAGCCGGAGATCGGGAAGGATGCGGCGCTCGAAAGCAAAGATCATATTCGGGAATGTCTCGAAGGCGCCGACATGGTATTTGTCACAGCGGGAATGGGCGGCGGGACCGGGACGGGCGCCGCTCCGATCGTGGCAAGTATTGCCCGCGAACTGGGGATTTTGACGGTGGGCGTCGTGACGAAGCCGTTTCAGTACGAAGGGCAGCGCCGGCACAAACATGCGGAGGAGGGAATCCGGGACTTGCGTCGCCACGTGGACACGCTCCTGGTGATTCCGAATCAGCGGCTGCTCGGCATTGTCGACAAATCCACGCCGCTGCTCGAAGCGTTCAAAGTGGCGGATGACGTCTTGCGGCAGGCGATTCAGGGGATTGCCGATGTCATTACCACGACGGGCCATGTAAACGTGGACTTTGCCGACGTGCGGACCATCATGTCACATACCGGTCGGGCCGTGATGGGCATGGGCGTGTCACGGGGCACCAACCGGGCGATCGAAGCGGCGCAGAAAGCCATCTGCAGTCCTCTTCTCGAAGAAGGCAGTGTGGAAGGAGCCCGCGGCGTGTTGCTCAACATCACCGGCGGACCCAACATGTCGCTGCATGAAATTGAAGAGGCGGCGTCCATCATCCAGCAGACGGCGGACTCGGAGGCCAACATCATCGTAGGACAGGTCATCAATCCCGATATGGGCGATGATTTAGTTGTCACCGTGATCGCCACGGGGTTCGAGCGGGACGAGGAACCGGCGGCCATGACGGTTCCCACGGAAAGAACCAGCCTTCGTGCGCCAAAGCCCGCGCCGCCTGTGCTGGCCGGGGTCGGTGCCGCCGGGGCGGTCGACCGGCCGATGAAGGATCTCGATCGTCCGACCTTTTTAAGGCGGATGAGCGACGCACGGGAATCCATTGATCGGGCGGCGCTGGCGGCAGAAGACGAGTGGGATGTACCGACGTTCCTCAGGAAGCAGGCGGACTAGGCCGCTGCCATGATCCCAATGCCGTTGCGCGGAGAAGCGCCATGATGGGTGCGCCGGTCATCACTGTCCCGGCGTTCGCGTCGACGCAAGACGGGGTCCGTCACTTTTTCGGCACCCGCCGCCATGCCATAAGCCTGGCCGTCGAAGCCGGGATCCCGATTCAGCGGCGGGCCGGTATGCCGCAGTCTGCCTGGCTGCTCTCCGTCAAACAGGTTCATGGGACCGATGCGTTGGTCGTCGATCGGTCCCTTACGGCGGACGATCGATTCCACGGAGGGTGGGATGCCTTGGTGACGGACCAACCGGGGGTGATGGTGGCGGTGCGGACGGCGGACTGTGTGCCTGTACTGGTTCATGATCCGGACCGCCGTGTGGTGGCCGCCATTCATGCCGGCTGGCGAGGCGCGGTGGCCGGCATCGTGCCGAGGACGATCGCGTTGATGACATCTCGGTTCGGGTCCGATCCGTCACACCTCCGTGTCAGCATTGGACCGTCCGCCGGTGTGTGTTGCTATGAGGTAGATGAACCGGTGCTCAACCAGTTGGTCCATGCCGGTCCCGGCTCGGGCAAGGTGCTGCAGGACCGGCCAGGCGGAAAGGTCCATTTGGATCTCAAGGCTCTTATCAGAGCCCAGGCGGAGGGTATGGGAATCAGTCCCGGCTCCATCACCGCCGTGAATCTGTGCACGATCTGTCACGACGAGCTCTTCTTTTCCTATCGCCGGGAAGGAAGAGTGATCGGTACGATGGTCAGTGCCATTGGATTGTCCCTGAGGAGACAGGATCGTAAGAAGGCTCTGCCAATTGCGTCGCCCTTCCGTTAGAATGGGAGCGGTTCGCCGGCGTGGCGGCCGCGAGGGTGAGGCCTGAATTCCACAATGGAGCCGCTGCTCAATGACACGCTGGCCGAACGCGTTCACCTTGTGCGGTCGAGAATGTCCCGGGCGGCGGCTAAGGTGGGGCGAAAGCCGCAGGAGGTCCGTTTGGTCGCTGTCACGAAGACCGTGACGGTGGATCGCATCAAGCAAGGCATCGAAGCGGGACTGTCAATTGTCGGAGAGAATCGATTGCAGGAAGCGGTGCCGAAGATGGCGGCGCTCAAGGATACTCCGGTCTGCTGGCATTTCATCGGACACCTGCAGCGGAGAAAGGCGCGATCTGTAATCGGAGTGTTTGATCTGGTGCATTCGGTGGACAGCATGGCATTGGCGCAGGAGATCAACCATCGGGCGGGTGAGGCCGGCGTCTGCCAAGACGTGCTGTTGGAAGTGAACCTCGCCCATGAGCCGACGAAGGCCGGTTTTTATCCTGATGAACTGGTCGGCCTGATGCCGGCTCTCAGCTCTCTATCACATCTTCGCGTCAAAGGACTGATGACCATCCCCCCTCCGACGCCAGAGGCCGAACAGGCGCGGCCGTACTTTTTCCAACTGCGCAACATGGCCGAACACATTGCCGAACTTCGCCTGCCCACTATTTCTATGGATGAACTCTCGATGGGCATGTCCAATGATTATGAAGTCGCCATTGAGGAAGGGGCGACGCTGGTCCGCGTCGGCACGGCGATCTTTGGGGCGCGTCATGCCTAGCACCTCCCGTACACGAAAAATCGCGTTTGTGGGTGCTGGACAAATGGCGGAGGCCTTGATCGGCGGCCTCCTCGGTGCCCGTCTGTGTGGCCCCGATCGTGTTTGGGCCACGGATCCCATGGCGGATCGTTTGGACCGTCTCAAGAACACCTACGGGATACAGGTTGGCAGAAATAACCGTGAGGCGGTGCGTTGGGCCGATATGGTGGTGCTTGCGGTGAAGCCTCAGGTTCTTGATGTGGTACTCCAAGACATACGCACCGAAACGGCGGATCGGTTGATCGTCTCAGTCGTGGCCGGTGTCCCGATCGCACGCATTACCGCTGCCTGTGGCGAGAAAACCCCGGTGATCCGCACTATGCCGAATACGCCTGCAATGGTCCACGAGGGCATGACGGCGATTGCAGTCGGCACGGGCGTCGTCGAGAGCGATATTGTCTGGGTGCGGCAAATGTTTGAGTCAGTCGGCAAAGTGGTGCCTGTCGAAGAGCGTCTGATGGATGCCGTCACAGGACTGAGCGGAAGCGGTCCGGCCTACGTGTTCCTCGCCATCGAAGCGCTGACCGACGGCGGGGTCAAGATGGGATTATCCCGTGAAGCGGCAGGGCTCCTGGCGGCACAGACGGTCCTGGGCGCTGCCCGGATGGTGCTCGAAACGGGCCAGCATCCCGCTCGCCTGAAGGATCAGGTGACGTCCCCGGAGGGCACGACCATTGCGGGGTTGCATCAATTGGTGCAGGGAGGGTTGCGGGCGACCCTCATCAATGCGGTTGAGGCCGCGACTAAACGGTCACAGGAGCTCGGACGCTGATGTTCGTGGTGGGCAATGTGCTGCTAGGAGTGGCCACGGTACTGGATTATGCGCTGTGGTTTTATATGTGGATCATCATCGCTCGGGCCTTGATCTCCTGGGTGAGTCCGGACCCGTGGAATCCGATCGTACAATTTTTAGATCGTGCGACCGAGCCGGTGCTGTCGCCCATCCGTCGGATGCTCGGCTGGCGGATGGGCATCGATCTGTCGCCCCTCATCGCGATCGTGGCGATTACCTTCCTGCAGATCGCCGTGGTGCAGTCGCTCAAAGAATTGGCGCTACGGATTAATTGAGCCAACTTATGGGGGATACCATGAAAATCACGCCACTCGACATTCAGCAAATGGTGTTCAAGGTCAAGCTTCGAGGGTATGATCGCGATGAAGTCAATCGCTTTCTGGAGGAAGTGGCGCAAACCGTCGAGTCCCTGAACCGTGATAATGCCACGCTCCGTGAGCGGATGGTCTTCATGGAGCAGCAGGTATCGGAGCTGAAGCGGACGGAGTCGGCGTTGTCCAACACGCTGGTGGCGGCGCAGTCGCTGGCCGACGATGTGAAGCGAAGCGCCCACCGGGAGGCTGAATTGATCGTCAAGGAAGCGGAGCTGAAGGCCGGTGAACTCATCCGCGAAGCCCGCATTGAACTGGGAGAAACACAACGGGACCTTTCTCAACTGCACAAGCAACGGCTCCTCATGGTCGAGCGGATGCGCGCCACCCTGCACACATTTGAGCGGATGTTGGATGTCGAAACCAGTGAGGCGTACGAGGAGACCCGCCCGGTATCAGAAGAAAAAATGGAAGACGAGTCGAGCCCTGCCCGCTGAGCCAGGCGGTTCTCTCTTTTGGCGCGTGCCCTAGGACTGGCGTCACGTGAGATTCGGCGCACAGTGCCTGAAGGCGCATATCTCGGTGCTGTTTCAGCATGCATGTTCCGGCATCCATCCAAACGGCGCTCCAACAGGCCGTCGACCGCGGAGTCTTTCCCGGCGCCGTGCTTGCGATTCGCCGAGGTGGAGGACCACCCGGGCTGGTGTGTGCCGGCCGTCTCTCCCTGGACCCGGCGGACGAGGCGGTGTCGCGCTCGACCTTGTATGACCTTGCGTCGTTGACCAAACCTCTTGCCACGGTTACGTCCCTCGCCCTGTTGCTCCAAGAGGGGTGCTGCGATCTCGGCGACCGGCTCGACAAGGTGTTGCCGGAATTGGCCCAGGCGCCGGTTGGTTCTGGGACGCTATGTGACTTGCTTACCCATAGTTCCGGTCTCCCGGGTTGGCGCGGGTTTTATGAGCAGCTCAGTCCCCAGGGAGCGCTGCCTTCCTCACGACGGGAACGTCTTCATACGAGCCGTCGATTACTGGATCTCATTTGCAATGAACCGCTCATCTATCGAAGGGGAGAAAAAAGCTTATACAGCGACCTTGGGTTCATGCTCCTTGGATTCATCGTCGAGCGTCTGAGCAGCACGACGTTAGATCGCTTTGTAACCGAGCGTATCGTCGAGCCTCTGTCGGCCGGTTCCCTGTTCTTTTTGCCGACTGATGAAGACGGTCACTCTCGAAGAAAAGCCCTTATGCGCACGATCGCGCCAACGGAATTCGATGGATGGAGGGGGCGCCTGTTGCGCGGAGAGGTTCATGATGAAAATGCCGCCGTAGCGGGCGGTGTGGCGGGACATGCAGGACTATTTGGGACGGCCGAATCCCTGCTTTCCGTCACGGGGGGCTGGCTCAAGGCCTATCAAGGGGAGTCGGCACTGCTGGATCCGCACATTGTACGGCTATTGACGCGACGCCAAGAACAGGTCTCTGGAAGTAGTTGGGCCCTCGGGTGGGATACGCCCTCCATACCGTCCTCGTCCGGGCACCATTTCTCCTCCCGGTCGTTCGGGCATCTGGGTTATACGGGAACCTCAATCTGGATCGATCCGGTGAGCGAACTCGAAGTGGTGCTTTTATCGAATCGTGTCCATCCCAGCCGAAAGAATGACGCGATTCGTGAATTTCGTCCGGCGATTCATGACCTGATCCATGCGGAATTTAGTACCGTTCTTTAGGAAGGGTCGGAATAATCGATCCACGTCTCTTTTTCCGCCAGATAGCGAGTCCCTTTGAAGTTGGCCCGGGACCGCATTCGGCGGAATCCAAACCCGTGAAGCTTTTCCACCAATTCCTTGACGGCGGCTGCAATCGTCGAATGCGATCCGCCCTCCACCGTGAAGGCTTCGTACATCATCTTCGCGGCGTAGCCGGAAGCGGTCCGATTCACAAGGATGGCGCGGCTAAAATAGCGGTCGCTCGGGTCCACGCCTTCCAGCTGGTGTTTCTCGACCAGCCCTTCCTTCTTAAACATCAGCGGTAACGTGCTCATTCAACCTCCGACTCGTAGGATGTCCAGGCCACGCGGATTATAGGGGCCTTCCGCCATGACTGCAACCGCGTTGACAAGGTGGCACCCTCTTACTAAGATGCTTCCCCTCGCTCGGCCGGAGGCCCATTTGTAAGTCATATCAATGAACATACCCAATAGCTTGACGATCCTCCGTATCCTCTTAATCCCCGTCTACATCGGGTTTATGACATATGGGAAATTTGGGTTTGCGTTATTCTCTCTCCTCCTGGCCGGTCTTACTGACGCCATCGACGGACCTATAGCGCGAAGGCTCAATCAGCGCACAAAACTTGGAACCTTCCTCGATCCATTGGCGGATAAACTGCTGCTGACGTCCGGGTTCATTTCGCTCTCCATCCTTCATCTCGTGCCTTCGTGGCTGGCCATCCTGGTCGTCAGCCGCGACATTATTCTGCTATTGGGCACGGCCGTGGCTCATCTGACGAATTCTCCCATCGATATTACCCCCACCTTCCTCGGAAAAGGCACGACGCTCCTTAAGTTGAGTTATGTACTCCTCGTTGTATTGATGACCTGGAAAGGACATGGGGTGGGGGCCCTCACCCCGCTCTTGATCATCATGGTGACGTTCACGTTAGCGTCAGGGTTGCACTACCTCTATCGTGGGTATCGGTATACGAATGCGGCCCCGCCGCTGAGTTAGTTCAGGTTCTCCGCCGCTCGTTCATCCAGGCACTTGTTCCGATCAGATTCCGCAATTGTTTTGACAGGTTTTGCGACCCCCCGTAGACTCCCTTTGGTAAACGCACTTCACGAATCACTGGCTCAGTGAGCCACAACAGGGCGAGAGATCTATGGCCACCTTTGCGTATGTGGGTCGAAGCAAATCAGGATCCGTGAAGAAGGGCGAGCTCGTTGCGAAAAGCCGAGAGGAAGCCGTTGATCAGCTTCGCAAGCAAAGCGTTGTAGTCACCAGCCTTGAGGAAAAGGCGGCGAAGGAAGGATTCAAGCTTAGTTTCGGGACTGGTTTGACGGACAAGGATTTGGTGGTCTTTACACGTCAGTTCGGAACCATGATCAATGCGGGACTGCCTCTCATTCAATGTCTCGAGATTCTTTCGACTCAATCTGAAAATGCTGCGCTGCGCAAGGCGATCGGCGAAGTCAAGGTGCAGGTTGAAGGTGGGGCAACATTTTCAGACGCGCTCCGCCGTCAACCCAAGATATTTGATGATCTCTATATCAACATGGTGCATGCCGGAGAGGTGGGAGGACTTCTCGACACAATACTCAATCGGCTATCCAAACACATTGAAAAGGCCATGAAGCTGAAGGCCCAAATCAAAAGTGCGATGGTCTACCCAGCCGCAATCTGCGGCATTGCCGTGATTGTTATCACGGTCTTGATGATTTGGGTCATTCCGGTGTTTGAAAAGATGTTTAAAGAAATGTCGAATGGGAAGATGGCCCTGCCGACTCCGACACAGTTGGTCATTGATATGAGCAACTTTGTCCAGGGGAACTGGTACATCATCCTAGGACTTGTAGTGGCCTCGGTGATTGGAATTAAAAAGTACTATGCGACGCAGCAAGGGAGGCTTGCGATTGATAAGCTGGTGTTGAAGCTGCCGGTTTTTGGTGATCTCATTAGAAAAGCTTCCGTCGCAAAATTTACTCGAACATTGGGCACCTTGTTATCAAGCGGCGTACCGTTGCTCGAGGCACTGACAATCTGTGCCAAGA
Organism: uncultured bacterium; assembly: GCA_965285965.1. Classification (GTDB taxonomy): domain Bacteria; phylum Nitrospirota; class Nitrospiria; order Nitrospirales; family Nitrospiraceae; genus Nitrospira_D. The sequence goes on along the minus strand of CBDIWQ010000182.1, from coordinate 2,431 downwards.
CCTCCGGGAATAAAGTGGTCGAAGGCGCGCTATTGGACGCGAGAATCAGTATCAGCGGGGGTAAGACTATCTCTGAGCCACTCACGAAGAGTGGGACATTTCCCAAGATGGTTACCCACATGATAGCCGTCGGAGAGTCGACCGGAGCTTTGGACAATATGTTGGGGAAGATCGCCGATTTTTATGAGGACGAGGTCGATCAGGCAGTGACTTCTCTGACCGCATTACTAGAACCCATGATGATGGTATTCTTAGGTGTCACAATTGGCTTCATTGTCATTGCCATGTATCTTCCGATTTTTTCAATGGCGTCCGCCATCGGATAAACAAGTGCTGTCTTAGCTCACCAGTCGAATTGCCTGCGCAAGCTGCCGTTTCGTAGCGAGTATTGCTGCTTCCCGATGATCGTGTTTGGTCAGAGCATGGTATATGGGTGAGGTGAAATGCAGAATACAGTGGTTGATGGGCTTGCGGGTTGTTCTTGTCACGCTGCTGCTAGGTCTTTCTCTCACATTCCAAGTCACAAAGGGTGAGCCAGCCGGAACGTTCTACGCGCTGATCATCTTTACTTACGCGATTACCATTCCCTATGCGCTGGTTCTCCGCCGATTAACCTCTCCCGAATCCTTCTTCCGCTTTGCATGGCTTCAAATCGGCGTCGACTTCCTGTTGGAAACGATTTTAATCGCGCGGACAGGAGGGATCGAAAGCCCGTTCGTGGTCCTGTATGTCATTACGGTCACAGTGGCCAGTCTGGTGTCCCGCCGCCGCGCCAGCTTCCTGGCAGCGGGCCTGTCCATCATCCTGTTCGGCACGTTGACGAATATGCAACTGTACGGCCTGGTGGAAACATGGAGCTGGCTACCGCGCCCCCGGTTGAGTGCGCCTGAGGTCCTACAAATGTTTGGCGTCTACAGCCTGGCCATTTTGGTGGTCGGTTTTCTTAGCGGAGCTCTGGCTGATCAACTGCATCTTGCGGACCAGTCTCTCCGGGAAAAAGAGCAAGGGTTGAGCCGTCTCCAAGCGTTCCACGAAAACATCGTTCAGAGCATCAGCAGCGGCGTCTTCACGACTGACCAGAGAGGACGGATTACCTCATGGAATCCCGCAGCGCTGGAAGCGACCGGCAATAGCCTCAGCCAAGTCCAAGGACGACATTGGGGGGAGGTATTCAATTGGTATCCCCCTCAACCGTCGGATGAACGTGCCCTAGAAAACACGAACATGCGGTTTGAAGTGGAATGCAAACGCGCCGATGGCAATCGCCTCATTCTTGGGATGACGCTCTCACCCTTACACGAACAGGGAAGGGAGACGGGGTTAGTCGGCGTCTTCAAGGATCTCACCCAGATCAGAGATTTAGAAGAAGAGATGAAGCGGAAAGAATGGCTCGCCCGTCTCGGAGAAATGTCGGCTGGGATGGCGCATGAAATCCGCAATCCACTGGGCGCGCTGGCAGGCGCGATGCAGATGCTTCGGAAGGACCTGCATGCGGACGAGACGAGCCAGCGGCTCATGGACATTGCCGTGCGAGAGGCCACGAGACTGGACAATATCATTACCGAATTTCTTCAGTACGCCAGGCCTCCGGCACTCAATTTGGCCGAGTACGATTTGAACAAAGTCCTTGCTGAGACTCTGGATCTGGTACAACATGAGGCCAGGGCGCGGGCCAATATCACGATCATTACGGCGCTTACAGACGGCCCGCTCCCTGGGCAGGTGGATCCCGACCAGCTGAAACAAGTGTTTTGGAATCTGGCGACCAATGCCTTTGATGCGATGCCAGCGGGTGGCCAACTGACCATCACAACCGGTTGCCGGAAGATCGATGCCGGAGGGCGAAAAGCCGAAGTGGTGGAAACGGCTTTTCACGATACCGGAGCAGGCATCTCCAAGGCGAATCTCGACAAAATATTCCTGCCGTTCTTCACCACCAAGAAACAAGGTTCCGGACTGGGGCTGGCGGCCGTGCACCGCATTGTCGATCTGCACGGAGGATGGATCAAGGTGGATAGTCGCGAAGGCCATGGGTCACGGTTTGTCGTCTGTTTGCCGCGTTCGGCTGAACACGGCGTGCGGCTGTGGCATGAAGGAAGGGATCCGTGGAAAAGATCTTAGTCGTCGATGACGAGCCAAGCTTACGTGAAGTGTTGAGCATCATGCTCAAACGCGGCGGATATGCCGTGACGAGCGCTTCGGACGGGGAGGAAGCGCTCGAGCATCTCCAGAAGGATATCTTTGACCTCGTCATCACGGATCTACGCATGCCGAAGATGAGCGGCATGGAGGTGCTGAAGGCGGTCAAGTCCGCGGCACCGGAAACCGTGGTGCTGGTGATTACGGCATTTGCGACGGCGGATTCGGCGGTTGAAGCGATGAAGCATGGCGCCTACGACTATCTTACCAAGCCGTTCCAAGTGGACGAAGT
>CBDIWQ010000181.1:0-21117 GCA_965285965.1 uncultured bacterium | reverse complement strand
ACGCGCAGGGATCCAGCACTCCGATAAAATATTTGCGGCGGTGGCGCACCAGATCGCGGGCCGGACGCAAGTCATCCAGGCTGTGCGTCACCTGAGCCGGCGGTCCTTCGCCGGCCTGCGTCACGGTGCCCGGCACGAGATGCACGGACGCCCGCTCCCCCTCGGCGGCGGTCAAGACGGCGGCGATATTGGCTTCCCCCTCGCCCTTGAGCACGCAGTCGATCATCCCTCCGCCATGGGCCAGGATGTCCGCGGCCACGAATGAGGCACTGTGGCCGCCCACGAGCACGAAGGCCCCCGGCCTCTTCCGCTTCGTAAGCTTCGCCAGGTCGATGACCTCCGGCACATTTGCCAAGTAATTGCAGGAGAAGAGCACCGCATCCGGTTCCCATTCGTCGATCATGCGGACCAAGTCGCGTTGGTCTTCGGTTTGGAGGTCCAGCAAGCGCACGCGATGGCCGGCTCGGCGGGCCGCCTCGGCCACCAACTCAAGTCCCAGCGGTTCCAGACGGAGATAAATTTTCGTATACATGAGCGGGCCCGGATGCACGGCAAGCACTTTCATGGTGGTCCTCCCCTAGGTTCAAGATGATGCTGGCAGAATCCCTCCCCGCCGTTCAATCCTTTCGTGACCCGCGGAAATAGGTTTTGCATCCCCGTCCCCGATTCGCGTAGCATACTCGCGCTGTGTCTTCCGTCGAGCGCACCCCGCGGCAACGCCTGATTGATCTGCTCGCCGGCACCCGGCTCACATCCCACCAACTGGCCCAGATGCTCGGCCTTCCCGAACGCCTCGTCGAAGACCATCTGGCCCATGTCATGAAAACGTTGGCACGGGATCCCAACCGCCGGTTCGTCCTCGAACCATCCGCCTGTCCCGACTGCGGTTTCGTCTTTCGGGATCGCACCCGCTTGACCAAACCGAGCCGCTGTCCGGTCTGCCGAAGCGAGGGCGTGACCGCGCCCCGGTACGGCATCGACTCAGGCTCCTCGTAACCGCCGCCGTGGCCTTCTCACATTTCCCTTCGGCCTCGCCCCTCGATCCATTAGATTGACGGGAGTGACCCACTACCGGGACCCTGCCGCACCATGAACACCGGATCTGTTGGAGCCCGCTGGCAAGACCTACGGCACGATGTCGTCGCCTCCGTCGTGGCCTTTCTCGTCGCCCTTCCCCTGTGCATGGGCATTGCCGTGGCTTCGGGTGCGCCGCCCGCAACGGGCATCATCACCGGCATCATCGGCGGCTTGATCGTCGGCGCGCTGGCCGGCTCGCCGCTGCAGGTGAGCGGCCCTGCCGCCGGATTGACGGTCATCGTGTACGAGATCATTCAGGAACACGGCATGGAGAAGCTCGCGCTCGTCGTCCTCCTCGCCGGCTTGTTTCAAATCCAATGGGCCTGGCTGCAGTTGGGACAGTGGTTTCGCGCGGTTTCGCCGGCTGTCGTGCACGGCATGTTGGCCGGCATCGGCGTGCTGATCGTGGCCAGCCAGTTGCACGTGATGATCGACGACCCTCCGCAAGGATCGGGGTTGACCAATCTGGCCACGCTGCCCCTGGCTGTTTGGAAGGGATTGGTCCCGGATAACGATCCGTCCACGAGCCATCACGTCGCCGCCCGAATCGGGCTCCTGACGATCACGACGATCGTGTTATGGACTCTCTACGCGCCCAAACGCCTCGGCGCCGTGCCGGCCGTGCTGCTCGGCGTCGCCGGCGCGACTGCGCTGTCCGCCTGGTGGGAACTGCCGATCAGCCACATCAAGGTCCGCGACAATCTCCTGTCGATCGTCCAGTTGCCGTCCGCCGGAGCGCTGATACATCTCCTCGATCCGGCGATCATCGGAGAAGCGCTGGCCCTCGCGTTGATCGCGAGCGTCGAAACGCTCCTGTCCGCCACCGCCGTCGATCAACTGCATCACGGGCCACGCACACGCTATAACAAGGAGCTGTTCGCCCAAGGCACGGGCAATGTGCTCTGTGGTCTTTTGTCCGTCCTCCCGATGACCGGCGTCATTGTCCGCAGCGCCGCCAACGTGCAAGCGGGAGGCCGCACACGGGCCGCCACCATGCTGCACGGCGGTTGGCTGCTCCTCTTTGTCTTTTTCCTGCCGTTCGTCCTGAGATTGATTCCCACGGCCAGCCTGGGTGCGGTGCTGGTCTTCACCGGCTACAAGCTCATTAACGTGAAGGCCGTCAAAGAGCTGGCGCAGCAGGGACGCGATGAAGTGGCGATCTATGCCGCCACGCTCGGAACAGTCGTCGCGACCAATCTGCTGACAGGCGTGTTGGTCGGCGTCGCGCTCGCGATCGCCAAGTTGCTCTACACGACCCAAAACCTGGACACACACCTCGCCCATGACCACGACAACGGCAAGCTGACCCTCCACCTCGCGGGCATTGCCACCTTTGTCAGCCTGCCGCGGCTGGCCACGGCGCTGGAATCCGTTCCGCCCTCCGCCGACCTGCAACTCCGGTTTGATTCCCTGCGTCACATCGACCATGCCTGCATGGATCTGCTGCAATCCTGGCAAAAGCAGCATGTGGCGGCAGGGGGCCGTGTGAAGCTCGATTGGGACCGATTGCGGAATCTATCCTACGAAACACGCGCGACAAAGAGGACGTCCGAGCCTGCCCCACAGCCCTATCCGGTGTCTTCCTGGATGGACAGAGGCCGGCCGACCCAGTAGGATGAGCGGCATGAGCCGGACGGCCCTTACCACCATTGTGCGAACGGGGCTTTGTGTGCTGTCGCTCATCGCGACCCTCGCCTGCAGCGGCGACAAGGCCAAGGAATTATTGGAGACCGCCGAGTTCGAGGAGCGCCAGATGAATCTTCCCCACGCCAAGCAGCTCTACAACGAAATCATTCACAGCTACCCGGGAAGTAAGGAGGCGGCAACCGCGCGGGCGCGGTTAAGCCAGTTGGACGGCGCCCGCTGATCCCTGCCGCGCCGCGTTGGACCGACGAGCCTTCCGCGGGGGGAGTGGCGGACAATGGCCGCGGCTCCGGTATTCAACCGGCCGGTCTCCTCGGCGGCCAGGGGATAAAGCGGCTCGTGGACTGTTGATACCGCCGATACTCCTCGCCCCGGCTCACGAGAGCCTGCGCTTCAGCCAGGGGAATGCCGGTGATTTTCACCAGGGCCCATCCCATCACGACCGGCCCGATAAGGGTCAGCGGCCAGCCCGGCGCGCCGATGGCCATCACGACGTACGCCCACCAGTGGAGCCACTCGAAAAAGTAGTTGGGATGGCGGGAGTAGTACCAGAGCCCGTCACGACAGACGCGATCCCGGTTCCAGCGTTTCGCGCGGAAGCTCGCCAGCTGCCAATCAGCCAGGGCTTCCCCTGAAACCGCGACGAGCCAGATGATGCCCCCCAGCAGTTCGCTGAGCGCAAAGGGCGGCCGCGGGTTTTGAATGACCACCAGAAACGGCAGTGAGAATCCCGCGACGGCGAGTGCTTGCAGTTGGAAATAGCCGAACATGAACCAGCCCGCCGAGGCGCCCCACTGGGCACGGAGGCGGCGATACCGCGCATCTTCCGTCTTGCCGAGGACCCGGTCGAGCAGAATGTGCAGCCCCAGCCGCCCGGCGTAGATCACGACCAGCAAGGCCACGAGCACCTTCCGGTCGATTTCACCGGCCGCCTGCGTGGCATACCACAAGACGACCGTGATCAGACCCAGGCACCACCCGACATCGGCCAGGGAGGCGTTTCGCATCCAGAGGTGCAGGACCCACAGCACGGCCATGGCCGGGACCATCGCAAGATAGGCGATGAGGACTAACTGGAGAGGGTCGGGCGTCACCATGGCTCCTACAAGGGAGAACGTATGAGCCGTCAGCGATCTGTGGGTTCGTAGTCCCAGAGATCGGTCTCGCGTCGAGACCGTCCGGCAAGCCAAGTCCGAAAGCCAGGGAGCGGAAACGACAGCTGCGCCTGAAGTTTATCGCAACGAAGCGAGAGGTCCGCAGGCCGCGGGGCCCCGGCATGAGCCCGCGCTGAGCCGGCACCGAGCCGTCCCGCCAGTTCGGGATACCAAGACACCAAGGCCTGGCCGATTTCCCACCGCGAGAGCCGCTCGCTGCCGCCGAGATGATAGAGGCCGGACAGGCGCGCCTCGAGCAAGGCCCAGATCACGCGGGCGATGACGCCCGCCGGCAGCGGGCAGCGAAACTCATCGGCGTAGAGCCTCACGGCCTGCCCGGACTGGGCGGCCCGACACATGTCCTCGACAAAGCTCCGGTCCCCATTGAGCGAACGTCCCGCCGTGAGCACAATCCGAAGGACGGTGTGGCCGGGATTCCGCAGCACGATCCGCTCCGCTTCGAGCTTAGTCCGGCCATAGACATTCAGGGGAGCGGCCTCGTCGGTTTCGACGTACCAGCCCTTCCGGCCGTCAAAGACTTCCCCGCTGGACAGAAAGAAAAACGGAACGTCGCGCGCAAGATGCGCCAGGTGCGCCGTCGCCTCGACATTCACGCGCCGGGCTTGGGCGGGATCGTCTTCGCAATCCTTGGTGCGGCTGATGGCCGCACAATGGATGACCGCGTCCGGTTTGATGGACTGCCAGACCGCGTCGACGCGCGCGCGATCGGTCAGATCCAGTTCGACGCGGGCGACGCCCTGCACGTTCCAGCGGGGCGCCCAGCGGGCAGCCGTCTTGACGAGGTACTGACCGATCAGTCCCGTGGCCCCGGTCACCAGGACGGTGGGAATCAAAGGGCGGCACCGGCCACTGGTCCACCTCAGTTGCGGGTGAGCTTCCGGTAGCGGATGCGATGCGGCTGATCCGCGTCCTTGCCGAGACGCTTCTTCCGATCCGCTTCGTACTCACTGTAGTTACCCTCGAACCAGACGACCTTGCTGTCGCCTTCGAAGGCCAGAATGTGGGTCGCGATGCGATCGAGGAACCAGCGATCGTGGCTGCTGATCACCGCGCAGCCGGCGAAGCTTTCGAGCCCTTCTTCGAGCGCCCGCAGCGTATTGACATCCAGATCGTTCGTCGGCTCGTCGAGAATGATGAGGTTCGCGCCCTCTTTGAGCATGCGCGCCAAATGGACGCGGTTGCGCTCACCGCCGGACAGGTCCTTCACTTTCTTCTGCTGGTCGGTTCCGGCAAAATTGAAGCGCGCACAGTAGCCACGGGCGTTGACCTCGGCCTTGCCCAGCTTGATGGTGTCCTGCCCTTCGGAAATGACATCATAGACGGACTTGTTGGGATCCAGCGTCCGATCCTGATCGACGTAGCCGAGTTTGACCGTGTCGCCGATCTTGATCGTGCCGGCATCCGGCTTTTCTTTGCCGATGATCATCTTGAACATGGTCGTCTTGCCGGCGCCGTTCGGTCCGATCACGCCGACGATCCCGCCCTTGGGCAGGCTGAAGTTGACGTTGTCATAGAGTACATTGTCGCCGAACGCCTTACTGATGCCCTTCGCCTCCACCACCACGTCGCCCAGCCGCGGTCCCGGCGGAATGTAGATTTCGAGATCCTCGGCGATCTGGTCCTGCTTTTGGTTGACGAGCTCTTCATAGCGATTCAACCGGGCCTTGCCCTTGGATTGCCGGGCTTTCGGCGACATCCTGATCCATTCCAACTCGTGCTCGAGCGTCTTCTGCCGCTTCGATTCGGCCTTTTCCTCCTTTTCGAGGCGGTCCTTCTTCTGCTCCAGCCAGGAGGTGTAGTTGCCTTGAAAAGGAATCCCATGGCCGCGATCGAGTTCCAGGATCCACCCGGCCACGTTGTCCAGGAAATACCGGTCGTGCGTCACCGCAATGACCGTCCCCTTGTACTGTTGCAGATGCTGCTCCAGCCATTGCACGGATTCGGCATCCAGGTGGTTGGTGGGCTCGTCGAGCAGGAGGATGTCCGGCTCCTGGATCATGAGACGGCAGAGGGCGACACGCCGTTTTTCGCCGCCCGAGAGCACGCTGATCTTCTGGTCCGGCGGGGGGCAGCGGAGCGCGTCCATGGCCAATTCCAGTTCATTCTCCAATTCCCAGCCGTTCGCCGCCTCGATTTTTTCCTGCAACTGCGCCTGCTTGTCGATGAGCTTTTCCATTTCATCGGGAGACGCCTCGCCGAACTTATTGCTGACCGCTTCGTATTCATGCAGGAGCGCCACCAGCTCGGCCTTGCCCTCTTCCACCACTTCCTACACCGTCTACTCCGGATCCAGCTGCGGCTCCTGCTCGAGCAGGCCGACGCTGTAGCCTTTCGAGCGCGTGATTTCGCCGGTGTAGTTCGGGTCGACCCCGGCGATGATCCTCAGCAGAGAACTCTTGCCGGAGCCGTTCAAGCCCAGGACACCGATCTTGGCGCCATAGTAGAAGCCGAGATAAATCTCGCGCAGCACCTGCCGCTTCGGCGGATACACCTTGCCGACGTTGACGAGGGAAAAAATAACCTGTTTGTCGTTGGTGGCCATGTTGTCGTCACATCTCCTTGTCCATCGCGCTCTAGTCAGCGCTCACGATAACAAAGCCCCGCCCCCGGACACAACCGGCGGCACGAGGCGCTGCGGGTGGAAAGTTTACCAGCCGGAGGCTTCCGAGAGCCGTACTTCTGATTCGTCGCAGATCTCTTCCAGGCAGGTGAAGCAGGGAAAGGGAAAGCGATCAATGGGAATCGCGCAGACTTCGCCGATTGACGGGTTCGTTTCGAGCGCCGGCCCGCCGCACTCCCGATGGATGAGCGTCAGCATGAGTCTATTCAACAATGAATCGGCGGAACATGTCCATATGCTCCGGCGTGCTGAGGCGATGATCGCCGGGAATCAGATGCAGGTCAACGGGAAATCCCGGGTCGCGCGCCAGCAGTTCGTCCACAAACGCGCTGCTGCCCTGCGGCGCAATGGCGCGATCCTGCAAGCCGTGCAGAATGGTCGTCTTCACCCGCCGGAGCGCAAGAAACCGCCCCTTCCAGCAGGATTCGCTTTCCTCCACCCATTTCCAGGCAATCGGAAAGTCGCGATGCGTGGCGTCGTCGTCCCAGGGCATCCAGCCGGCGGTGAGCCACGCATGCCGGCGATCTTCCGCGATCGACCGCGCGCGGACACCCATCATGTTGAACGCCGGCGCGATCAGAACTAATCGCTCAATCTGCTCGCACTCTTGCGCCATCATCCAGGCGATCCAGCCCCCCAGCGAATTGCCGACGATTGTGACCGGAGGAGGAGGCGCGTCTTGATGCCCAGGCGGGCCGGTGAGATCGGGGCCCTCCTTCACCATGGCGACGACCCGCCGGGCATCGTCGATCCAGTCGGACAAGGTGTAATCGGTAAAAGTGCCCTCCGAGTCGCCGAACCCGCGGACGTCGTAACAGCAGAAGCCCCACCCTTGCTCTTGGCACCATTGCGCCAGGGCGGTACTCTTCGTGCCCCAGCGCTTGGACAGGAACCCGGTGACGAACAGGATCTGGCGGCCCGCGCCGACCGCGCGATCCCCGCGAATCAACTTGCCGTCGGCGCCGGCGATCGTGAAAGGTATCATCGTCTGTCACCCAATGGCTGTGAGAACGAAGGGGCCGGGCGTTCCGGTGCTCTGTGCCTGCCGCCCTCCGGCCACCAGCGCTTCGGTCACACAATCGGTCGTACCGGGACATGCCCCGGCCTGCACCTCTCATGTCTGCGCTGCTTGTACTCCAACTGACGGCCGCGCGCAATGCTCGGCGTGAGAGTGACGGCCCCTAAGGACTCATCCCACTAACATTCGCGGCCTGTCTTGGGGATACTGAGACATCGTGTCGCTGTCAGATTTGAACGAGAAGTTGCGGATTTTGTCCGATGCGGCCAAGTACGACGCCTCCTGCGCCAGCAGCGAATCGACCAGGACTGGAACCGCGTCCGGATTAGGCGCCCTCAACGGGGCAGGCATTTGCCACAGTTTCACCCCGGACGGTCGCTGTGTGTCCCTGCTCAAGATTCTCCTCACCAACTATTGCGCCTACGACTGTGTGTACTGCGTGAATCGGGTTTCGAGCGACCTGCCCCGTGCCCGCTTCTCGCCCGAGGAGATCGTCACGCTCACCCTCTCGTTCTATCGCCGTAATTACATCGAAGGTCTGTTCCTGAGCTCCGGCATTTACCGCAGTCCTGACGACACCATGGAAGACCTCATTCGGGTGGCCCGGCTGCTGCGACACGAGCACGGCTTTCACGGCTACATACACCTCAAGGTCATTCCCGGCGCATCTCCGGACCTGCTGGCCGAAGCGGGACGCTGGGCGGATCGCGTCAGCGCCAACATCGAGCTGCCGACCGAAACCGGCCTTCGGCGGTTAGCTCCGGACAAGGGCCGGCAGACGATCGAAGCCGCCATGGAGCAAATCCAGACGGCGGTCCGGGAGGCGCGAAGTGACGCGCAGACCGGCCGCCCGGCGGCCTATGCGCCCGCCGGTCAGACCACGCAGATGATCGTCGGAGCCACCGCGGATACGGACGCCAGCATTCTGAGCACCGCGTCGGGCCTCTACGCCCGCTACTCTCTGCGCCGGGTTTATTACAGCAGTTTCAGCCCCTATCCGCAGGCCGACCCCCGACTGCCGGTGCAACCTCCCCTGCTGTTACGGGAGCACCGGCTGTATCAAGCCGATTGGCTGATGCGGCACTACGGCTTCGCCGCCCATGAGCTGACGACGATCGGGGATCCCAATTTGTCCCTGGAGCGCGATCCGAAGCTCGCCTGGGCCCTGCGGCACCGGGACCGCTTTCCCCTCGATATCAATCGCGCCGATCGCGAGTGGCTGTTGCGAGTGCCGGGCCTGGGTTACAAGAACGTGGCGCGCATCCTTGCGATCAGACGTTACCATCGGCTGACGACGGACGATTTGAAACGCTTGCATGTGCCGCTGCGGCGCATCCTGCCGTTTATCCTCGCAGCGGACCGGACGGACGCCGAAAAGAGCCTCGACCGGCACGATCTGATGGAACGGTTGACGGCTCCGCGGCAGTTGTCGCTGTTCGAGGCGTCGGCCGCCGCCCGCTCGGGGCAAGTCTGACATGCTCTATCGCGCACAGTTCGACGGCACCTACGAAGGCTGGCGCAAAACCGCTGGAGGCCTGCTCGCCGCCGGACGCCATCCCGCAGCCATCATGTGGATCAATGACGCGGAGCCCCAAGCTGCGCTGCCCAGCTTGTGGGATGACCAGCAGCCGGCGACCGATCGCCGGCGACCGGTCCCCATGCCGGCAGGCTTCAACCAGCCGGCCCAAGCCGCCTCCTATCACTCCGATCCGCACAAGTGGGCTCTCCTCTATTCGATCTGGTGGCGCTGGTACAAGGGCGACCGGCATCTGCTGAAGATTGAGGTCGATTCCGAGATCAGTCGGCTTCGGGCGATGGAACGGCAGGTGAAGAAAGCGGCCTATCGCATGGAAGCCTTTGTGCGGTTTCGCCGGGTGGACACGGCCGACGGCGAGCGGTATATGGCCTGGCACAGGCCGGACCATCCGGTGCTGCCGCTGGCTGCTCCTTCGTTCGTCTCCAGGTTCCGCGCCCTGCAATGGTCGATCTGGACGCCGGATCTTTCTGCGCATTGGGATCAACAGGTTTTGCGCTTCGGACCGGGTGTAGCCGCGCCGATGACAGAAACGGAAGACGATCTGGCGGCGCTCTGGCGCACGTATTACCGGGCCGTCTTCAACCCGGCACGGGTCAAAATCAAAGCGATGCAGGCCCAAATGCCCGTGGGGTTTTGGCGCGACCTCCCGGAGGCTCCGGTCATCGCCGAGTTGATCGCAACGGCGCCGGGGCGAGTGGACCGGATGATCGCCGCGCAGCAGCAGTGGCCCGGCGCCGCCGCGTTCATCCCCCCGGAGCGCGCGCTGCCGCACTTACAGGAGGCGGCCGCCCGGTGCCAGGGCTGCGCACTGCATCAGCAGGCCACCGGCACGGTCTTCGGGGAAGGGCCGACCAATGCGCGAATCGTCCTTGTCGGCGAACAACCGGGAGATCACGAAGATGTAGCCGGGCGGCCGTTTGTGGGCCCGGCCGGCCTGATGCTCGACCGGGCAATCGCCGACGCCGGCCTGGACCGGGGACGCCTCTATCTCACCAACGCCGTCAAACATTTCAAGTTCGTGCCGGCGGGCAAGGTCCGACGCCATCAGCGGCCGAGCGCCGCAGAAGTGACGGCCTGCCGGCCCTGGCTGGAGGCCGAAGTCGCGGCGATCCGGCCCGCCGTCATCGTCTGTCTCGGGGCGACCGCCGCCCGGTCGTTGCTGGGATATTCCGTGCCGGTGCTGAAGGAACGGGGACGCCCGCAGGTCAACCGGTACGGCACCATCTTGCCCACGGTACATCCTTCCGCCCTGTTACGTGCGCAGGATCCCGAGGCGGAACGCCGGCTCTACGGCTGGCTGGTGGAAGACTTGCGAACCGCCGGTGCGGTAGCGCAGGCCGCTACGGCTTCAACACCCGCCTGAGAAACAGCCCCAGTCGCTCCAACAGGGGCGCAGGAATCTCATGGCCTCCCCGGAAGCTGTGCCAGTCCACGGCAAGACCAGCCGCGCTCAGCGCGTCACGCAATCGTTCGGCACCGGGATATGGCAAGATCGGATCCTGCAGGCCATGGCTTTGAAACACCGGCAAACCCCTGCGTTTCGGCATGAGCGGTCCCCAGACCGGTTCAGCCAGATAGTTCCCCGAGAGCTGGACCAACCCGGCAAACGGATGGTTGCTATGCAACACCGCATCGCAGGTCAGCATGGCGCCCTGCGAGAACCCTCCGATGACCGTCTGCTTGTAATTGATCGGCAGGTGGCGAGGCACGTCCTGTAGAAACGCGCGCAGCCGCTCCCGCGCCAGGCCCAACCCGTTGGGCACCTCGACCGACAGATCACGGATCCGGCCGGCGGCGCGATCGGCTTGAATCCTCGCCATATCGATCATCCACCAGGCACGCGCATTGCCGTAGCCCATGCTGAGCGGCAACGGGGCTTCGGGAAAGAGCCAGCGGGTCCCGGCCGGCAGCTGCATGGCTTCCCAAAGGGGAACGAGGTCGTCCCCCGGCGCCCCGAAGCCATGCAGCAGAATGACGACAGGGCCGTTGCCGGAACCTGTCCCGTCTGCGCCGCCTCTCAGTCTGGTCTTTAAGCCGCCAATGTCTATGGCTTCACGCATAGGCCCTCACTGCCGGACATAGAGATATTGAAGCAGGGCCACGAGCCCGTATAGAGATGACTCGATGACCGGTTGTTGGTACAGGGGGACGAAGGCCCCCTGCTCGTTGGCTTCGACTTCGTCAACGATGAATTGGATCTGCTTCATTCGGACATCATGATCCTGCCCGCTCTCCAACGCTTGCACCATCTGCCGGCTCAGCCCGGCGAGCATGGCGGCTTTCGCCCGGCTGGCCGCCTGGTACAGCAGATAGGCGGCCAACAAGGCTAACAGCACGTTCACCGCCCAGGTAAACAGCAAGAGAAGCGGGTAATTCCAGATATCGAAGTAGTCATTGCGGCCTGCAATCATGATCAGTAAGGCGATGAACGGATAGCGGATCAAGCGATTCACCACTTCCGTTCGCTGCCCGATTAGATCGATCACGGCCAAGTACTTGAGCTTCTCGAACTCCGCCTTCTTGGCCTGACTCAAGCCGTAATCGCGAAGATATTCTTCCTGCACCTGATCGGACCATCCGCCGGTCGATGCCGTGACCCAACCGATCCAACGGCGGCATAACATCACCGCATCGAACACCGCCAGATTGAGGAGCACCACCAAAGCCGCGCTGCTCAGCGTCATGAACCAATCCACCCGGCAGCTGAGCCACCCGCGGCAGGGATGGATGTACTCTTCGTCGAGGACGAAGTATCCCAAGCCCCACATCATGCCGAGATACAAGACAAACAGCAGCATCGTCCGCGCCGCCCATTGCGACACCTTGCCGGCCTCGCGATACCAGGCCCAGGCTTGATCGACCGTCGTCGCCGTCATCGTCGCGGCCGGATGATAGACCCGCTTGAGGTTGGTCCAGAAATGTACGCATGAGAAACTCTGGCGGCCGGAATCATCCTGGAACTGGAACTCCCGGGTGATATCCTCGCTGTTTTTTGTGAGGTCGTGGAAACCTTTCGCGAGGAAGACGAGACAGAACACCACGACGAGTAAACGGAGCAGCTCGCTCGGCCAGATACTGACGCCGGCCGTCCAGGAGAAGGGCTCTCCTTGATCATGGTCGGCCAACACAGCGCTCGCCCCGCCGAATGCCGCAAACGCCGCGAATAAGCCCATCAGCAGGATCGCAGCGAATCCCACAAGACGTGGATTGGTCGACACCCAGAGCCAAAGGCGCTGATTGCACCACGCGATCACGGTTCCGATTAAGAGCGCCACCACCACGACGGCGGCGACGGTCGTGTTGTCGAAACCGACGCCTTGTTTCGACTGACCATAGGCCTCCGTATGAGCGAGATCCGCGCGCAAGGGATGAACCGTTCGCACCCCTTCCCTGCCTACGACGCTCACATCGACCGCGCCGTTCCGACCAACTTCGAAGAGCCTTGGATGAGCGCCGGCGTCATAGACCCGGTCCTCCGGTGTCATCGAGACACGATAGCCTGACGCGCAGGGACCCGTACCACCGTGGATCAGGCTTTCCGATCGGCACCTGATGTGTCCCACGGCCTGCAGCGTAGCCAGATAGGCGGACGTTTGGTAGCTGCTCCGGAAGGGGGGCACATCGCGTTGGAGGCCTCCGTCCAACTGCAACCCAAAGGGCGACGCAATCACCATATTGCGCGTGGACTTGTATTCGCTCGGATGCAGATGCCGCGCATCGAGATCGACCGTAAAAAATATGGCATGCGGGAAGGCCGGCCGGAGCGCTTTGATAATGAGCAGCGCGTCATAGGGGTCGGTGCCCAGGATGCCGATGGCTCTCGCCCCTTCCCCTTCGTCATGAATCCGCGCCACGAGCGCGCGAACGTAATCGAGCTGACTGGTCCCTTCCGGCCGATCTCGCGTGTGGTCTTTGGAGGGATCGCCCGGATTGGTTTTCCCGGCCCGGCCGGCTCTCGCCGCATCGTCGCCGGGGACTTCTCCGTCAAGGCCGCTGAGGTAGCTGTAGCGAAACACGTTCAATGTCAGCGCTTCATAGTCGGCGGGACGGTGAATCTGCAAATCCACCGCCTGCGGGATGGTTGCGCACCAGCGTTTGATGTCGGCCGGCACCTGAATCTGCTTGAGATCGGCTTCGGAGAAAGTGGCCACCTTCGCGCAGGCCGCGGCGCGGAACTCAAGAGGGAGCGCACGTCCATAGAACGAATCCCATTCGCCGATGAGGATGACGGCATCCCACCCGAGCCGTACCTGACGCCGTTCCAGCTCTGCGATCAGCGCTTGGAACTGGTGGTCGTCGGATCCGAGGTCATAGACGAGCCGCACCTTCGCCTTGGCGAGCCGGCGATAAAACTCCTGCTCGCAATCCTCATACGTGGCGCAGGCGGCTCCCATGCCGGACTCTGCCTTGAGTCCATAGGCCAACAGCCCCTTCATCGCGCTGGCCCAAGGCGAGTAGAGCGCGATGGACCCGTCGGCATTCGGCCAGACCGGGGCCTCTTGAGGCGATGGACCGTACCGCGTGCCGGCCTCATCCAGCAGTGCGCGATAAGCCGACGAATTGCGCGGACCGATAATGTGAAACGTGACGGCCTGCTGCAGCGAGCGGTCCAGCCTCACGGTGGTGCGTCGTTCGTCGGCGAACAAGCACTCCCGCCGATGGCTTTCCTGGCAGACCAACGCTTGAGACAGCGAGGTCAAGGCGGCGAAGAATCCGCGACTCAGCGTGTCCTCCGGCAGCCAGACGACCAGCACGCTGTCCGCGCGCTCGCCGGCTTCTCCACAGACACGCGTCTTCCTGAGACGATACCATTCGTAGGGTACCCCCTGGACAGACCCTTGCGGATCCCAGTCAATAAAGGACAGGTGGCTCTCGTCCTCCGGCGCGTAACAAGCGACGCCCAGCGCCGTCCCGACGGCATAGCGGTCCCTGAGGCGTGACTCCGTGCTCTCGACATAGGGCCCACCGCTCGTGGTGACGAGCAGGACCGTGAGCCGCTGGCCATGCTGCACCCGCTCGACGATCGCCTGGCGGAGGGAGCCGAGCCGCTGGGAAAAGGACGATCCCGGTGTCGAGGCCGCCGGCTTCGAGAGGCCCTTCTCTCGCATCGCCCGGTGCACCGCGGCCACCGGATCTTCCCAGAGCCGTGCCCTGATCATTTGTTCGCCCGTGGTCTGCTTCATCTCCAACCCGGTGCCGACCGGGCGAGAGCTGCGCAACGGCTCCTTGACCAGCAGCACGCCGGCGACCGCCAATGCGAGCGTCAGGGCTCCTGCCACCGCCAGTTTTGAGTCGCC
This sequence comes from uncultured bacterium, assembly GCA_965285965.1. Lineage (GTDB taxonomy): Bacteria > Nitrospirota > Nitrospiria > Nitrospirales > Nitrospiraceae > Nitrospira_D. Next base: position 6,749 of record CBDIWQ010000181.1, on the reverse strand, counting down.
ACTGGATTTCGCCACGGACTAACCTCTCATAGTACCGGTGCCGCCCCCTACCCGAGACCGCGCTGAGGCCTGCCAAGGGGGTTGCGTGATAACACAAAAGAGCGATCGGCTAGGAACTACAGCTCACTGTGATGTGTTTGCCCCAATTTGGCGGCGCGGCGGCATAGGCTTCCATCCCCGGAATGTCGGCATAGGGATCGTGCAGCAGGGTGAGCAGCCGATCGATCTCGGAGTAATCGCGTTGCCGGGCTTTTTCAATGGCCGTTTGGGCCAGATAATTTCGGAGGATATAGCGAGGGTTGACCCGGTCCATGCGGGCGCGGCGGGCGTCGTCCCGGCTCCCTTCGCGCCGTACCCGGTCGCGATAGCGCACCGCCCAGTCATCGAACCGCGCGGGGTTCAGGAAATGCTCGCGCAGCCGGTCGGTCGCCGGCATGGCGTCCACACGGCACGCCCCGAGTTCCCGGAACACGATGCTGTAATCGGCGCGGCTGCCCTGCAACAGGCCGAGAAACTCACGGATCAACTCGTCGTCCTCCGCCTCTTCGGTCAGCCAGCCGAGCTTCTGTCGCATCCTGGCGGAATACTCGCGCTCGAACAGCGGCGTATAGGTATCCAGCGCCGTCTTCAACGCCTCTTTCTCCGCCAGCGGCAATAGCGCTTGGGCCAGGCAACTCAGGTTCCACAAGCCGATATAAGGTTGTTGGTTGAACGCATAACGGCCGTTGTGGTCGGAGTGGTTGCAGATCAATCCGGCATCGTAGTCGTCCATAAACCCGAACGGACCGTAGTCCAGCGTGAGCCCGAGGATCGACATATTGTCCGTGTTCATGACGCCGTGCGCCCACCCGACGGCCTGCCACTGCGCGATCAGCCGGGCCGTCCGCTCGACGACCTCGCCGAAGAACCGGGCATATTTGTCGGGCGCGTCCCGTAGATGGGCGAAATGCCCCTCGATCACATAGTCCGCCAAGAGCCTAAGGAGGTCATGCTGCTTGCGGTAATACAAGATCTCAAACGTGCCGAACCGCACATGCGAAGGCGCCAGGCGCACCAATGTCGCGGCGGTTTCAATTTGTTCCCGGTAGACTTGGTCGTCACTGCCCACGATACAGAGGGCCCGCGTCGTGGGAATTCCCAACCCGTGCATCGCTTCACAACAGAGGTACTCTCTGACGGTGGAACGCAGGACGGCGCGGCCATCGCCGTCCCTGGAGAACGCGGTCAGCCCGGCGCCTTTCAACTGCAGCTCCCACCGCTCGCCCCGCTCATTGATGGTCTCGCCCAGCAGGATCGCCCGGCCGTCCCCCAATTGAGGCACATACACGCCGAATTGATGGCCTGAATAGAGCATCGCCAGAGGGTCCATGCCGGGCACCAGCAGGCTCCCGCCGAAGACGGCGGGGAACTCCGGCCGGGCGAATTGGGCGGGATCGAGATCGATCATCTCCGCGGCGGCACGATTGGCATGCACCAGATAGGGAGGGTTCTGAAACGGCGTCGGCGTCGCCCTGGAATATAAGGCGTCCGGCAGCCGTGCATAGGTGTTGTCAAAGACCAGCTGTTCGAGGGTGCGCATCGCGGTGGGTGATCCCAATGTCATTTCCTGGTGGGACGAGTCCGGGCTCCGGGCTGGAGCAAGGACCGGAACATGTCCTGTTGAAAATCATAAGTCCACACATCACCCGTTTCAATGGAATAGACCCAGCCATGGAGTTCCAACGCCTTGCGGCGCAGCCGAGCCGCGACGATCGGGTGCGTCTGCAGATGTTCCAGTTGTATGCGGACATTCTCCTGCGTGGTGGCGACGTACAGGGCGTCCCCCGTCAAATGGCTATAATTCTCTCTGACCACCCGCCTGGTGGCCTCCGCCTGGAGCAGCCAGGCCTTCACCGCCGGCAGATCCCCCACCTGCTCCGGTTCCAGAATGGCTTTGACGACTCCGCAGTCGGTATGGCCGCAGACGATGATATTCTTGACGTCCAACACACCCACGGCATATTCAATCGTGGCGATTGTGCTGCCGATCGTGGTCCCGTACGAGGGCACCAGATTGCCCGCATTCCTCAGGATGAACAATTCCCCGGGATCAGTCTGGGTGACCAGACAGGGGTCGATGCGTGAATCGGAACAGGTAATGAAGAGCGCGCGCGGCTGTTGGGACCGGGCCAGGCTGAGAAAGAGTTGGCGTTTGGTCTTGAAGACGTCACGTTGGAATCGCTTGAATCCTTCAATGAGCTTCTTCATAGACGTCCTTAGCGGGTGATTCGGAGATGGCAGACAGCGGGCGATTATAGAAGGGCCGGTTTCACCGTCACAAGGACAAAGTGGCGCGGTGCGTCGAGAAGGAGCGTGCCCAGGCCACGGGCTCACATCGGGACGCGCAGAAGGCCTTCTGCTTGACTCCGCCGGGATCGATACCGGATAACACCAATCCTTGCGGCTGTGCCTGGGTGAACAGGTCCGTCTTTCGAGGATGGACGCTCGCGTTCGTGATCAGAAAGCGGTAGAGTCAGCCGATTTCCATAGGGCCGCTCTACGGTGTCCGACCGGCGGCGGTCCGGCTTGATATACGGCTTCACTCCTGGGCGATCTAGCATGAACGTCAGCCTGTCGCTTGCGATCCTGGTTCCAGTGCTGCCGCTGCTGGTCACCACGATCGTGCTGATGGGCGAGCCCGAGACGCAGGATGAACGGGCTAGACTCGGGCTGATCCCGCTCGCCGCCGCCTCCATCGGCTCGGTGCTCCTGTTGCTCCTCGTCGCGTCACGAGGCGCGATCACGATCCGATTCTATGACCCTGCATCGTTCGCCACGCTCCCCCTTCCGCTGGGGTTCCACATCGACCGGCTGAGCGCGGTCATGATGGTGCTGATTTCGGTCGTGGGCGCGGTCATCTATCGCTACTCCGTCACCTACATGTTCCAGGATCCCGGGTATCGCCGCTTTCTGGCCCTGATCGGTGTCACCACCTTCGTGCTCCTCTGCATGGTGTCGAGCGCGAACCTGGTCATGCTGTTCGTTTTTTGGCAGCTGTTGAGTTATCTGCTCTCGCTCCTGGCGCATAACCTGCACCACCCGGCCACGTTGGAGGGCTCCTTCCGGACCTTCACGCTCTTGCGCGTCGGGGACGCGGCCTTCCTGGCCGGCATCGTGCTCGCCCATTCCTTGTATGGCACCCTGGAGTTCCATGATCTGTTCGCCCGGGCCGCCGAGCAGCCGATGACCTTATCTCCCTTGCCCGGATTCGAGATGAGCGGCCCCACGGCGGTGACGCTGCTCCTGTTCATCGGAGTCATGACGAAATCCGCCCAGTTTCCGTTGCATATCTGGCTCCCGCGCTCTCTGTACGCCCCCACACCGGTCCATGCGCTCCTGCATGCCGGCATCATCAACGCCGGGGGCTTTCTGATGAACCGGCTGGCGCCGTTGTATGGATTGAGTCCCGCCACGCTCCATGTCGCATTCATCATCGGCACCCTGACCGCCATCCTCGGCGCCTCGATGATGTTGACGCAAAACGACATCAAGAAAACCCTCGGGTACTCCACCATCGGCCAGATGGGCTACATGATCATGGAGTGCGGCTTGGGAGCCTTCGCGCTGGCGGTCTTTCATCTCATCGCACACGGGCTTTTCAAGGCCACGGTGTTTCTCAACTGCGGCAACGTCATCCACAAAGCGCGGCAGGAACCCGTCTTCCCGCGACCGCACGAGGCCGTCGACGACGGTGCCTTTTCGCGGCTCACCTGGTCCACCGGCTTCGTCACGACCTTGTTGATGCCGCTGCTGATCCTGCTGGTAGCGCACGGCGTCCTGCAGATTCCGATCATCCATGCGCAAGGCAGTGTGATCTTCCTATTCTTCATCTGGGTCACCTCGTCGCAGGCCATTCTGACGCTCACCCGGCTCCGCGGCCTTCCCTCATGGAAAGTGTCGGCGGCCATGCTCCTCACCCTCCTGCTCGTAGTCTTCACCTATCTGTTCGCGGCGGAACGCTTCACCGCCTTTCTCTATCCCGACCGGCAAGAAGTGGATTTTTACTTCACCGCCGCCTCGCTTCCCGGTCCGCTTTTTGACGGCCTCGTCGCGCTGATGACGCTCCTGATCATGCTGGGCTGGGCCTATCTCTATGCCGAGACGAGCGGCGTCCGGATACGGCGGCCCGCATGGGTGGAGCTGCTGCATGTCCGGCTCTACTTGTTGTTCATGAATCGCCTGTACCTCGATACCGTATATTCGAAAGCCGGTCGGGCCTTCATGCGCCTGGCCCACCGATTCGAACGACGGTCGTTCGGGAGGACTCCGTGACGACGTTCATGCCCGCCCCCTGGCTCCTCGTCGCGGTGCCGGTGATCAGCGCCGCGGTCGGCCTGGCTTTCCGGCGTCAATCGGACGCGCTTAAAGTGTGGCTCCTGCTGGCCACCATGGCGACGCTCGGCACCCTCGGCTGGACGGCCGGACAGTTGCCCTCGGAGGCCGCCGGGTGGCCACTCCTGGCCCTATTGCCGATAACCGCGTTCGTGTCGCTGCTGGGACAGCCTCTCCGTTCCAGACATGGCCCGGCATGGCTACTCACTCTGTTGCTGCTGGGGTTGGGGCTGGGCGCCCTGGCCTTGGAGGCGACGTACGCGACCCTGTGTTTCGGGCTGCTGCTGGCTACGCTCGGCCTGATGCTCGCCGCGCTTCAGCCGCCCACTGGACACCCCCAATGGCCGGGCATCGCCACGCTGGGTCTTGCCGCCATGGCCCTGCTGCTCGCAGCCGGCACCACGCCGCCTGTGTCCTCGATCGCCTTCGTCCTTGCCTGCGCCATCGCGCTTCCGCTGGTCCCGTTTCATACCGGCTATCTCGCCGCGCTCACCGCCTTGCCCGGGAATCTGCCGGCCTTTCTGGCGGTCCTGCTCCCGGTCATCGGCTTCCACGGCCTCGCGACCACGCTCGTTCAGATTCCATCTCTCGTGTTGGACATCGCCGGGATGCTGGCGCTGACCGGCTGCCTCTACAGCTCCATAAGGGCCTTGGCTCAGTCCCGCCCCGGCTCCGTCACGGCCTATGGTAGTCTGTCCTTTCATTCCATTCTCTGGTGGTATCTGGTTCGTACAGCAGACGCTGGATCCCCGACCCTGGTGTATGTAAGCGCGGTTGGGCTGGCCACCACAGGACTGCTGCTGGCCTCGTTTCTTCTACAGGGCCGCTATGGCGAGATCGGCCTCCGCGGACTGAGCGGCTTGGCTCCGCACATGCCGCGGTTTGCCGTCGTCCTGTCGCTGCTGGCGGTCGCCGCCTTGGGCTTGCCGCCCTTTGGCGTGTTTGCCGGGTTCTTCGGAATGCTGCTCGCGCCCTCGTTCCACTGGTCCGGCGGACTGTTCATCATCATGAGCGCCTGGCTCGCCGCCTCCTGGTACCTGTTCGATCTGGCGCAAGGCTTGTTATTCGGCCCGCCCCAGGCCGACCGTGGACGCCGCGACGATCTGCGGGATCCCGAATTCGCGGCGTTCGCCATTATCGTGCTGCTGCTGGTGATCCTGGGTGTGCTGCCCTCGCGCTTCTTTATAGTCGGGCCGCCGGCTCAGGGGACGATCGTGATGGGAGCGCCGCCGTGGAACCAGTGACCTTCACGCCATCCGCAGGGAGCCAGGAAACCCGCCGCATGGAATTGCGCGGCATCGTTCGTCTCGCGGGCGAAGTGGTGGGGCAGTACTGGCCGATGCGGACGTTTGTCCATCACAACCCGCTGCACAGCCTCGAATGTCTGCCGTTTGAAGAAACCGTCAGGCGGGCCCGCACGTTTCTCGGGGGCCGGGGTTATCTCTCCGGCGAGACCTATCGCCGGTACCTCCGTTCGGGCAGGATTTTACGCCATCATCTGGACGAGGCCATCCAACCCCTGGCACGCAATGACGCAGTCACCGTCGGGCCTTGTCGGGTCCCCCATTGGGAAGTCCTGCGCGCCTGTTTGACCCACGGGTTGTGCGAGATGACGGAAGACCCGCTCGATGCATGGCCGGACGCGGACTCGAACGACGATCTGATCCACGCGTTGGCGGAGCATCTGGCCCCGGCTCTGCGGGCGCCCAGCGTGGAAGAGCTGACATCCAGATCGGTCCGCGACGATCAGGCGGCGCTGGGGCGTTCACTCACCCTCTCCCATTGGTGCGATCGTTCGCTGGGGACCCAGATCGTATCGCTCGTCAACGACGAACTCACCAAATGGTGTGAGGCGTTCCTGGACGAAGGCCATGCCACCTGGACCATGCCGGGACGGGAACAAGGATTTTATGGGTCTTGGAAAGCGCTCGCCATGCACGAGTGGTCCCCCTGCGGGATTCAAGATAGCCGACGGAAGATTGCCGGTCTTCCCGAACATCCGGAGGACGCCGTCTTGGAGAGTCTGGAGCGGCTGGGAATCCCGGCGGACATCCGGCGGGATTATTTGTCGTTGCAGCTCACGGCGCTTCCCGGCTGGGCCGGATTCATCAAGTGGCGCGCCGAACAGCCGGATTATCCCTGGCAGCAGGCTTATCCCATCAGTCTGGTGAAGTTCCTCGCCGTCCGCCTGTGGTACATCCGCGAGCTCGTTGAAGCGGTCTGCCGGCAGGTACTTGGCATCCCGGGGACCTACGGCGCAATTTCAGCCTATATGCAGAACAACCCCGAAGCGTACTTCTTGCGGAAAGAGCAGGTGGCTGGACGGTTGCCCGCTCAGCATGCCGAGCAAGTCGAGCAGCGGGACCAGCGCGATGGGA
>CBDIWQ010000180.1:0-22066 GCA_965285965.1 uncultured bacterium | reverse complement strand
GCTCATCCGCATCCTGACCGAGCCGCGGAACGCCCTCACCAAACAATACGAAAAGCTGCTCTCGTTCGAAAAAGTGAAGTTGAAATTCACGGATGGCGCATTGGGAGCCGTGGCTCGCAAAGCCTATGCGCAGAAAACCGGCGCACGAGGACTCCGTGCCATTCTGGAGGAGGTCATGCTCGACGTCATGTATGATGCTCCCTCTCAGAAGCAAATCAAGGAAGTGCTCATCACCGAAGATGCGATTTCAGGAAAGAATCCGCCGATTCGCATTTTCGAACAAGACAAAGACGCGAAGAGCGCCTAGGAAGCATTGTACACTCCACGCTGTTTCATCTGAATCGCGTGGGTGTATAATCGTTTGCGTGTCACGCCGGCCCCGTACATCTTCCTAAGCTTCTTGCAGAGATCTCGCCTTTTCTCGACAAGCCGTTGTGCTGCGCTATACTTCGCAATAGCACCGGCTTGATTGAGGGAGGCCCTCCTGTGAAGTACCCCGTCTCATCCAGCGTCCGTCATAAGGGCAAAGCTTTGGAGCTCGATGCTGCCTGCGAAGTGATGACCCTTCTGGGAATCAACGGGGAACCGATCGGAAGTTTGTCCTGGGATTTTGTCATCGACCAAATCCTGGCCTACCGGAAACCTCCCCTGCAAAAGGAGATTCGATCAGACCCGCGCATTACCCTCGCTTTCCACGTCCGTTACAACACGCCAGACGGTCAGCGTTATGAGAGTCGCGCCGGAGGTATCGGGGTTGGCGGCCTGTTCATCGAAAGCCTGTGTCCCCTGCCCGTCGGCACAAAACTGGCTATCGAATTTTCCCTTCCTGAGAATGCTTCAAACTGGCTTCCGGCCAAAGGGACCGTCGCGTGGGTCTGTCCAAAAGCGGATCAATATACCTTTAGCCCCGGGATGGGGGTCAGGTTTTCGGACCTCGATCCGGATACGCGGGATCGGATTCTCATCCTAGTCAAATCCATGCAGAGTACTGACCAGCCAGCAGAACGGATCACCGGGTAGGATCGTGCCATGAAGCTCCCGATTATTACGACTGCAGGACATCAAGGGAGATATCTCATCATCGACGTGGACGGGGAAGCCATCAATGTTCATGAAACCTCCGGGCACCTGTTGGGAAACGTTTCTTGGGCGGCCGTGGTGGAGCAGGTTCTGGGAGAAGACGATGCGCGATTTGCGCATTGCCGCGCACATCAGCGGGCCCCTTTGGCGGTCAAAGTCCGGTATACGACGCCGGAAGGGAAGCAGTTTGACAGTCTCACAGGCGGAATCGGAGGGGGCGGTCTGTTTATCGAAAGTGGCACACCCTTGGCACCCGGTACGGAGCTGTCTGTAGAGTTTGCTCTTCCTGATCGCCCCTGGGAGAAGCTTAAGGCCAAGGGAAAAGTGGCATGGGCTCGCATTAAACCGGAACGGTATCTTCTCTTCCCGGGGATGGGTGTGCAATTTACCGATATTGATGGGAACGCACAGTCTCTGCTGGTGGAATTGGTCGAGGCGCTGAACCGGAGCCGTTCTCAGCCCTGAGATTCGCGACACTGTGCTGGGCCCATCGCGCCACATTTGCATTCTTGTCTCGCGCTCCCCAAGCTTCCAACCCCTTCAGGACAGAGTCGTCTCGAATATAACGGAGACGATAGGCGGCCTCGGCCCGTACTGCTTCAGAGGGATCATGGATCAGGCGATCCACAAGACGCGGCGCACTCCCGGCATGACCAGACTCCCCTAAAGCTGCCACGGCCCATTGCCTTACTGACGCATTCTGATCGTGCGTAGCTTCCAGCAGCGCCTCATTCACTATCGTACTTGATGTGTCCACAAGCCATAAGGCATGTCCGCTCGATTGGCGTACTTCCACCCGACGATCGCGCAGGTGATCAACGAGCCGGGGTGCCAGTGCGGCAACGTTGTCAGCCGTCTCCAGTGCCTGGGCGGCTGCCTCGCGTACCGAAGCATCGGAATCCTTCAACAGTGAGGTGAGCATCGTTGCCGTTTCCATTCCCAATGAAGGTAGTCGTCCAAGTGCACGGGTTGCCGCTTCGCGAACTCCAGCATCGGAATCCCTAAGCGTACGGACCAACAATTCTTCAGCACTCGGCCTGCCGATCTTCCCCAGCGCTTCGGCAGCCGTTCTGCGAACCGACGCCTGAGGGTCGCCCAGTAGGTCGGTCAATATTCGCACGGCACGATCAGGAGCCGATGGAACATCCTGATAACAACCGATGAGCAGGATGAAACCGAGGAGAACGGGCGGGAACAACCATCTGGTAAAGGCCTGAACAGAGGGAGGCAAATGGACGATCATGCGGGTTTAGGGGGGTCTTCTTGAGCCGGCGGCATCTCCTTTGCGGCTTCAATGGATTGTTGGATCTCCTTCTGGGCGGCATCCACTTCGGCCTGGATCGTCCGCATCTGTGGATCGACGCTGTTGCGGACGTCCGCCACCGCTCGTTGGAAGGTGCGAATCATGTCCCCGACCCCCTCACCCAAGTGCTGCATATCGTTCGGAGAGACGCCGCTCTGCGCTTGCGCGGCTTGGGCTTTCAACGCCGCTTGCTGAGCTTGCACACGCGCGACGGCGTCTTTATTCACAATCGCCGAAGGGCGCTTGGCAGCTGGCTTGGGCTGCGCGCCTGGTGGAAGCGGCGGATACTGTGCCCGGGAAATCGGAGCGGGAGCGGCCGCCCGTTCTTCCATCGAAATGACCTGGTGACCTTGACTATCAGCCGCCGGGGCAGTGGAAGGGGTCGTCGCGCGACCGGCTTGCGGACCCTGCGGTCCCATATTGTACAGCATTGAGGCTGTGGTCCCCGGGGTCATTTCAGGGCCCGGCACATACGGGACGTTGGGTCTTGGGACAGACGATGCGCCGGCAGCGGCCTGTGCTACCGCGGCGGTGACCGGTTGAGTGGTGACTTCTTGAGGTGGCCCAACTTCCTGTGGTTGGACAGCGCTGGGCTGGGGCACTTCATTGACTTCCTTTTTAAATCCTTTTAAAGCCTTGCCCACCCCTTCGCCGATTTGCGGCAGACGTCCGGCGCCGAAAATGATCAGCACGATGACCAGAATAATGATCAATTCTGAGATCCCCATCGTCCCGAACATGCGCACACCTCGTAGTGAAGAGTTCCGAAAACGTGCGTTGAATCTAGCCGCCACAACCAGGTGCTGTCAAGAAACCCCCACGAGAGGACAGGCTATACAAACTACTGAAAGGGTGAATCAAACCACGGCCCCGGGAGAGTGAACCACGCGGATTTACTGTCTCCTTGACCATCCGCATCGGTTCGATTAGCGTAGCGACCGGTTCGGTGTCATAGAAGAAGCCGGTTCAGTCGCCGGCTGCCAACGAGTATGAGGCGTGTATGAAAGTTGTCGGGCTTATGTCAGGGACCTCGGGTGACGGTGTCGACGCGGCCCTGGTGGAGATTGGCCGTCGGAAATCGGCCCCCTTAGTTCGGATGGTGGCCTTTCATCCGCTCCCTTATCCCCGCACACTCCAACAGCGTATCCTCGCGGCTTCTGTCACGGGCACCGTCTCCGAACTCTGTCATCTGAACGCGTTGCTCGGTGAATGGTTTGCCAATGCGGCGCTCGGCGTCATTCGTCTTGCGAACATGCGGCCCAAAGACGTTGATCTCATAGGATCCCACGGGCAGACCGTGCATCATCTGCCGCATGGCATTAAAGATGCCGGAGTTGGAGCCATTCGGTCGACGCTCCAGATCGGAGAACCGGCGATCATTGCGGAGCGGACCGGCATTACGACCGTGGCGAACTTTCGTACACGTGACATGGCAGCCGGGGGCCAAGGGGCGCCGCTCACCCCGGGAGTCCATGCGCTCCTCTTCCGTCATCCGCACCGTGCACGGCTTATCGTCAATCTCGGGGGCATCAGTAATGTGACCTATCTGCCGCGGGGAAGCGGTTTCGATGGATTGGTGGCGTTCGACACGGGCCCGGCTAACATGGTGCTCGACGGCCTCGTGTATCGGATGACCAACGGGCGTGCGTCGATGGATCGGGATGGCCGCCTCGCTTCCCGGGGCCGCCTGGATGGAAGGCTGTTGGCTAAACTGCTGGCGCATCCGTACCTGTCGCAAGTTCCACCGAAGTCCACCGGCAGGGAGGCCTTCGGCGGAAAGATGATTGACGAGTTGCTTGCAACGCAACACAAGCGTCATCTGACCGGTGAAGACCTTCTTGCTACATGCAGCCGGTGGACGGCCGAAGCCGTCGGCACGGCAAGGCGTTGGATCCACGGCAGCATTGATGAAGTGATTGTCGGCGGGGGCGGTGTGCGCAATCGAGCGATCATGACGCATCTGGCAGATGTTTTCAGCCCTGCGCCGGTCAGTACGTTTGAGTCGCTCGGATGGGACAGCAAGGCCTTTGAAGCGGTGGCCTTTGCCGTCCTTGCCTTTGAGACGGTAACGGAACAATGTGGAAACGTGCCTGCTGTGACGGGGGCCGATCATCCCGCTTTACTTGGCTGCATCGTCCCCAGCGGTCCCGGCTGGTTGGCTCGCTTGCGATTGACGCAAAGAGGAAAGCACATCCAATGACAGAATGGATCTACCTCTCCCTCGCCCTTCTCTTGCTGGCGTCTCTCGCGGCATACCTCGCAGGCAGAAAACACCCTCATCTCACATCCGCAGCATCGCCATTTGTGTTTCCCTCTGGAGTCACCATGACGTCGGTTCCCCTCCTTACCGAAGGGGATGTGAGTCTTTACAATGTGATACGGCTTGCAGTCCAAGATCATTACCTTGTCTTTGCTCAGGTCCCTCTCTTGTCTTTTGTCTCGATTGAAGCCATGGGCAAGGCCCGTGCGCAGGTGCTAAATCAGATGGCGCTGAAGCGAGTCGATTTTGTTCTGGTCCATCCGGGAGAAAGACGAGTGGAGCAGGTCATTCAACTCCAGGACACGTCCTCCCGTCCCCCTCAACTGGAGCGTCAACGCGTTATTGAAGCGGTGTTGGTCGCGGCCGGGATTAAGCTGGTCAAGCTGCAGTCCCAGACATCTTATGTGGTGCCCGAATTGAGCCGGCTCCTTGGTCTTGCGCCGGAGGAGTGAAAGGCCGGAGCACAATGATGGCTGTCAGGGTTGGCTGGTGTATTCCACAAGAGGCCCCGGCTCACTCTTAACGGCCATTACATCGATGGCTTTGTGGGCCACCTCTGCTTCGGCGCTATCCGGGTATTGGTCCACGATCCGATCAAACATCATGCGGGCTTTCTCATGATCGCCGAGTCTTGCGTAGGTCTGGCCGATTTTCAAGGTTGATGCGGCCAATTTGGAGCTGAGCGGGTAGTACGAGACAACATTGTAGAAGGAGTTCAGGGCCTCTTTGTAACGGCCCAGCCGGTACTGGCATTCGCCGATCCAGTACTGGGCATTCGACGCGAGCGCCGACTGACGGTGCAATTCAAGGAAGAGCTGAAAACCCGCCAATGCCGCTTGATAATCATGGTGTTTGAATTCATCCATCACTCGATCATATAAGCGACGGGAGGAGTCATACCTTTGACTAGGGGCAGCCAACGAGGGAACCATGGAGGACAAAATTGAAACGAGTAGAATGGACAAAATCGGTTTCGCGATCATAGCCGTGCCTCCAGCAAAAGGGAGATGGTCGGTCTATCGTACCCAGTCGCAATGGCCATGCCATGAGCTGCTAGGACGAAGCGAACAAGACCTCTAAAAACAGCGGCTTCTAAGACCACCTACTCTCTTAGTGGTGCAGAGTTTTTCATCCGACTTTGTCGAGCGACAGATTTGTACGCCGGTGTGGGGTAAGTCATCGTCATGGAACATATTCCTCCATGCCCTCAAGGCGGCAGAACCTTAATTGTGGATCCACAGGATGAGCGGTTTTATCGTCGGCCGAGTGCGGCGCTTGCTGACGCGGGCGAGCATGATCAAATCTATATCCGCGCCGGTGTGTACGAAGATAAGATCTTTATCAGCGAGCGGCCGATAAGACTGATCGGCGCGGGGAGAGATGAGGTTCAGATTTTCTCACGCCGCGGTGGTCCGCTGTATTTGCAGCGCGTATCCAGCGGACGCATCTCCGGCATCACGTTTCGGTATGTCGGCAGTGATCAACATTCGGCCATCAACGTCCTGGATTCCAGCTGCTTCATTACGCAATGCCGGGCGATGGAAGGCATTCTTTCCGGCGTCATATTGTATGGCCCGGAGTGTCAGGCGACATTTAGCGACAATGAAGTCTGTCGCAACCGTGAATCGGGCATTTTCGTGTTCGCGGGCGCGCGTCCGAGAGTGGCGGACAATCGTTGCATCGAGAATCACCACTTCGGGATTGCGGTTCGCGATCCAGGCAGCCATCCTGAAATCGTCCGCAACCACTGTGAGGCCAATATGCTCAGCGGTATGCTGCTCTTTCATCATGGAGAGGGATTGCTGGTCGACAACGTCTGCCGCAATAATCAGCATTGGGGTCTCCTGATGACCCCCGACTCCCACCCCAATCCATCAGCTCCGGAGCTGCCCGCGATTAACCAACTCGACGGGAATCCGCGCGGCCCCTATGCCATCGTAGATGAGCCCCTGGCGGAGATCGGACGTTAAGCAGGGACCTCTATCTAAAGGGAGCCGCACCCGGCAATATCCAGGTTCTGAGACGAACGACACGCCGGACCCGTGGACGGCTCAAGATCGTTGAGAGGCTGATGATGAGCCTGTGGCAGTATGAAACTGGAAGGAACTTCCCCCCTGCTGCTTGGCCCGGTACATGGCTGCATCGGCATGCTTCAAGAGTTCATCAATTTCATGGTCGTCGGATGGGTACACAGTTATCCCGATACTGACACCGATGGAAGCCGTGTGATCCTTCATCTGAAACGGCTCGGCGAGCGAATTGGTAATGCGCTGAGCGACGATTCTAATATCAGAATCGGAGCTGAGTCCCTCGAGAATGATGGTAAATTCGTCTCCGCCCATTCGTGCGACGGTGTCGACTTCGCGGATACAGGCCTGAAGTCGATCAGCCACTGCTTTCAATAACTGATCGCCCACACTATGCCCCATCGTATCGTTAACGGCCTTGAATCGATCCAGATCAAGCAGCATCAGCCCTAGGGGTTGCTGCAGCCGTTTACTCCGCGCCATGGCCTGGACCAGCCGATCTCGAAACAGCGTCCGGTTCACAAGGCCCGTCAGGTGATCGTATTGCGCCAGATACATAAGCCGTTCTTCCGCACGCTTACGCTCCATCGCATAGCGGATCGAGCGCGTTAAGAGTTCTGGCTGACCTTGTCCTTTGACAAGATAGTCCTGCGCGCCATTTTGGACGGCCTGCAACGCTAATGTCTGGTCGCTCACCCCACTCAGCACAATGATAGGAATTGTCGGACTGGCAGCTTGCACCTGCCGGAGTGTCGTGAGCCCGTAGCCGTCAGGAAGTGACAAATCCAAGAGTACCGCATCGAACCGTTCTTTCCCGAGCCGGGCCAAAGCTTCGCTGAGGCGAGCCACATGGGTAATTGCAAACTGCTCAATGCTCCATTCCGCTAGGATGTCTTGCGTGAGGTGCGCGTCGAAATCGTTGTCTTCTACCAAGAGAACCTTAATCATAAGGAGCCATCCGCACCAGTTCTGCCATCAGCTCGGGGGCGTCTGTGGGCAATTATAGCCTAAGGCCCCGTTTCCACAAGCGGATTGCCGATTGGAGCCCTGCTAAAGATCAGAGAAGGAGAGGCGTGACCATGAGAAGAGACGGCAGGGCCTGCCGCCTCTTCTCAGAGGGTTAACTAGAATGTAAGGCTTCTGCGCGGCGGCGGACTTCTTCGGCCTTCTGCGATTGGCCAAGATTCTCATAGAGAGAAGCGATATTCGCATGGAGATGCGACAGTAATTGACCGAGTTGGGCCTCCTGAGCAATAACATTGGCCTCGAGTGCGAGTTTCTTTTCTTCGCTTCGGCGGAAACGTTCTTCTAATCGTTGGATGAGCTGGATCCATCCCCGGACCTTGCCCGATTCTATGTCCGGCATGGCCGGGAGGCCGATGGCGTGCTCGAGCGCTTTTTCCGTTTGGTTCATCCAGTTGATGAACACGAGGAAGTCGCCCAAGGTAATCTTGAGTGCGGAGGATGCGCCTTCTTCTTCAATGACAAGGTCTTCCATTTCTGCTCCTTAATGGTTTTATCGGTGGGGACTCCAATCTTCGGCGACGTCAGCGGCCATGCCTTCGGCTGGATTCAAAACCAGAAGCCTTGTTTCCTCCTTTCTTCTCAGTAAGACCTGTCTACTGTAAAACCAGTACCGCGTCCAGAGGGGGAGTAATACTGCGCAACATCTCTATTGTCAATGGTCAAATTACAACCATCGCAGGCGACGGGGAGGGAGCGAGATCCGCTTAACTGACGGGGTTTGTTGATTTACGAGTGAGGATGTTGAGATTGATGGGATAGGTCCCGCTCGGCAGCTGTTCAGGTCCTAGGGCAGCCTCGCAGGCGTACCCGGGTTCAAAAGGCCAGAGCAGGGAACGCCCGGCTAGTGTTCCTCTTACATGCACATAGCGGAAGGTGGCGCCCATCCGAGCAGCATCTTGACGAAGCTTTCCGACGCAGCCCTCAAGGCTATGGGACCGGCGAGAAATAATGAGGAGCTCCCCGGTCTGGCTGTGGAGGACCATAAATTCCTCGGCACAGCCTGTCAGAAGCACCAGTGCAATCCAAAGGCTACAGAATGTGCGCAGCCCTTTCAGCCTCGTTCGAGATCCGATCCACATACCGGTTCCGATTCTAGAGCAAATGTCCATGAAAATACATATCACAATGACGCGGCTCTATCCCGTTTCCCAATAGTACGTCAGTGCTTCTTACAATATAGAGGGGCCAGCATAGAGGAGGTCGATTCCTACAGGTCAGGCTGGTTTCTCTGCCACATACTCAATATATTGCCAGAACGTCTTGGCTTCTTCTTCATTGAGCACCACAGGTGTGTTATTGGCCATGCCCGCGAGGAAAATTTTTACAGAAACCGTATCGTGCCACACCTGCACCTCGCAGTGGGTGACTCTATCGAGATTCACGGCGCGGTTCCCAATTCGGATAAAGTGCACAAAGGACTCCTTTCTTTGTGCTGCACTGATCGATGGTACATGATCTTTGAGTTGGTCCAAAGGAACTTATGTTATGGCGACAGGTTGCTCTGCTCCAGTCGTGGACTGAGGTAAATCTGCGCGTTTTCGCACAAGACGCACAGTGCAAAATCGTGATGCAAACTCCGTTGTTTCTGAAGTCAATGAGCCTATCGTCTGGCAATGATCCTATCTCACTGTTTTAGCGAGCCGTTTTTTTGTGGCAGGTGAATAGGACCTTATCGATACGGCGGAATATAACTTGCTTTTACGGTCGGCATCCCAATTACAAAGCGATACGAATTTCGTTCTGGGGCAAGGAGGTGGATATGCTACGAGAGGATACAGTTGGTGAGGAAATTCTTGAAGTGGTCAGAGCGAATCCTGACTGTACCTTGGAAGAATTAACACAACGCCTAGATTGGCTTTCTTGGTCGCAGGTCTTCCTGGAAGTAGATCGGCTTAGCCGGTCTGGACAGTTAATCCTTACTCAAACCGGTATTGGATTTATCACGACACTGCGAGTTGAATAAGATATCTGCCGCATTGCTCCCACATGTCGATTAGTTGGGGGCCATCACTCCTCTACCAGAATAGTCATAAGAAATGGCTTGCGCGGGTGTGATCGAAAAATCGCTGACACCGTAGCAGTACCAGCAGAAGCACCGAAAATAGACCGTTCATTCCACCCGTTCATTCCAAACCCTTCATTCTGTAGCCACAGATGTTACTCCTAGGCCACTCTACCTGCTAATTCCTCGTGCCAGTACCGTGGCTATAGAACCCCCTCTTCTTTGCGAACAACACCATGAGAGCTAATCCGATGCCAACGAGCAGGAATGATGACGGTTCCGGCACTGACTGAGGAGGTCTGCCATTTGGATCATTTTGTATATGAGTGTTGAGTGGCCCGGGTATACCCTGACCCTGCACGACTTCTGAGCCACTTGGCCGCCTGCCGAATGCGTCAACTGGAGGCGCGAATGATGCGAGCATCAAAAATACCAGCAGGCTACAGCAACCTATTATTTTCACAGTGCCTCCTAAGGTGACGTGTTGATTTCTGGTTACCCATCTAAGAAGCGAGCATATGGAAGTAATGTGGGCAGAACAATTCCTCAGAAGGGTTAATAAGACCTTCATAAAATGGGTAAGGCTGGTCCCATTCCGAGACAAGCCCTTCACGAGCAGGCTACCTCTTCGGCACAACCACGACCGTTGAAGTGGCAGGCTTCGCAAATTGCCGGCCCGTTCAATGATCCCGATCCGATATATAAGAAGATCTAGTATTGGCGGTCTTCGCGCTCTGGGGGCGTTACTCGAACGGGCCCACGGCGAGTTCCTTTCCCGCAAGAGCAACCCGCTCTATGGCGTCAGTTTGGCGCAAGCGATCGCCGCTTCCTCTCGGCTTGGCGCCCTAATTTGAGGAGTTGTCCCTCAAACCTGGGCTAGCTCACTTTGTCTCTTAATCAGCGTGTCTCGGATTGACCCTCCGCAGTCATGCTCAAACCCCGTTGAGTGCATCTCTACGAGACGGAGGACAACAGCGCGAAACTCACCATAGGCATGATGGTTGGGCATGCCGTACACCAGTGACATGGAATAAATTTAGAGGGCTTGGCCTCATCCGCGCTACCAAGGCCGGCTGAACCGTACAACTTGCGGAGAGGTCTGCTGAATAGATGATAGCGGAGATGCAGGTGCTGCCCCCAAGTCAGCGGTCTGTTGCCTGTTGGCAGAGAAGAGATGCGCATACCGCCAATCATTTCGGGCGTCTGCCGGACGCCGGAGTATATGGACGGTTCGCTGTTCCGCTCCCGCCAATTGCAAGCCCGACTATAAGATGTGGACAGAGATGGTCATTACAGGTTTTGAGCTTTCCCGAGCCGCCAGGACTGCCCCACATTTTGCTTGTGATCGCAGGCTATAGGACTCCATCTAGGATCGCAGTCGCAACGATGGACAAACCATTCGGTCACGGTGACGGTGAAGTTGGTTTTGTGGGACAATCGGTGATTCTGAGCGACCAGGAAGCCAGATGGCCGATCTCCCCTCGTTGCCAGGTAAGAGATGGCACGGCAATAGGTCAGCGTTGTAGTCCTCGCTATGGTTGAAAGGCTATGACTCGTTCTATCGAAGTAACAACTGCGACCATTCTTTGATCACTTTGTTGAAGGCGGTTCCTGCTATTGTCGGAGGCTTGGAACAAGCGGCGAGCCTTACGCTAGGAGGCGCGAGTCGTTCCCTTATGGGACAGGTCCCGTATAGCCCCGTACAATTGTTCTACGGCGCCTTCCTTTGTCAGCAAGATTTCGGCACCGGCCTTCGCCATAGCCTCCTGATTGCCCTCTCCGGCATTAACCGATAAGCCAATGATCGGCAAGCTGGGATACCGTTGTTTGATCCGTGCGGTGGCCTCGATACCGTTCATTCGTGGCAGATTAATGTCCATGATCACGACTGAAGGATGGCATCGCTCGACGGCTTCGATGGCCTCAATCCCATCGGTGGCTTCCATGATCACCTCCACGTCGGCATAGCTACTCAAGACGCTTCTGAGTCCTTGCCTCATCATGGCATGATCATCGACTAGCAACACAGAAATGGTCTTGCCGGAAGCCGTATGCTTGTTGATGACCATTTCCGCGGCCGGCGTCATAATTTCGCCTGGCTGTTCCTGGATCCGCTGTGGCACCGGGAGGACCAGGACGCACGATGTACCAGTTCCCGTGGCTGAATGGATTTCGAATGAGCCCCCCAGACATTTCATCCGCTCACGAATGCTGAACAATCCGAATCCCGAGGACACGTCCTTGTCAGGAAGGACGGCGGGATCAAACCCTCGCCCGTTATCCCGGACCTCAATGGAAAGAGCGTCGGCTTGGCGAAGCATCACCACAGACGCCGTCGTCGTGCCGGAGTGTTTCCAGGCATTGATCAACAATTCGCGGACCGACTGGAACAAGAGAATCGCTTGGTCTTCGGGAATGCTTTCGTGGTCGAAGGGCACAGACACTGAGACTTCCATGCCGTGTTTGTTCATATACTGCCCAAGCCATGTGAGGGCTGCGGCGAGGCCCTGATCGCGTAAGACTGGTGGGCTCAGTTCGGCTACCAGGGTTCGCGTATAGCTCAGCGCTTCCAAGAGCACCTGATCAACCTCGGTGATCATATCAAGGCAGCCTGGAGCCATAGCGGCCAAGCGCTTGCCCTGTCCAATCTTCAGCTTTCCGAGGACGAGCAGTTGTTGGAGGTGGTCATGCAGTTCAGTGGCCAATTTCTGCCGCTGACGCTGTTCGGCTAGGTTTAGCTCGGTGGCTAACACCCTCAACCGCTCTTCAGACTCCCGGAGCTGGTTGGTGCGCCGTTCGACCAAGGACTCAAGATCCCCTGCCAGTGACTTCAGCCTTCCCTGACTGTCCAATAACGCAGCCTGCGTCTCTCGTAATTCCGTGACGTCGGTGTTGGTACCAAACCACCGGATGACATGACCAGCTTTGTTGCGAATTGGGATAGCGCGAGTCAGAAACCACCGATATTGACCATCTTTCCCACGCAGTGGAAATGTTTCTTCCCATGGCTCTTGCCGCTCAAGAGCCCGCCGTTTGCTTGCCACGACCCTGTCGCGATAGTCCGGGTGGTGAACCGTTTCCCATCCCCACCCTTCCATCTCCGTCAGCCGTGTGCCGGTATAGTCAAACCATCGTTGGTTGTACCAAAAGACCCACCCCGTGTCGTCCATCATCCACGCCAGTTGCGAGATGTTGTCGGCCAATGTCCGGAAGCGCTCTTCGCTTTCTTGAAGCGCCGCTTCCGCCTGCTTGCGCGCGGTAATATCCGTCATGACATTGATCGCACCAATAATGTCGCCGTTCGCATCTTTCAGCGCGTCGATGTTCACCAGGGCCGTTTTCCGTGTGCCGTCCGGACGTTCAACCACCACCTCTGTACTGCGGCAGCTCGCACCTGTGAAAATCGCACTTGCCACGGGGGTCTGGGCATGGGGGAGCGGTGAGCCGTCTGGGAGATATAGCTTAAGAGCACCGCAGAACTTCTGGTCCGGATCGCCCAGCGTTGGAACGCGCCCCCACAAATCGCTGGCGCGGTCGTTATAGAATGTGAGGCGTCCTTCGGCATCGCATGTATACACGGCTGCGGGCATGATGCCCACAAGGCCTCGGAAGCGCTCCTCACTCGTGCGAAGACTTTTCTCCACAGCTTTCTGCCGCGTGATGTCCCGCGCAATCTTCGACGCACCGATGATGTTCCCACACGAGTCCACGACAGGTGAGATCGTCAGAGACACCTCGATGAGACTGCCGTCTTTTCGTTGGCGGACGGTCTCATAATTGTCGATGCGCTCGCCCGCCCGGAGCCGCTCGAGAAATCTCTCTTCCTCATCCTTGCGGTCAGGTGGGATGATCTGCACGATCGGCTGGCCGATCATTTCCTGGGCGGTATAGCCATAGAGTACTACAGCGGCAGCATTCCAGCTCGTCACGATGCCGTTCAGCGTCTTGCTGATAATGGCGTCGTGTGAGGAAGAGACGATGGCCGCCAAATAGGCATTCACTTCCTCTGCACGCTTTCGCTCCGTCACGTCGACCGTAATGCATCGAGTGTGTTGAAAAGCCTGCTCACTATTAAACCGGACATTAGAGCTGATGCTGACATGGCGGATACTACCGTCTTTACAGCGAAGGCGGGCCTCATAGTTTCGTATGGTCTCTCCCGCGGCAAGGCGACGGAGGATGTCCTCAATAACGGATGGGTCAACATGAAATTGGGCAATATGGTGGCCGATATATTCGTCCGCCTGGTACCCCAGCAGGTCTAATTCTGACTGGTTCGCTCGTAGAATTGTTCCATCGGCTGCAACCCAGTGCAGCGCCACGGATGCGTTGTCGATAAAGTCACGGAGATAGGCTTCGCTATGATCTAATTCTTGACACCGGAGTAAAAGGTCATCGTAGCGCTGCTTGATTAGCCGTAACGCTGCCAGTTCGTCCGATGAATCGATATCTGAAGCAGAAGTCATCTCATCCTCCTCGTAAAGCGCCCGCATACTGCGCTAGCTTCCGTCTTGTGGGCGACTAGGAAATCCCCTAGCATCCAATGGAAAGGAGAGCCGGAATGTGATCTGCAAGCCTACGTGGCCTGGTGTTCCCTACGGAGGTGCGAGCTGGGGAAATCAGACACTGAGGTGGGCGGATTATGATGCCGAGAGCCGCATCATGCGGCGCCTGGACGGCCCTACATCATTCAATGAGAGATTTTCAGAAGGTGTGGAGCTGGGCAGGGCCGGAAGTGAGCGGGAGCTCTTTCACGACCTCAGGCGATCGGCCGTCCGCAACATGGTCAAAGCCGGGGTGATCCTGACATCACGCGCAGATCCAGCGTTTCCCTACTGTCTAAAGTTGACGCCGACACAAACACGGACAATCCGTCCGATTTCATGACGCGGTTGCTTGAATGGAATCGTTAAGTGGTTGAATCGGTTGGTTGCGGGGAGAGGATTTGAACCTCTGACCTTTGGGTTATGAGCCCAACGAGCTACCGGGCTGCTCCACCCCGCAGGCGGAATGTAACAAAGCGGTGAACGGCAAGTCAAGCCGACGTGATCACCGTTGCATTCACATCACCGCGGTGCTAAAGCGATATCATGAGAATTGTCTTCATGGGTACACCGGAGTTTGCCGTGCCTTCGCTGGAGGCGCTGCTGAAGTCCGACGATGACGTCGTTGGAGTGGTCACGCAACCCGACCGCCCCAAAGGCCGAGGTCATGCCTTGGCATCTCCTCCCGTCAAAGAAGTCGCACAGAGGGCTGGCATTCCTGTGGTACAGCCGGTGAAAATAAGGACACCGGATTTTCTCGCGGGGCTCGCCGCCTGGTCTCCGGACCTCATTGCCGTCACGGCCTTCGGTCGCATCCTTCACGGCCCCATCCTCCAGCTTCCGCCCATGGGTTGTGTCAATGTGCATGGGTCCTTACTTCCGAAGTACCGCGGGGCTGCTCCGGTCCAATGGGCGGTGATCAACGGAGAAACGGAAACGGGCATTACCACGATGCTGATGGATGAAGGGATGGATACCGGTCCCATGCTGCTTCAAGAGCGACTTCCCATCACGGAGTCCGATACCGCGGGCACGCTGGCTCCTCGCCTGGCCGAACTGGGAGGGCGTCTCCTGGTTGAGACGATTGCGCAATTCAAAGCCGGTACTCTGGCACCACGTCCGCAGGACCACTCTCTGGCCACTCTGGCGCCGCTGTTAAAGAAAGAAGACGGAGCGATGGATTGGACTATGGACGCGGTCACCCTGGGTCATCGCATTCGGGGGTTATCTCCATGGCCGGGGGCCTTTACCTTCTTGGGTCAGGATCGTTGGAACGTGTGGAAAGCAGCCGTCCGGTCGGAGCATTTCCTGCAGGAGCCCGGGACGATTGTCCATGTCACTAAACATTCCATTCAAGTGGCCACCGGCCAGGGGATCCTGGAACTGCTTGAGGTACAGACCGCTAACTCGAAGCGGATGCCAGTGAGCCAATTTCTTGCCGGTCATCAGGTCGCGGTGGGAGCGCGGTTTCGGCCTGGTGGTGCATCATTGCCGGCATCATAATGAAATCTATGGGCCGGTCTTGTCCACTCTCGGTCCTTCCTAATCCCCATGACCGTTGATAGTTCCTTGCCCACTGATCGATCGCTTGCGCGGAACGCCGCCCTCTCCATTCTGCTGTCATCTCACAGCGGAGACACTGCGGTCGATGCACTCTTGGATGAGAAGTTTAGGGGAGTTGCCGATCCCCGAGACCGAGCCCTCGCAATGGAGCTCGTGACGGGAGTCCTTCGGCGGCAAGAGACGCTGGATTGGCGGCTGAGGCCCGTCCTCAAAAAACCGCTGGCCCGTCTTCCAGCCATGATTCAGATGTTGCTGAGGATGGGCGCCTACCAGTTATTCTACCTTGACCGCATTCCCCCTTCAGCCGCCGTGGACGAGTCCGTGAGGATCACTAGATCCTACACACGACAGCTCGGTCGAGACTGGACCGGTTTCGTCAATGCGGTTTTACGGAATCTTCTCCGGCTTCCGGAGCCTTCTCTTCCCAATCGGCTTTGCCAGCCAGCTGAGGCGCTATCTGTCAGTTATGCAGTGCCCCTGTGGCTCTGCCAGCGATGGGTCGACCGGCTTGGGTTTGAAAACGCCGAAGCTGCCTGTCGGACCGTCAGCGCCATGCCTACTCTGACCCTCCGTGTGAATCGGCTACGGGTGACCAGAGACGCGTTTCTGCTGCGCCTGAAAGAGGCTGGCATTGCAGCCAGGCCGACGACGATCAGTCCGGTCGGGCTGACGCTGGACAAGGGACAGCAGGTCACCACGCTCCCCGGATTTAACGAGGGCGATTTCTACGTCGAAGATGAAGCGGCCCAACTCATCCCGCCCCTTCTTGATGCCCAACCGGGGCACACCATTCTCGATGCCTGTGCCGCTCCCGGAGGAAAAACCACTCATCTCGCCGAGTTGATCGCGAACCAAGGGCGCATCGTAGCCATGGATCGACAGAATGATCGGGTCGCACGGCTTCGCGAGAACTGCCGCCGCCTTGCCGCCACTGCCGTAATGCCGGTGATTGGCGATGCCCGGAGGCCCGCTGAAGCTCTCGCTCTTGTTCAGGGCGGGGAACAGGTTTCATTGGGAACTTTTGACGGTGTGTTACTGGATGCGCCCTGCAGCGGTCTCGGTGTGCTGCGTCGGCATCCCGAAGCGAAATGGAAGAAACATACGGCCATGTTCGCGCGCCACCACCTGTTGCAACGGGAACTCCTCGAAGCTCTCGCCGTTGTCTTGCGGCCCGGCGGGGTGCTGGTCTATAGTACCTGTTCTACGGAATCGGAAGAAACGGAGGAGGTGATCGAGCAGTTTTGTCACCGCCATCAGCAATGGCAGCGCGAATCCGTAGCGCCCTGGCTCCCATCTTCGGCTCTCCTTTTTGTGACTGCTCAAGGTGCGTTGTCGACCATGGGCAATGATTGTGGAATGGACGGTTTTTATGCCGCCCGCATTCGAAAGGTCTCATAATGGGCCATCCCATCTTCATCGCTCCGTCGATACTGTCCGCTGATTTTGCGCGCCTTGCCGAGGAGGTGGCGGCAGTCGAACGCGCCGGAGCGGATCTGTTGCACGTCGATGTGATGGATGGGCATTTTGTGCCGAATTTGACCGTTGGTCCTCCCATCGTCGAAAGCCTAAAGAAGGTGACGAAGCTGCCTCTCGACGTTCATTTGATGATGACGAATGCCGACGCCTTTATTCAGGAGTTTGCCGAAGCCGGGGCCGATTATCTGACCGTCCACGTTGAGGCCTGTCCGCATCTGCATCGCACCATCCAATCTATTAAGGAGCGGGGGGTCAAGGCCGGGGTGACGCTTAACCCTGCCACTCCGCTGCAGTGGCTGGAAGAGATTCTGCCCGATGTCGATCTGGTCTTAGTGATGTCAGTCAATCCTGGATTCGGCGGACAGAAATTTATCCCGTCCGCTCTCAGAAAGATTAAGGCGGCTCGCGCCATGCTGAACCACATCAACAGCTCAGCTCTGCTCGAAGTCGACGGCGGAGTGAAGGTCGAAAATGCGCGGCAGATCGTTGAGGCCGGAGCGACTGCGCTCGTCGCCGGGTCTGCAATCTTCTGCCATCCCGACTACGCCGCCACCATCGCAGCCTTGCGGGGAGCGGCAGAAACATCAAACGTGCCGCAGACGGCCTCGGTCCATCGATAGCCCAGTGAAGATCACTACGAACACCGACGGTGAAAATACGGTTCCGGCGCCCCCCCCGAGCGCTGGCACTGCTATTAAACTTCCCTCCGCCGCCGCCATCATTGATAGCTTGCATCCTCTCGAAATCAAGGTCCTCACGGCCTTGGGATCCAGTCCACCCGGAACTGTACTCAGCAGTGAGGAATTAACCGCTGCCTCTCGGCTTGAGCCGTCTCAGCTCAGCATGGCGATCGAATGGCTGCTCACCAAATCGCTCATCATGATCCATGCCGAGACCGCGACGCCCATCGTGTCGCTCACGAAAGTCGGGGAGCACTATGAAGCGACCGCTGCCCCCATCGAACGGGTCTTCGCGGCTGCGCGGGAAGTCGCCAGCACGGGAAAGCGGCTTACGATTCCTGATTTGCAATCACAGGATGGCATGGAGGCCTCCGATGTCAGCAAAGCCGTGGGGCGGCTGAAGAAGGAGGGAGTATTGTTGATTGTGCAGGGCGGCTGTATCGAGCCAACCGGACGCCCTAGTCCGACAGTTGCGGCGATCAGAACGTTGTTGCAGCACGTGCGCGAAGCTCCCCGCAATTTGCAGAGCTTTTCTGAAACCGATCGTCAAATTATCCAGGACTATGCCGTGAAACGCGGCAACGCCCACGAGCCGTTCCGAGTAGACGAGCGAATAGCTCGCTCGTTTCGGTTAACCCCAGAAGGCGAAGCGGCATTCCGACAAATCAGTATGAAGGTTATTAATAGACCGATAAGCCCAGAGTCGGGAGGACTGGACCTTGCGGGCGCTGCTCCTGAAGTCTCCCAGCTTACTCCAGACTTGTTGAAGGAGGGAGCTTGGAGAAAAGCGCGTTTCAGAAAGTATTCTATAGGTCCGGCCCCGCGTATCGGGATCGGTAAGAAACATCCCTACCGGGAGTTCTTGGATTCCGTCAAGACGAAGTTGGTCAGCATGGGATTTCAAGAGATGCGGGGCTCTTTGGTAGAGACAGAATTTTGGAATATGGATGCCCTGTTCATGCCGCAATTTCATCCGGCTCGGAATATTCATGACGTGTACTTTGTGAAGGAGCCCACGCATGCCACAAAGGTCGCTGAGCCGTTCCTCTCTCAGGTGGCTCACGCGCATCAGGATGGCGGGACGACCGGTTCGACCGGTTGGGGCTACCCCTTTGATACGGAGCGGGCCAAGCGGTTGGTGTTGCGGAGTCAGGGCACGGCCGTATCGGCCCGAACGCTGGCGGCGTCCCCGATGGTTCCCGGCAAGTATTTCTCCATTGCGCGGTGCTTCCGGTATGACCAAGTCGATGCAACCCATGCGACTGATTTTTTCCAAGTCGAAGGCATTGTTCTGGGCGAAGATATCAATTTCCGGACACTGTTGGGATTGTTGAATCTATTCGCGCGAGAAGTGGCCCAGGCTAAGGAAGTGAAGTTCTTGCCCGCCTATTTCCCATTTACTGAGCCGTCAGTTGAAATGCATGTGCGCCATCCCCGCCTTGGGTGGATGGAGCTAGGCGGCGCCGGCCTCTTCCGGCCTGAAGTGACCTTGCCGCTCGGCGTGACGGTCCCGGTCATCGCCTGGGGTCTAGGACTCGACCGGATGGCGATGGTGGCGCTCGGCATTCACGATATTCGTGAACTCTTTACTGATAGCCTGGATCTGATCCGGACGACTAAAGGGACGTTCTAGTGCCGACCATTTCCATTTTCAAAAACGATTTTGAAGCCCTGGTTGCTGGCCCGACGGGTCGGACCGCCTCAGTTTCCATTGAGCAACTCGAAGAATGGCTGATGCTGGTCAAGGGCGAACTCAAGGGCCACAACCCTGAGACCGGTGAGCTCCGAATCGAACTGCAGGATAGCAACCGTCCGGATCTCTGGTGCTGCGAAGGCATTGCGCGTCAGGTTCGTATCAAACAGCAAGGCGGGCTCACGCCCTATTCGTTTTTTGGGGAGAAACCCGGTGTGAGGCCACGTGTGATCGTGGCTCGAGGACTTGAGCGAGTCCGCCCGTACGTCGCTGCGTGCACCGCCAGAGGATATCGAGTTACCGAGGAAGGACTCGCCCAACTGATCCAGACACAGGAGAAACTCGCTGATATTTTTGGCCGTAAGCGAAGGACGGTGTCGATCGGAATCTATCAGTTGGCGAAAATCCAGTTTCCCGTGACCTATGATCTTGTGAAGCCAGATCAGGCCAAGTTCACGCCCTTAGGCTTGGAAACCGTGATGACCCTGTCAGAAATCCTTCTGGTGCACCCTAAGGGGCTGGAGCACGGGCACATATTGGCAGGGCATGACCAGGTGCCGTTTCTTCATGATGCCAACGGTCAAGCGCTTTCTTTCCCACCGATCATTAACAGCCGTGAGGTCGGTGAGGTTCAGGTGGGTGACGAAGAGCTCTTCGTTGAGGTCACGGGCACGGATTTGCCGATGGTCGTCCTCACGCTGAATATTTTTGCGGCGAATCTAGCTGACCGGGGGGCGATGATCGAACCGCTCGAAATCCGCTATCCCTCGAAGACGTCGTTGGGCCGCTCGGTCATGACACCCCAGGATCTGAGCAAGTCCCGCACGGTCCCCCTCAAGACCATTGAGCGGGCTCTCGGGCAGTCCTTTAAGGCCACGCAAGTCAGGCAGGCGCTTCAGCTGTACGGCTATGGGGTATCCGGAGGGGAGAACCACCTTAAGGTCAAGCTGCCACCCTATCGCCAGGATCTGCTCCATGCCATGGATGTTGTTGAGGATGTGGCTATTAGCCGTGGATATCACGAGTTCGTTCCGGTCATGCCGGCGCAGTTTACGGTAGGAGGGTTGTCGCGCATTGAGCAGTTGTCGGATCATGCGCGTGCCTTGATGGTGGGGCTCGGGTTTCAGGAAATTATTTCGAACATTCTCGGCTCTCCAGAGGCCTACTGCAGTGCCATGCGTCTCGAGGGAACCGAGTGGGGACGAATGGTCGAAGTAGACAATGCCATGGCAGTGACTTTTTCGTGCCTGCGGCAATGGATGGTGCCATCGTTGCTTCGGGTAGAAGCGGCATCGAGCCGGGCTTTCTATCCCCACCGTTTGTTCGAGGCCGGTGAAGTGGCGATTCCCGACGCCTCACAAGAGCTGGGTTCGCGTACCGCGACCGCCCTTGGCGCGGTCGTGGCTCATGCGACCGCACATTTTTCAGAAATCCACTCGTGCCTGGACGTGCTGTTCTATCATCTCGACCGGCCCTATACGCTCGAACCACTGTCTCATCCGTCGTTTTTGGATGGGCGAGCCGGACGGATTGTGTCGGAGGGTGTGGGGCTTGGCGTGATCGGTGAGCTGCACCCGGAAGTGCTCGAGCGATGGCAGATCGGTGTCCCGGTGGTAGCGTTTGAACTGAATCTTACCCTACTGGCTGAAACCAAATAAAACAGGAGAGCGACCTACCGTCACTCTCCTGCCCTATTCTCATTTCCCATCTATGTAGAAGCTCGGCGGCCGTGGCTCTATTACGCCGCAGCGGGGGTCGTATGTTCCTTGGCGAGGCCGACTAGCTTCTCGAAACCTGCGCTGTCCTTGATAGCCATGTCGGACAAGACTTTGCGGTCTAACAACACATTGGCTTTCTTGAGGGCATGGATAAACCGCCCATAGGTCAGGCCGTGAGCCCGAACGGCGGCGCTGATGCGGGCAACCCAAAGTTGCCGAAAATCCCGCTTTCTGTTCTTCCGACCGGTATAGGCATAGGTCAACCCTTTGTCCACGCTCTCCGTAGCCGAACGGAATAATCGGCTCTTAGCCCCATACTGCCCCTTGGCAAGCTTCAGCCGTTTGTTTCTTCGATGTCTGGTTTTCGGTCCGCCTTTTGCGCGAGGCATGTTGCATACTCCTTTTCAAATCGTTCCAGCGTGATTGCTCGTTTATGAATAGGGCAGTAGACGGTTCAACGACATGGTGGCCGTCTTGTCCACGACGGCGGTCCCGAAGTCGGATCGTAGCCATGTCGTTCTGTGAGCCAAGGAGTTGCTGCGTACATTTGTCTTCCTAAGACCGCTTGGCCTCCGACTTACTCCTTTTCAAAATCGTTCGAGCGTGATTGCACGTTTATGAATAGGGCAGTAGACGGTTCAACGACATGGTGGCCGTCTTGTCCACGACGGCGGTTCCGCTCAGGCGGCGCTTG
>CBDIWQ010000179.1:0-4982 GCA_965285965.1 uncultured bacterium | reverse complement strand
GCCCGGGACAGACATGACGGCAAAGGAGAGCCAGATGGATGAGAACGAGGGCTGTTTACACAAGCATCCGGGTCAAGGGAGTGGGTCGGAACTCTCTCCCGAGGCGTATGTGGAACAAACGGTTCAGCATTCGTTGATTCATGCCGTCGTTCAAAGCGCCGAGCCGTCACGGCGTCAATTTTTAGCCGCGCTCGGGTCCTCCGCCTTAGCGGCATTGATTGCCGAGGTCTTCCCGCTTGGGACCGCGATCGCGCTGGCCGCCGACCCGCCGGGTAAACCTGAGAAGAAGGACCTCAGCGTCGGCTTCCTCCCCAATACCTGCGCGACACCCATCATCATGGCGGAGCCGATGGGGTTCTACAAAAAGCACGGATTGAACGTGTCAGTGAGACGCGCCGCCGGATGGGCGATGATCCGCGATTGGGCCATCAACGGCGAGGTGGACGCGGCTCATATGCTGACGCCGATGCCGTTGGCCATTACCTTGGGGGCCGGATCCGTTCCGAAGCCCTTCTACATGCCGGCCGTGGAGAACATCAACGGACAAGCCATCACCCTGCATGTCAAACATAAGGCGGTGAAGACGGCGGCGGACATGAAAGGGTTTCGATTTTGCGTGCCCTTCGATTACTCCATGCACAACTACCTGTTGCGCTATTTTCTCGCCGAAGGGGGCGTGCATCCGGATAAGGACGTTCAAATTCGGGTCGTCCCTCCGCCGGAAATGGTGGCCAATCTCAAAGCCGGGAACGTGGACGGCTACCTGGCTCCGGACCCGTTCAACCAACGCGCGGTCTATGAGAATGTCGGGTTTATCTACAAGCTATCCAAGGAGATCTGGGACCGGCATCCCTGTTGTGCGTTTACCGTCTCTCAGGACTTTGCGACCCGCTATCCGCATACCTTCGGGGCGCTCTTCCGCGCCATCGTGGATGCCACGCACTACGCCTCGAACCCGGCGCATCGCAAGGAAATCGCGGCCGCCATTGCCCCGACCAACTATTTGAATCAGCCGGTGACTGTGCTGGAACAAGTCCTGACGGGGACGTATGCGGACGGGCTGGGCGCGATCAAGAAGGATGCGAGCCGGATCGATTTCGATCCGTACCCCTGGCAGTCCATGGCCGTCTGGATCCTCACGCAGATGAAGCGATGGGGCCATGTGAAGGGCGACGTCAATTATCAAGCCGTCGCGGAACAGGTCTATCGCGCGGCGGACTGCGATCGCGTTGCAAAGGACCTCGGCAATCCGACGCATTCCAGCACGATGATGAAGCATACGATTATGGGACATGAGTTCGACCCGCATCAAGCGGAGGCGTACGTGAAGAGTTTCAAGATCCACAGCATGGCGTGACGAAGCGCAGGAGGATGAAGACAGATGCTCACCGATACGGCGGTGTCAGGAACTTGTCCCGCACCTCTTAAGCCAAAGGTACGTACGATGGCCGGACAGAAGAGCGGCAATCCCTGGTTGATTTCGGGGTTTCTCCTATTCGTCTTTCTGTTGGGCTGGCAGTTGTCCACCTTGCGGCCGCCCTTCGATCCCAAAGGGATGACCGATGAGCAACTGCAGCTCATGGAATTCAACGGCGACATTGTCCGTACCGAGGCCGGCGCCTATCAATGGAATCCTGAAAAAGAAAAGGTTCAAGGCGTCCCAGGCCCTCTGGCCGTGCTGGATAAGGCGCGAGTCGAACTGAGCGAAGCCTTCGTGAAGAAAGGCACCAACGACCATGGGATTGCCTATCTGGTGTTGTACACCGTGTCCCGTTTTGGCGCCGGGTTCCTGGCCGCCTCAGTGGTCGCCATTATCGTCGGAGTCCTCTTGGGCTTGAACAAAGTGTTGTTTCAAGCCGTGAATCCGTTCATCCAGATTTTGAAGCCGATCTCGCCGCTGGCCTGGATGCCGCTGTTGCTCTATACGGTGAAAGATCCGAAGTGGACGGCCATCCTGGTCGTCTTCATGGCGGCGCTGTGGCCGACGCTGGCGACGACGGCGTTCGGGGTCAGCGGACTTCGGAAGGACTATCTGCATGTCGCAGCGATTTTGCAGCTGTCCTGGTTCAAGCGGCTCTTCAAAGTCATTCTGCCAGGAGCGGCCCCGACGATCGTCAATGGACTGCGGATTTCATTCGGGAGCGCGCTGGTGGCCGTCGTGCCGGCAGAAATGCTGCTCGGAGAACTGGGAGTCGGCTATCTGAGCTGGATCGAATGGAACAACCTCGATATTTCCGGAGTCCTCTTCGCCATCCTGGTCGTCGGATGCGTCGGCGTCATTTTGGATACAGGGTTCAATAAGCTGGCCGGCTTAGTCACGTACCAGGAATGATAGCGGGTCATTACGTCACCGGAACCTTTACTTGAACGGAGTGCAGGCATGGCTTTTCTGGAAATAGACAACGTGAGCAAGCATTTTCCCAGTACGTCGGGGGAGGGACGCGTGTGCGTGTTCGAAGACGTCACGATCAAGATCGAAAAAGGCGAATTTGTCACGGTGATCGGCCACTCCGGCTGCGGCAAAAGCACGTTGCTCAACATCATCGCGGGCCTGGATGTGGCCTCCGAAGGAGGTGTCGTCCTGGGCGGGCGGGAGATATCCGGTCCCGGACTGGACCGCATGGTCGTCTTCCAGAACTTCTCGTTGATGCCCTGGATGACCGTATTCGAGAACATCGCGCTGGCCGTGCGGTCCGCGTATCCGGACTGGGATGCCGAACGGGTGACGGCGCATGTGAATAAGTACATCGCGCTGGTCGGGTTGAAGGGAGCGGAAGGAAAGCGACCGACGGCCTTATCCGGCGGCATGAAACAACGGGTCGGATTGGCGCGCGCCTTCTCGATCGAACCGAAAGTGCTGTTGCTCGATGAGCCGTTTGCGCAGATCGACGCCTTGACGCGCGGCGTCATTCAGGAAGAGCTGATCCAAATGTGGAATTCCTCAAAAAATACGGTGTTCATGGTGACTCACGACGTGGACGAAGCCATCTTGCTGTCCGACCGGATTCTTCTGATGACGAACGGGCCGTCTTCCCGGATCGGCGAGATGGTGGAGGTGACGATCCCGCGGCCACGGTCGCGGGAGACGGTCATCGAGCATCCGCACTATTACAAAATCAGGAACCACGTGATCCATTTCCTGGTCCGCCATGCATCGCATCCCAGCGGCGCAGCCCGGGCGTCCGGGCAATCGGTGGAGGAGCCGGTCTTGGTGCGCTTCTAGTTGTCAGGCAGGAGCCGTTCCGTTGGACGGGCGGCACAAACGAGGAGGACTCTATGGATAAGGATATGGTCAAGACGACGGTGAAAGAAAAACGAATGAAAAAGAACGTCACCATCGCGGAGGTGGCCAAGGTGGTCGGAAAGAATCCCACCTTTGTGGCGGCCGCGTTGAACGGCAACCATCGTTTCACGACGGATGAGGCCAAAAAAGTGGGCGCCCTGTTGGAGCTGGACGGCGAGACCACCGCCGCCTTGAGCAAGTTCCCGGTCCGGGCGGATTATCCGAACACCACGGACCCCTTCAAGTATCGCTTGCTGGAAATCATCGGCGTGTATGGGGATTCCCTGCGTGAGCAAGCGAACGAAATGTTCGGGGACGGTATTATGAGTGCGATCGACTTTTCCATCGATATGGAAAAAGTCACCGGGACCCAGGGCGAAGCGCGGTGCAAGATCACACTGAACGGCAAGTGGCTGGAGTACAAAACGTTCTAGTATCGGTCGATGATCTGCGGCAGGGCATAACACACACGTTCCTCACGAGTTGATCTGCGACAACGGCGTCGTCAGGCCGGCTCCTCGGCTCTGAAATTTAGAACCACGGACAAAGGCGTCCGTCATTCTCCCAACGAATGACCGGCGCCTTTTGTTTTCCGGGTGACAGCATGACGAAGAGAGGACCCTATGCACACGCTGGATCATGAACGATTTGCGGCAGCGGCGGTCAAGAAATCGGCGTTGGCGGCCAACGGCCTGGGACGGTATCTCCTGTTGTCGGTGTTGGCAGGCGCCTATGTCGGATTCGGGATCGCATTGATCTGCAGCCTGGGAGGACCGTTGGCGGCGGCCGGATCGCCTGCGGTCAAACTGGTCATGGGGGCGTCCTTTGGCATCGCGCTGACCCTGGTGATATTTGCAGGGTCCGAACTCTTCACCGGCAACACCATGATCGGGGTCATCGGGGGGCTTGCCCGCAGCGTGAGCTGGAGGCAAGTCCTGCAATTCAACTTTTGGTCATGGGTGGGTAACTTGATCGGTTCGCTGGCGTTCGCCTGGTTGGTGGTCGAATCCGGTGTGTTTGCACAGAGCCCGGCCGCCGAGCTGATTGAAAACATCGCCGGCGTAAAAATGTCGCTCGGACCCTGGCCGCTGTTCTTGCGCGGCATTCTCTGCAACTGGCTCATCTGCCTGGCGGTCTGGATGGCGGGCCGAACGACCAGCGATGCCGCCAAAATTATGCTGATTTTCTGGTGTCTGTTTGCGTTCATCGGCATCGGGTTCGAGCACAGTATCGCGAATCAGTCGCTTCTCGGCATGGCGCTGTTCATGCCGCATGGGGCGGAGGTGAACTGGGGCGGCTTCTGGTACAACCAGGGCGTCGTCGTTCTCGGGAATATCGTCGGGGGCGGGTTGTTTGTCGGCGGACTGTACTGGCTGGTGGATCCCTATCTCGCAAACGAGGCGGCGGTGACAGTGGTTCCTATGGGAGCAGCCGGTTCCCTACCAACCGGCAGCCATCCCAGCGGCTCACAGGAAAGCTTCATGGATAAGGCGACGGGCGGACGAAGCGGAGCCGTTGCGCCCGCGCCGGTTGTGAGCCAGATCTACCGGCGTGCCTTGAACGACGAGTGGCTCGAATATCGAACCTTCTGACTGTGAACGAGGAAAGGAGCGGGACGTGAATAAGATCGAGGCGATCAAGCATGAGCGCGATGGATTGGCGGTGCGGGAGATGATGACCCGGTATGCCGAGACGGGCT
>CBDIWQ010000178.1:0-4158 GCA_965285965.1 uncultured bacterium | reverse complement strand
CGATCACCGTCCGACTGACCTGTTCGTAGAACTGCTTGCTTTCCGCCTTTTCCTTTGGGCCTGCCGTCTCGAAGACGAGCGGCTCGCCGAATCGCACCGTCACCTGCCTGAGCCGTGGCCAACGGGCCCCGGTCGGTAAGGCCTCGAACGTCCCTTTAATATAGGCCGGCACGACCGGACAACCCGTTTGCGACACGATGACTCCGATGCCCGCCTTCGGCTGGCGTAAATGCCCGTCATGACTGCGTCCGCCTTCGGGGAAAATGACCACCACTTCCCCCGCTTGAATGAGGCGGATGGCTTTCCCAAACGCCTGGCGATCCAGGCGGCCAAGGCGTAACGGAATCCATCCCAAAGACTGCAAAATGCCGTTCACGACCGGGACGGGAAATAAATCGCTGCGCCCCAAATACCAGGCTCTCCGCTTCATCCCACAGCCGAGGAGCGGGATATCGAGATAGCTGGCGTGGTTGGCGGCCACCAGCACTCCCCCGGTGGGAGGAATCGTCCCCTCCACCCGATACCGGAAACAGATCCACCCGATCGTCCTGGTGACCGCCCACAGAATGCCGTATACCAGTCCCGTCACGACGCAGCCGACACCGCCGCCATCATCTGCGCGACCACTTCCTCGATGTTAAGAGCCGAGGTATCGATATGCCGGGCATCCGGAGCCGCCATCAGCGGGGCGATGGCGCGGGTCCGATCGCGTGTATCCCGGCCCGAGAGATCCTCGTACGTCTTGTCCATCGGCCCCTGGTGGCCGGCGGCCACGAGTTCGCGATGCCGCCGGTCCGCCCGGACCGTGGCGTCGGCGTCCAAGAAGAACTTGAGCGGCGCAGAAGGAAACACGCGGGTCCCGATGTCCCGCCCTTCCGCCACCACCGAGCCTCGTTGCCCGATTTGGCGCTGGACAGGAAGCAGCCACTCTCGGACGGCCGGGATCGCGGACACGACGGACGCCGATGCGGAGACCTCCGGAGACCGGAGTTCATGCGTGACATCCCGGTCATCGACCGACACCGTCATGCCGCCGTTCTTGAAATGCATCTGGATCGACGTGCTGCTCAATAAACGAGACACGGCTTCCTGGTCATTCGGGTCGACATGCTGACGCAGCACCTTCAAAGCCACTGCGCGATAGAGTGCACCGGTATCCAAATAAAGATAGCCCAGCCGGGCCGCCAGCAGTTTGGCCACCGTGCTCTTTCCAACTCCCGCCGGTCCATCAATGGCGATAATCACGAAGACCCCATACTGAAAGAGAGGCAGCCGTCACATCATGCTCCTTCACCCGCTCCGCCCAGCAACTTTCCCAGTGTAGAGGCAAAGCCGGGGAACGACGTGTCGACACAATCCGCGTCGGCAATGGCCATGCCTTGGTCGGCCGTGAGGCCGGCAATGGCCAGCGACATGGCCACTCGGTGGTCGCCGTGGCTCTGAGCATGGGGCGCCGCATGCAAACGACCGTTTCGTCCGGCTTGGCCGAGCCCCCGGATTACCATCCCGTCAGGTCTTTCGATGATCTGAGCCCCCATCGCCCTCAATTCGGCGCTCATTGTGGCGATACGATCGCTTTCTTTGACGCGCAATTCCTCGGCCCCGCTGATCACCGTCTCTCCTTCGGCGACGGCAGCCGCCACGCACAGGATCGGAAATTCGTCGATCGTTTGGGGAATGAGGTCTGCGCCGATGGCGACGCCGGTGAGTGGAGCGGAGGTCACTCGCAGATCGGCCACCGGCTCTCCCGCCTCCTCCCGCGGATTGAGAATTTGAATCTTCGCGCCCATGCTGCGCAGCACCTCAATCAAGCCCGTCCTCGTGGGATTGACCCCGACATTCCGGATGGTCACGTCGGATCCCGGGACGATCGTCGCCCCCACCATAAAGAACGCGGCGGCAGAACAGTCTCCAGGAATCATGATCTTGCGCCCGGCCCAGCCCACCGAGGGACGCCCTTCCAGGATCAGTGTGCCGCTCTCGCGGATGAGAGGGAGCCCAAAAAATCCGAACATCCGTTCGGTGTGGTCCCGGGACAACCGCGGTTCAATGAGGCGCGTCGTGCCTTCAGCAAAAAGACCGGCCAGCAGCAGGGACGACTTGACCTGGGCACTCGCGACGGGCGAACGATAGGTGAGGCCGTGCAATCGCGTGCCCGTGATCGCCAAAGGAGCCAGTTCGCCGCCTTTCCGGCCCGCAATGACGGCTCCCATGTCTCGCAACGGTTTAACGACCCGGCCCATCGGGCGTCGCCTGATGGATTGATCACCGGTGAGCACCGTAAAAAAATCCTGCCCGGCCAGCAGCCCTGTCAGGAGACGAATACCGGTTCCCGAGTTTCCGCAATCGATCGGCTCGCTCGGTTCGGACAGTCCCCACAAGCCTTTTCCGTGCACCGTCAAATCATAGGGCGTCTCATCGATCCGGATGCCCAGAGCGTGAAGGGCCCGCATCGTATTCAGACAATCCTCTCCCCGGCAATAGCTCGAAACGACGCTCGTTCCTTCCGCCAGAGCCGTGAGTATGATGGCCCGATGCGTGACGGACTTGTCCCCCGGAACCGTGATCGATCCCCGGAGCGCCCGACCTGGAGTGATGGTTAATGAAGCCATAACAAATCAGACCGGGACCGAGGCCTGCGCGTTGAGCTTCTCTCGCTCGCCTTTTGCCCGCTCGAGCGATTGCTCGATTCCCCTGGCATCCCCCGCCTTGATGAGCTCCTTCAATTCTTCGAGCGCCCTGGTATAGCCGTCGATAAAGGACACGATATTGTCGCGGTTCCATAAAAAGATGTCCCGCCACATTTCCGGCGAACTCGCCGCAATCCTCGTGGTATCCCGCAGCCCCCCGCCGCTATGCCTCGCTAAGTCGAGTGAAGGCAGTTGCCGGTCACGCAGATCGGCCAAGGCATTCATGAGCGCAAAGGCGGCGGCATGCGGCAAATGACTGACGGCGCCGAGGATTTGGTCATGGAGGTGCGGGTCCATGGTGAGCACCAGGGCGCCGGTCTCCTGCCATAACTGGCGGATCTGCTCGAGCGCCCTGGCATCCGTCTTCCCGGTCGGCGTGAGAATGCAGCGCGCTCCTGTGAATAATTGTGCCGACGCGGCGGCGACTCCGGTCTTTTCCTTTCCAGCAATGGGATGGGCTCCGACGAAATGGGCACCCGGCGGCATGGCGGATTCCGATTGTTCGACCAGAGACCCCTTGACGCTGCCGACATCGCTCACGATGGCTCCCGGGACCAGGCAATGCGCCCATTCCTCGAGATGCGCGCCATAGGTGTCCACCGGCGTTGCCAAGATCACCAAGTCGGATCCGCGCACCCCATCCTTCGCGTCTAACACATGGCGGTCGATCGCGCCTAATTCCACCGCCCGATCGAGGTTTTCGACCCGTCGCCCTATGCCAACGACATGGTCCGCCAATCCCTTGCGACGCATGAGCAGGCCGAGGGAACCGCCGATGAGGCCCACGCCGATAATGGCTACCTGCTTGAAATGAACGGTCATATCCGACTCGCTGATCCGGTTTAAATTTCGCGGCCGACCGCACGCGCGATGTTGCCCAAGTCGTGCATCAGTTCTTTGAACTTGGACGGCTTAATGGATTCCTCCCCGTCACAGAGCGCGCATTCCGGATTCGAATGCACTTCGATGAGCAGCCCATCGGCCCCCGCCGCCACCGCGGCTTTTGACATCGGAGCCACCAACGCCCACTTTCCCGTCGCATGACTGGGGTCGACGATCACGGGCAGATGGGAAAGTTCTTTCAACGTCGGAATAGCCGCGAGATCCAAGGTGTTCCGATACTGGGTTTCGAACGTGCGGATGCCCCGCTCGCACAGCATCACATTACGGTTGCCCCGCGACATGATGTATTCCGCCGAAAGCAAAAACTCCTTGATCGTGGCCGACAGACCGCGCTTCAAGAGAACCGGCTTGTCGTAGGCGCCCACTTCCTTGGTCGAGGTTGCGGCGGGCGCCGTGGTCGACCAGGTAGCGGGCCGCGGCCGGGATGGCCTGGGCGGGGTCGTGGGGGCGGCCGTGGCCATAGCGGACCCAGGCATTGCCGGCCTTGCTCCCGGGCACACAGCCGAGCTGCATGGGTCCACAGGCCCCGGCCCAGTTGCTCCCGGAGCGCACGCCGGGGAGGCGG
>CBDIWQ010000177.1:0-5255 GCA_965285965.1 uncultured bacterium | reverse complement strand
CAGCGAAACTCACGCCGAGCGGCCGTTTTCCGGTCGGATAATCTTTCGGGTCCTTGAATGTGCCATCCCCATTGCCGAGCCAGATGGACACCGCATTCGACATGGGACCGCCGTTCGTGACCACCAGATCGACCTTGCCGTCTCCGTCCAGATCAGACAAGGCGACAGAAGTCGGGGTGTCGCCATACTCATATTGAGGGCCGACACGGAATTCTCCCGATCCCGTGCCTAAAAAGATTTTCAACTTGTCGTTCCGGAGGCCGACCACGAGGTCGGCGTGTCCGTCGCCATTGAGGTCGTCGGCCGCCAGCGCGATGGGGGTCCGATGCACGGGATAGCGCGGCCCTTCCTCGAATTTTCCATTGCCATGGCCCAGCAGCAAGGCGATTTCATCGCCTCCCGAGCAGGCGAGCACGACATCGGCATAGTCATCATGATTAAACTGCCCCAGCGCCAGGGCACGCGGCTCCTTGCAGACATGCAGCTGGACCTGCTCTTTGAACGTGCCATCCCCGTTCCCGAGAAGAATGGACAGCGTATTGCTCGAAATGTTGGTCGTCACGAGATCCGTGAATGAGTCGTTATTGAGATCGGCCGTGGTGATAGTGGTAGGGTTCTTGCCGACTTTGTAGCTGGCAAAATAATAAAAGGGATCCGGAGGATGATACGGATCGGCTTTGGAGCAGGCGGCCATCCCGGCCGCCACGAACAAGAGTGCTACAACGCCCCGGATGAAATGTGTCTGTCTGACAGGTCGCTTAGGGTACGAACTCACACGCCGTTCCTCTTTTTATGGATTAGGCCGCAAGGGGATTACTGGTTGACGGAAAACGCCAGTATACCCAGGGCTTCTTTCTGCTGGCAATCAATCAGATTTCGCCAGGGAGCCTTTGAAATTCTCTCGCCGGTTGCGCTACAATGAGCGCTCTTTGAGGAGGACTTCATGAGTAATGTTCAGAATGTCGATATCACCATGTACGGAATCGCCGAGGTGTTGATGTGGTGCCATGACCGCAACAAAGGGCGGGTCCCCGGCGTGGATACTCCCGGATTCAAGAAGATGCAGGAACTGCTCGCCGAGAAGCCACAGTCAGCCGACTACTTCACCCTTGATCAGTTTTGGAAAAAGAAAGTGACGTTGCCTCTGACCCAGGAAGAAGTGGCCACCATCGACCGCTGCCTTTACGACATTCCGAATCTGGATAACGAACCGCTCCCTCAGATCCGCCATAAGTTTTGGCCGAAACCGGTCGAAACGCACTGACTCACAAACCGGAGCTGCCTGATGCGGCTCCGGTTGTCCATTTCCAATCCGACATAATAGTGAAGTGCCCGGCGTCCGGGCAGGACCGCACACCGGGCGTTGAGTCATCCACCCTCGCGTGCCGGCTTACAGAGACCCTTCGCCCTTGAGATATTTCCTGAAACGGTCCATCAAATCAGCGCCGAGCGTCCCGCCGTCCGGCTTCTTGGTCGACGGGTCGGCGAAGTGGCCACGGATCTCCTGCAGGCGCTTTTCGGCTTGATCGTTCCCTTGCAGCCGCTTGGTCTTCTGAAGCGCGGTATCGAAGGCGTCGAACGTGAGGTCCTGATAACCAAAGGAGCGGATGCGCTTGACCGCCTTCATCATCGCTTGATTGCGAAACGTCGTCAGATGATCCGAGTCGATCTCCTTCAGTCCCAGCTTGCGGGCCCGCCGTTCGGCAGCTTTCCGTATTCCGCTACGCACAAAGTCCGGCGAGGTCTGCAACCGCTTCCAGGCTTCGTCGGTCCACGAAACCCGTTCTTGCGGCGCGTCCCACAGGGCGCGCAGGACTTCTTCATCAATCCGGGTTAATCCCTTGTCGCGGGCCAGATCCTCGCTGTCACGCTTCAGCATGTCCGTGACAAATTCCAGCGCGATCGGCGGCGACTGTTGCAGCTTGTCCTGCAATTTCGCCAGGGCTCCCTCCGTCCATTCCATCGGAGGGCCAGCCGCTTCCTGGAGCTCGCCGAGCGCCTCCACCTTTTCAAAGAGATCCACATTCACTTCGAGGTGGCCACGCTCTTTGGCAATCTCCTCTGCAATCTGCTTGATCATGCCGCGCATGAATTCCGGTACGGCGGTAAGACGCTCTTTGGCAGCCGCCGTCCAGGGCAAATGCCCTTGGGCCATGTCTTCCGCCGCCGACGCCATGCCGGCAGCCCCGCCCATGCTGCCCATCATTTGGCCTTTGAACTGATCGAGGATCTGCTCCGTGATTTCCTCATAGCCGAGTTCCCGTGCCTTCTTTTCCGCGAGACGACGCACCATGCCGCGCAGAAACAGCGGCGCACGGTCCATCCGTTTGAGGGCGCCCTCAGTCCAACGGACATCGGTGGTAACAGATTCCTGGGAGTCTGAGGCTGACATAGAGGCTCCTTGCGAACGGCTATTGATTCAGCAATTCTTTGAGTTCTTTGCCGGCTTTAAAAAACGGCACGCGCTTGGCGGGGACCGCCACGGTGGCGCCGGTCTTGGGATTGCGCCCTTCCTTCATACGGCGGGCACGCAGGCGGAAACTCCCGAAGCCGCGGATCTCGGTCTTGTCACCGTTCTTCAGCGAGTCACGGACACAATCGAATATCGTGTTGACGACCACCTCCGCCTGCCGCTTCGTCAACGTGGTCACCTGCTCGGAAACCCGTTCAATGATCTGTGCTTTTGTCATGCACTCCCCCCTTCGCTTCGTTGGTGGACCCGTGTCGCGGGATCGACTCGTTTAGAAGGCCATGAGGTACTTCATGCTGACGCCCGGATGAAAATCCAGCTTAGGAAACAGCCCGGACAATTGCGACTCGAGGACATCGCGAATCGAGAACCGCCGCCTGGGCTCCACCACTTTCGGTTCCCCCT
Organism: uncultured bacterium; assembly: GCA_965285965.1. Taxonomy (GTDB): domain Bacteria; phylum Nitrospirota; class Nitrospiria; order Nitrospirales; family Nitrospiraceae; genus Nitrospira_D. Next base: position 2,380 of record CBDIWQ010000177.1, on the reverse strand, counting down.
CGATGCCCGCCACGTCCGCAGCCAATTGAATCGCATCTTCCAGGTTCCCCAGTTCGTCGACCAGCTTGGCGTCTTTCGCCTGGCGGCCCGTAAAGATGCGCCCATCGGCCAGCGCTTGCACGTCCGCCAGTTCCAGGGCCCGGCCCGCCGCCACCGCTTCAATGAACTGCTTATGCACGTCGTCCATCACTATTTGCATGAGGCTTCGTTCTTCATCACTCATTTTGCGGAGCGGCGAACCGACATCCTTGAATTTTCCGCTCTTGATGACCACGCCTTCAACGCCCAGTTTTTGCAGCAACCCTTCGACGTTGGCCGTTTCCATGATCACGCCGATGCTGCCGGTCAGCGTGCCGGGATTGGCGACAATGCGGTCGGTGGCCGCCGCGATGTAGTAGCCGCCGGAAGCGGCGACATTCCCCATGGAGGCGATGACCGCCTTGTTGCTTTTCGCACGGACGCGCTGGACCGCATCATGGATCTCCTGCGAGGGCACCACGCCCCCTCCCGGGGTGTCGATACGCAGCACAATGGCCTTGATCGACGGATTTTCCCCGAAACGTTTGAGCTCCCCCACCGTCGCCTGAGAATCCAGAATCACCCCTTCCACGCGGATCAGCGCGATCCGGTCCTCAGTCGACAGATCGAGATCGGGGAATACGATGTTGACGAACAACAGCAATCCCAGTCCGGCGGCAAGCACCCATAAAATGGTGCGAATCGGCCGGCGCTTGGTGCTGCGTCCGGAACCTGTCGGCTCATCCACCATAATCAGTCACCCGGGCAATAGGCGGCACATCAGACGAGTTAATCATCTGACTGCGAACGTTTCCGGCTTTGTTTGGCCGCACGTCCGAGGCTTTGGTCCAAGACGCCCTGGGAGGCGTGATAGTCGTCCACCTGCTTGCGATCGGTATCCGTTTGATGTTCGCGCAGGCTGAGTGCAATTTTTCGCTCGTCGCGATCCACCTTGATGATCTTCGCGGTGACATCTTCGCCCACCTTAAACCGGTCTTCCAGCTTCGCCTGCGAATCCAAGGCGGCCTCGCTGATATGAATCAATCCCTCCACTTCACCGTCCAACTCGATGAACAGGCCGAAATCCGCAACCTTGCTCACCTTGCCGGTGACCGCATCACCGACGTGATACCGGGCTGGAATTTCATCGTCCCAGGGATCGCGCGTGAGCTGCTTGTATCCCAGCGACAGCCGCTCCTTGTCCTTATCGATACGGAGCACGACGGCTTCCACCTTCTGCGCCTTCTTGAAGAGCTCGGAGGGATGCTTGATGTGCTTGGTCCAGGACATGTCGGAGATGTGAATCAACCCGTCGATCCCTTCTTCCAGGCCGATGAAGGCACCGAAATCCGTCAGGCTTTTCACTTTCCCTTCGATCCGGGTGCCGATCGGATACTTGCTCTCGATCATGTCCCACGGATTGGGGGCCGTCTGCTTCATGCCAAGAGAGATCTTTCGGCTCCCTGGATCGACATTGAGCACGGCCGCTTCCACTTGATCGCCCACCGACACGACCCGCGACGGATGCCGCACTTCATGGGTCCAGGACATCTCGGACACGTGGACCAGGCCTTCAACGCCCGGTTCGAGCTCCACAAACGCGCCATAGTCGGTCAGGCTGACCACTCGACCGCGGACCCTCGTGCCGATCGGATACTTGCCGGCGACATTCGTCCAGGGATCGGAGCTCTTTTGCTTGAGACCGAGCGAGATACGGCCCGTCTCCCGGTCGTACTTCAGGACATTGACCTCGACCTTGTCCCCGACGCTGAACATTTCCGATGGGTGGCCCACCCGGCCCCATGACATGTCGGTGATGTGGAGCAAGCCGTCAATCCCGCCCAAGTCGATGAACGCGCCGTAATCGGTGATGTTCTTGACCATGCCCTGGATGAGCTGGCCTTCTTTCAGATTGGCGAGCGTGGTCTGCCGCTTCTTATCGCGCGTTTCTTCCAACAAGACCCGCCGAGACACGACCACGTTGCCCCGCCGGTGATTGATCTTGATGATCTTGAGCGGGAACGTCTTCCCGACGAGCCCATCGAGGTCGCGGACCGGATGGAGATCGATCTGAGAGCCGGGCAGAAAGGCCTTCACGCCGATATCCACCATCATGCCGCCCTTAATCCGGGAAACGATTTTGCCCTCGATGCTCTTCTCGTCCTTGTAGAGCTTCTCGAGTTCTTCCCAGATCTTCATCTTGTCGGCTTTTTCTTTCGACAGCACGAGGTTGCCGTCTGCGTCCTCGCATTCTTCGATATATACCTGCAAGCGATCACCGACCTTCAAGTTCTGCAACTCCTCGCTGGAGAATTGATCCCCGGCGATCATGCCTTCGGACTTGTAGCCGATATCGACGACC
>CBDIWQ010000176.1:0-5277 GCA_965285965.1 uncultured bacterium | reverse complement strand
CCACGCTGTCCTGGGTCATGGCTTTGAACCGATCAAAGCCGAACGGGTTCAGCAGCTGTATGACGTCACCCTCAAGCTCACCGGTGTGGCGGAGGCTTCCCTGCCCAGGTTCCCGGTGCTGAACCTGTAGGCGACCGGGCCGGTCATCCGCTCTCATGGACATCCAGATCTACTATGAAGACACGGACTGCGGCGGGGTGGTCTACTACGCCAACTATCTGAAGTATTTTGAGCGGGCCCGGACCGGCTACCTGCAAGCGCGCGGATTGTCGGTGGCGGGGCTGATGAGGGCAGGCACCGTGTTTGTGGTGGTCCATGCGGAGATTGCGTATCGGTCTTCGGCCCGCTATGGCGATACCCTTGCCATCGACACTGCCGTATCGGAGATCGGTCCTGCCTCGTTCACCTGTGCGCATGTGGTGAAAGACAAGGTCAGCGGGCGGGTGATTGTGGAAGGCTCCGCCCGGCTCGCCGCCACTGACGGAAATGGCAAGGTGAAACGCCTCGACAAGGCGGTCCTCGCCGCGCTAGAGTCCGATTCTATTAAGGAGTCATGAGATGGATAAGATCGGAACCTGGCTCGCGATCACCGGTGTTGCCATCGGATTCATCGTGCTGGGCTGGTTGCTGTTTTCGGAGAATCCCTCGGATAAGAAAAAGAAGAAGTAGCCCTCTCCGCCGCCTTTCCACTTCTGCTATTTGATCGCAACGCGCCTTATTCGGCAAGGGCAAGACAAGGGATAGATCATCCAGGCAGGGCTCGGGGCTAGGAACGAGGTTTTGCATAACCTTCCTGGTTCAGGACCTCAGCCACATTTCTCCCATCGGCAAAAACGTCGGCGACGGTGCGTCCATAGACGTCTTGCCCCCGCGGCACGATGCGGATGGAGCCGGCTGCAAGCAGTTGCTCGAGCCGTTGCCGCGCCGCTTGACCGCCCGGTTCATTCAATTCCGGTGTATCGATGCCTCGGAGTCTGATGCGGTCCGCCCCCAGGCGGATCGTATCGCCGTCAATCGTGTAGATCGGTTGGCCGGCCGGCAGCCGTCTGCCGAACAGTCGTCCCAGAGAAGACCGGGCGGCCTGTTTGTGATAGGGCGTAAGCTTGTAGTGGCCTTTCGGTAATCGATGAGGACGGCTACCGGGCGGACGAGGCGGAGGCTGCCGGCGATACGGTTGGAGGGTTGGTGGCGGAGCGGTTTCAGTGATCGACGGAGGACGGCAGAGGTCGCAATGTTGCTGAACGGTTGATTCTCCGATGGATGATGGGAGCCTCGAAGCGCCCACACATTCCCACCACAGAACTGAGCTCAAGAAACAGACCAGGCTGCCGATCATGAGAGCAGTTCGTGTGAGATGCATGGGAGTGGGTTAAGCATGCGCTGTGCCAGCAGGAGCTTCGGTTGACAATGAGGAAAATGGCGTGCTGGAATGGGCCTCTCAAACAACTGTCACCGATCCAATCGCAAATACGTTACGGGGAGGCGGGTATCATGGAGATGTTTGGTCGAGTCGGACTGGTCGAAATCCCGATTCTGATCGCACCGGATCAGAAGGTGTGGATGGATCGGATGATAAAAGAAGGCAAGATCGCGATTCCGCCCGGCGGTACGCTGGAAAAGGGTTCGCTCTATTCGATGTTCATCCGCATGCTCTTGCACAATGCGATGGAGGAGCAGAAGCGGCAGGAGGCCCTTGAGGCGGACGACGAGGACGACGAATAAGCAGGTCGATGAAAACGGCCGTCAGCTTCGTTCTCTCTTCACTCAAGGCTTCAACGTACTAGCCAGTACGCCTCAGCCTTTCGTTCGATGCGGCCTTGCTGAGCAACCGTTTTGATCGACCTGCGGTACAGGGTCAGTATCCAAAACGGATGGTTCTTGTATCCCGCACGATACGAAGGCGCGGATGAGGAGCCTAAAGTTTCTTGAACGCGGCGGCGGCGGCTTTGATGGTCTGGTCGACGTCGCGAGAGGTATGAGCCGTTGAAAGGAACGCGGCTTCGAACTGGGAGGGGGCAAGATAGAGGCCCTGTTCCAGCATATGATGGAAGAACTGACCGTACCGTTTGGTGTCCGATTGTTTTGCGGTATTCCAATCCACAACCGGACCGGGCGTGAAGAAGGCCGTCAGCATGGAGCCGACTCTGGTCTGTGTCAGCGGAATCCCGGCCTTTTTCGCCGCTTCGCCGATGCCTTTGGCTAAGGCTGCCGATTGGTCATCCAGTTTCTTATAGACTCCTCTCGCTTTTAACTCCTTCAGCGTGGCTAAGCCTGCGGACACGGCCAGCGGATTACCGGATAAGGTTCCGGCTTGATAGACCGGCCCGGATGGCGCGATCAGGTCCATGATATCGTGCCGCCCGCCGTAGGCCCCCACCGGCAGTCCGCCGCCGATGATTTTTCCCAACACGGTCAGATCCGGCTTGATGCCATACAGCGCCTGTGCGCCACCGTAGCCCACTCGGAATCCCGAAATCACTTCATCGAAGATGAGCAGGATGTCGTTATCTGCGGTCAGCTGCCGGAGCGCCGGCAAAAACCCAGGAGCCGGAGGCACGACACCCATATTGCCGGCGATCGGCTCAACAATGATGCAGGCCACTTGGTTGCGATGCCGGCCGATCAGTTGGCGGACCGCATTGATGTCGTTGTAGGGAGCCGTAAGCGTATGTTTGGCAAAATCTGCCGGAACGCCGGGAGAATCCGGAATGCCGAGCGTGGCCAAACCGGAGCCGGCCTTGGCCAGGAGATAATCGCTGTGGCCATGGTAGCAGCCTTCAAACTTCAGAATGCCGTCACGTTTCGTAAACCCCCGGGCCACCCGTATCGCGCTCATCACGGCTTCGGTTCCTGAACTCACCAGCCGGATCTTTTCCATCGAGGGGAAGGCGTCCCGTATGGCCTTGGCCAGCGTAACTTCCAATTCCGTCGGGGCGCCATAGCTGGTGCCCTGTCCGGCGGCCTTTTTGATGGCGCTGATCACGGATGGAGCGGCATGCCCGAGGATCATCGGGCCCCAGGAGAGCACGTAATCGATGTAGGCGTTGCCATCGACATCATAGAGCCGGGAACCTTTGGCCCGGGCGATGAAGCGGGGATGTCCGCCTACCGAGCGGAACGCACGCACGGGGCTGTTCACTCCCCCGGGAATGAGGTGTTGGGCTTCAGCAAACAGTTTGGCGGACCGCGTAGTCTTCATAACGGGGGCGCACGGTATCACGCAGCGGGAGAGTGGGTCAAGAAAGCCATCCTGCTAGTATTGCCGTTGTGCGCCTCACATGAGGCCCAAAAATGTCTTAAATGATTCATTCCTATCGTTTTAGATACGCAGACTTGTGGAAGCGACCACAAGAAGCGCGGTATTGCTTAAGTATATCGAGTATGATGACTAGGCGTGCTTCTTGCTGGTCAGGGATCTTGTTTTAAAGGAGAGCAGTGCCACGATGACTATCATCTGTTCATGGTGTCGAGGAGAGGGCCTCAGCGGCGTCGTCGGGGAAAAGGCCCCGTTGGATGATCGCCGTGAAACGCATGGCATCTGCACCAGCCATCGTCTCTCCGAGCAGGCTCGTTGGAATCCGCTTGCGCCGGACCGGGGGAGCAAGCGACTGGTGATCGGCTCCGATATGGAGTTGGCCAGGGGCGGTCATTTTACCCACCTGTGGACCGGTCTGAAAAATCTCGCCCGCAAAACCCGTCAGTAACCTCGGCGGGTCGTCCAACCTCCTACTTTTTTTTCGTCGCTGGTTTTGCGCCGGCCGCCGATCGCCTTTTCCGAGGCGTGGTATCAGCTTCTCCGAACGGGAGTTCTTTCAATCCCCAATGCTTCCGTTTGATCTTTTCTTCCGGAGAGACGGCGAAGAGGACATGGAACGGCGCGCGTCGGCCATCGGCCGTATGTCCCTGGCTCCAGGCTTCACCTGCGTCGCTCAGCACCTCAAGCAGTGTTTCATACTCTTCTTCATCGTCGGGGATCACACAGTGCGCATCGGTGACGAGCACGACATAGCCCTTCGCAGGCAGCCATTCGAGATCGGCCAGGCATTCCTCCAACCCGTCCCAGTTGTGTCCGAAGTAATCGGGAAAGGCCAGCGCCCGCGAAAATTCGCCGAACACACCGGAGGGTGTCGTACATTTCTTGCCATGGATTTGCCGAACCACAAAGCCGGCGGGCGGCCTGACCAATGCGGTAGCCGTTATCCCCGGAGGGACAACGAGCAGCGATGACCAGGGAGCCGTCGCATTTTGGAGATGCGTATGGAGGGTCTGTTTTGTTGTCATGGTGGTGTTCGGCAATTCGGATGTGGGATTAGTTCAGTGGAACAAACGTTTGGTAATGTTCAGGCGTATCGTAGGCCTTGCCGGTGCATGGCTCGATGACCATGCGTGTCCGTCCCGGAGTTTACGTCATACTCCCGATCGCGTCCTCTTGGCAAGCACCGTCTCACGGTTATGAAAGTCCTGTCTGCTGACATATCCGGGTCAGCGGCGCTCGTCCGAATTTGAGGAAGCGTCCATGGGGCCATATCACCATACCCGAGCGCAACAGGAAAAGCAGCGGACCACGCTGCTCGAAACATTGAGATGCACGTGAGGGTCCTCGGATGCCGGCGGCCAGAGGAGGGAGAGGCGGGACCGTACCATGGCTGCCAGGCCAGGTCAAACGGGGGTGGCAGGCCAGCGGATGGTTGCTTTGCGGCCTTGCAGACCCCTTTGTTAGAATGCCCGCGGAGCGCTGGCGTCGTTACCAGCGCGATCAGCTTTTTCTCGCACCGCACGACCCGATTCATGCGCAAAGCCAAAATTATCTGCACCATCGGCCCGGCGAGCCAGGAGGCCAATATACTAGAGCGCCTGATCGATGCCGGAATGAATGTCGCCCGGTTGAACTTTTCTCATGGCACCCACGAATCGCATGGAGCGGCCCTCCGGGCCGTTCGCGAGGCCGCGGACCGGCAAGGCAGGCCGGTCGCCATCCTCCAGGATTTGCAGGGCCCACGGATTCGCCTCGGACGACTCCCTGCCGTGACGGTAGACCTCGCCGTCGGGCAGCACGTCCGGCTGGTCGGCGGCCTGCTCAGGTCGGGAGGCCAGATTGGCGCGCAGGCCGTCGGCCCGTCCTCGACCGTCGAACTGGCTGTGACCTATCCTCATCTCGCCCGGGATGTGCGTCCCGGGGCGCGCATTCTCATTGACGACGGGCGCATCGAATTGCTCGTGATGACGGTGGCCAATGGGGCCATTGATTGCCGCGTGAAACGGGGCGGGCCGGTCACG
>CBDIWQ010000175.1:0-3950 GCA_965285965.1 uncultured bacterium | reverse complement strand
GCGCTCAGCGGCCAAGGGACCTTCGGGGTGGCCGTGATGTTTGCCTATGTGGCGATGGGTGCCGTGCGGCTGGCGCGGTTTAATTCCACCGTGTCGCTGTCGGACGGCAAATATTTCACCGGTCTGGCGATTCCGGCGGCCGCCGGTGTCATTGCGTCGTTGGTCGTGTTCGACCATCACATCGTCAGGATGGGCGCCGAGGTGAAACCGATCCTGGTGCTCATCATCACGCTCACGCTGTCCTTTCTGATGGTCAGTACGATCAAGTACCGCAGCTTCAAAGATTTGAAGTTCAAGGGCCGCCAGCAGATCACCTATTTGGTGTGGGGCATCCTTGCGGTCATGCTGGTGGCAGCCTGGCCCCAAGTTATGTTATTTGTGGTGTTCGCCAGTTATGCCTTGCTGGGGCCGGCGGAACGATTGTTCTGGCTGGTAGCCAGGGCACTGGGGAAAAAAGGCGTCGGGAAGGACGCGCTCCCAATCGAATCAAAGTCGTAACGGCTGCGACGAGGAGTAGTAGGCGACGGGCACAGATCGAGAGAGCTGGTGGATGGTGCAAACCAGCCTGTGCGGCGCCGAACTCGCCTCTGAGCCGAATTCCTGAAAGCCGAGTAGGGGATTCCGCTTCGCCCCCGTGAATGGGCGTAATGAAGGGCATTGAACGACCGCACGGTTGTTCGAGCCGAATCAGGGTGGTACCACGGAGCTTTTTGAAGCCTCCGTCCCTGGGCCAAGGGATGGAGGCTTTTGTATTTTGAGATTGCTGAAAGTGCCTTTCAGCGGCGTTCTCGGTCGCGTGCCTCCCTGCGACATCTCCGGTAGGTACGCCTCAGTCGTCCCGCTTCCTGTGGCCTGGCTGGAAAGGCATTTTGAGCAATCTCACAGAAGAAGAGAGGTGACAATATGAATCGGATGATTCGGATTTTCGACACGACGTTACGCGACGGCGAGCAATCGCCGGGGGCCAGCATGAATGTGGAAGAGAAGGTCATGGTGGCGAAGCAATTGGCCCGGCTCGGCGTCGATATTATCGAAGCGGGGTTTGCCTATAGTTCTCCTGGAGACTTCGAAGCGGTTCGGCGGATCTCGCAAGAGGTGGAGGGGCCGACCATCTGCAGCCTGGCTCGGGCACGGCCTGAAGATATTGATCGAGCCTGGGAGGCCCTGAAGGGTGCGCCGAAGGTCCGGATCCATACGTTTCTTTCGACGTCCGACATCCACTTGAAACACCAGTTTCGGATGACCCGGGAGGAGGCCAAGAACCGTGCGGTGGAAATGGTGCAGCGCGCACGCAGTTATGTGAGCGATGTGGAATTCTCGCCCATGGATGCCAGCCGTTCAGACCCCGCCTATCTCTATGAAGTCATCGAGGCGGTCATCGCCGCGGGAGCCGGCACGGTCAACATTCCGGATACGGTCGGCTATGCCGTGCCCCAAGAGTTTGGGGCATTGATCAAAGGCATTTGCGACCGAGTGCCCAACGCCAAGCAGGCCGTCATTTCCGTTCATTGCCACAATGATTTGGGTGTGGCGGTAGCCAACAGCCTGGCCGCCGTCAGCAATGGAGCCGGTCAAGTGGAGTGTACGATCAACGGAATCGGGGAGCGGGCGGGTAACACGTCGTTGGAAGAAATCGTCATGGGCCTTCGGACAAGAACAGACTTTTATCGAGCCGACACCCAAATCAGGACCGAAGAAATTGCCAAGACCAGCCGGCTCGTCAGCAAGATCACCGGCATGGTGGTGCAGCCCAATAAGGCCATCGTGGGGGCCAACGCCTTCGCCCATACCTCCGGCATTCATCAGGACGGTCTGCTGAAAGACAAGACGACCTATGAGATCATGCGCCCCGAATCGATCGGCTTGGTCGAAAGCAAAATGGTGATGGGCAAGTTATCTGGTCGGCATGCCTTCCGGCAGCGGCTGGAGGAACTGGGCTACAAGCTGAGCGAAGACGAGATCAATCACGCGTTTGAACGGTTTAAGAAACTGGCGGATCACAAGAAAGAGATCTTCGAGGAGGATCTGGAGGTCATCGTCTCCGAAGAATTGGCCAAGATGGCCGAACGTATCGTCTTAAGGTCGTTTCATGTCGAAAGCGGGACGGACCGCGTGCCCACGGCCACGGTGGAACTGGAGATCGACGGCCAGGCGGTGAAACAGTCCGGATCGGGCGATGGGCCAGTCGACGCGGTGTATCGAACGATCGCGGCGATGACGCAAACGAAGAGCAAGCTCCTGATGTTCGGCGTCAATGCCGTTACCAGCGGCACCGATGCCCAAGGCGAAGTGTCGGTCCGTTTGGAGGAAGAAGGACGCATCGTCTCCGGCCACGGAGCCGATACCGACATTATTACCGCGGCGGCCAGGGCCTACTTGAACGCCTTGAATCGGCTGGCGTACATGGTCTCAAGGCAGGGAGAAGGCGCGCAGCGAGTGCGCTTGATTTGACTGTTCAGACCAGGCTAGAGTGCCGCTTTTGGGCCAAGAGGACCTCTCTTTGTCGCCCTTTCAACGGCCGATGAAAGGCGCCGGGTGTGTTCAAGCGAACGCTTTCTGACTGTCGGGAGTTTCTGGCTGGGGATCACACGATCCTCCGCGAATTGCTGCACCCCGCCAAGGATCCGGTGAAGGTGGGGTACAGCCTGGCTCACGGCAAATTGGCGGCAGGGCGACGATCGAAGTGGCACGCGCTGAGCTCGTCCGAAGTGTACTACTTCCTGGCAGGACGGGGCGCATTTAGTATCGAAGGGACAACCGTTTCGGTGGAACCGGGATCGGTGATTTATGTCCCGGTCGGCGCCAAACAGTCATTGGAAAATACGGGCACAGGTGAGGTGGAGTTTCTCTGTTTGGTCGATCCGGCCTGGCGACTGGAAGATGAACGTGTCTTGGAATGATCCGTGTCGGTGTGACGGAAGGAGAGCGGCGACGTGAACGCAAAGATTGCGGTCTTAGCGGGGGATGGAGTCGGGCGAGAGATCGTGCCGGAAGCCGTGAAGGTGCTGCAGGCGGTCGGCCGGAAATATCACCATGTGTTTGAATTCGCATCGGCGGACATCGGGGGACAGGCTATCGATAAAGCCGGTGTCCCGCTTCCCCATGAGACCTTGACGCTGGCGAAACAAAGCGATGCAGTGCTCTTGGGGGCGGTGGGCGGGCCGAAGTGGGAGGGATTGGAGTACAGCCTCAGACCGGAGCGCGCACTGCTCGGCATACGGGAAGCGCTCGGGCTCTACGCGAATCTCAGGCCTGCGAAGCTCTATCCCAACCTCGTTGATGCCTCCACGCTCAAGCGTGAGGTCGTGGAAGGTATCGATATCCTCGTGATCCGCGAGCTTACCGGAGGCATTTACTTCGGCAAGCCCAAGGGCATTGAGAAACTGCCCAATGGAGAGGAGCGCGGCGTCAACACGGAGGTCTATACCACCGAGGAAGTCAGGCGTATTGCGAAGGTGGCGTTCGAAGCGGCGCGCAAACGGCGTAAAAAGGTGACGTCGGTGGACAAAGCCAACGTCCTGGAATCTTCTGAGCTCTGGCGGAAGGTGGTCATAGAGGTTCATCAATCCTACCCGGATGTCGAATTGGGGCATATCTACGTCGATAATGCGGCCATGCAACTCGTCCGGAACCCCCGCCAATTCGATGTGCTCCTATGTAACAATATTTTCGGCGACATTCTCAGTGATGAGGCCGCGATGCTGACCGGCTCGATCGGCATGTTGCCCTCTGCGAGCATCGGGGCGAAGGTCGGCCTGTTTGAGCCGATCCATGGCAGTGCGCCGGATATTGCCGGAAAAAATATTGCCAATCCGATCGCGACGATTGCGTCGGTGGCCATGATGCTGTCCTATGCCTTTCAGTTGGACAAAGAAGCCGAGGCGGTGGAGCAGGCGATCGTGAAGACGCTTGATCTGGGCTATCGGACCAAAGACATACAGAGTCCGGGG
>CBDIWQ010000174.1:0-7166 GCA_965285965.1 uncultured bacterium | reverse complement strand
GGCCTGTTCGATGGTCATGGCGGTGTGCCAGAACATGGTTCAGAAGTCGCTGACGGATGCGGCCAAGACCGCAGGCGTGGAGCCGGATGCGGCTCTGAAGAACATGAACGCATGGTTGCAGGCCTATCTGGACTTTCCTTTTCCCTTCTTTAACTTCAAGGATACGCAAAGTGACGTCTACACAAAGGACCAATTTACGTTGACCGCCGACCCCGACGTGGTGGAAAGCATCGTCAACATCAAGAATGTGGCTGGCCTGAAGGACGCCGTTATAGGCGCGCTGAAGAAGTCTGGCGGCAACCTCGCCAGCTACCAGGGTACCGAGCGAAAGTTCAACTACTTCGGCATCATTACTGGCTACAACGAAACCGAGATTGCGGTGCGGCTCATTAAGTTTGCGATGAATATGAAAACCACTGATGTCAGTTCGCTGTGCGTGAAATACCAATCTACGAAATTGGATACGGCCTACGACACATATCAGTTCGTTGCAGACAAGGAACTGATGATCAAGATGCAGGCCAAGATGGGCGATCAGTTGATCGATTACATGGCCACCAAGCTGCTCGATTTCGTCAAGGCCTTCTATGACCGCGAGCTCGGCCTCTTCCAACAGAAGCTGGCCGATGCACTGAAACCCTCCGCTTAATGTATTGCGTTAACGCGTCTTTGCACGTTGACGGGATAACCGGTGACGAGGAGTGTGATGATGAACGGATTACTTTTGTGTCACGGCGGGCTAAAAGAGTTCAGTGCGTTCAGTCTGAAAGCGGAGCAAACAGTTGCATACCGTGGTAACTACGGTACGCCGCTCAGTGCTGAGACGGCAAGGGCGCTGGTCCAGGCGCTGTTAGACAATCCTTTAGTATCGGACCATGAAATTGGATTACAAGTCATGGGTTACAAACCTCAGGATCCGTTGGAGGGACCAGGCAACTTTCGTCCTGACTTGAACCTGCGCGGCGACAATGAGCTCCTGTGCTTCATGATGAATATGGCCACGCGGCGGTGGGTCAAGCTCGATGCGAACTGGAGGTCGACGCTCTCCGAGATCTGCCTGAACCTCGGCAGCCCGCTTTGGCTCAACCTGTTGTGCTGCAGCAATCTGAACGATGTCAACGTGCCGGAGGCAGCGGTGGACCCGACGCTCAGGGTCAAAGACTGGGGCTCCATCCTAAAGTGAAAAGGTCTGAAGGTGGGCCTAATTGAATCAATCTCTTCTTCCAGAGCTGGCTGCAGTCGTTTGGACAGACTGCCTTACTGAATGGCCTCGATGCAGAAGTCCGCTGATTCGCTCGGCCCGACGTGGAGACGATACGCCTTTCGCTGTGTGATTAAGATTCCTTCTACCATCCCGGTTCCGCCATCATTGCGCCGCTACGCATCGGCAAGCGCCCGATCGGCATGATCTATTGCAATGGCGGCCCCCTTCCGCGCCAGGTCCGGCTGAAGAAACGACGTTGAGTATGAACCGGCTGGCGGGGATTCCATGAACGATGACAACTGCGAGGTCACTTCGCGGTGAGCGTCTGACGGGTCCCGGGCACACACTCTTCCCGTTTCCAGTTTTTGAGCACTTTTTCTTCATTGAAAGTCAGGGTGTACCGGTAACAATATAACATCGGCTTGGGCCCTTCCTGTCCTTTGCTCATCAAGGCTCCAACCGATTGTGACGCATCGGCGATAAAGCTGGGATTCCAGGGATCCAGCTCTTTATCGCTCAACGCGAACCGGTAGGTCCAGATGCTATCTCCGCCCAGAGCCGGAGTCTTGGCGGTATGCGGGGGGCCGAACCTCTCCCGGACCTCCTCCTGCGTCAGACGATCGACCCCCTTTGCAAAATAGCCGTCCCGCCAAGGAGTCCCGCAGGCGCCGAGGGCCCAGCTCAGGATGATCACGACAGCCGGAAGCGCCCGTCGCAGTGTGTGTGCCGAACCCCTCATGATCCGGAATTGAGCTGCTGCGTCCGCTTGATCGAACAATAGAGGGCATACCCCTGAGCGAACATGCCGGTGACCAGCAAGCCCAACGCCGTTTTCAGCCAATGGGAATCCGGATAGTCCAGACCGTACATGCCGACCACGAATCCCAGCGCGATGGCCACCACACCGACCGAGCGAGCGATGACGGCGTTGACTCGCCAATTGACGGCGGAAGGATCGTGTTCTTGCCCGACCATAGTATGCGCTTACGCTACACTGGACTCCCTCAGGAGTTCAACTGCGCTGGCCCCGGGCTTCAGCCGCGCGGGCTTCTAATGCGGCGGCTTCCGGCTCCTGATGCAATTTGCGCAGGACTCCGGCCAGGTCCTCCATGCTCTTGGCGACATCCGGATCCAGAGGACCGAGAGCCTTTTCCCGGATTGCCAGGACACGGCGGTAGAGCGGCTCGGCCTGGTCCGGCTTGCCCTGCGACAAGGATAAGAGTCCTAAGTTATGGAGCGTGAGCGCCACATCGGGATGGTCGGGGCCTTGTAGACGCTCTTTGATCGCCAGGGCGCGCTTCAACAATTGTTCGGCTTGGGCATATTGACCATGCATTCGGTGCAAGACACCCAAATTATTGAGCGTGGCCGCCACATCCGCGTGGGTTTCTCCATGCACGGCCTGATAAATTTCCAGCGCCTGAAGATATACGGGTTCCGCCTCCACATACTTGCCTTGCGCCGCCAGCGCTTGGGCCTTGTTCGACAAGGACACGGCCACGTGCCGATGCTGTAATCCGAATTGGGCCTCCGCTTTCGTGGCGGCGACGGCAAAAATGGCCTCCGCTTCGGCATAACGGCCGCCCTGCAGGGCCTGCTGACCGGCAGCCATGGCAGACTCCCAGGACTGCTGTTGGCAGCCGGCCAGGCCGAGCCACATTACCGTGAAAACCACACCTGCGAGGCCGCGTATGCTCATGAGGCCTTGAGCTGCTCCACCAACGATTCAGCGGGATAGGTGATGATTTCAGCCAATGTCGGATGGTAATGCGGCATACGCGTCAAATCGTACACCGTTCCATGATAGTACATGACTGCAATGAGTTCATGAATGAGCTCACAGGCCTCAGGCCCCACAATCGCAGCCCCCAGCAGCTCACCGGTCCTCGGCGCCGCCAGTAATTTCACAAAGCCGTGGGACGTGCCGAGCACCATGGCCTTCCCGTGATCCGGAAAGGGATAGGAGGCCGTCAGATAGACGATGCCCCGGTCACGGCAGGCCCGTTCGCTCAGACCGACGACAGCAATCTGCGGATCGGTGAATATCACTTCGGTGACCAGCCGGTCGTCGAACAGCTGGACAGGCTGGGCCGGATGACAGGCGTTATAGGCGGCGATTTCACCCTGCTGAATGGCGATGTGCACGATGTCGTATAGATTCGTCACGTCGCCGACTGCGAAAATATGCGGCTGCGAAGTCCGCAGCGCGCCATCGACGAGAATCCGGCCCTCGTCCGCCTTTACACCCGCTGCGGCGAGGTCAAGCCCGTCGATATTCGGCCGGCGACCCAGGGCTTGGAGAATCTCGGTTCCCGACACGATGCATGCCTGTCCGTCATGTAGAAAGTGGATCGCTTTTTTGCCGGCCGTCCCCGTAGCCTCGAGCAAACGGGTGCCGGTCACGACCGTCATGTCCTCCTCGCGCAGGGCCCGCTCGAGCGTGGAGCCGATGTCGCTATCGAGATGGGACAGCACGTGCGCGGCCCGTTGAATCAACGTGACCCGTGTGCCGATGCGCGCAAAGAATTGTCCGATTTCCAAGCCCACCGGCCCGCCGCCGAGCACCACCAACGACTCCGGCTGCTCCGTGACGTCCAGCAGCTCATCGCTGGTCAGATACCCGACGTCCGACAAGCCGGGAACCGGAACCTGTTTCGGGACGGAGCCGGTGGCAATGATGAAGGAGCCGGCAGTGAGCCTCTGCGATCCGGCGCGAATCACCTGCGGCGACAGAAAGCGGGCCGCTGATTCATAGAGCGTGAAGCCGGGATCGCGCAGTTGTTCAATGCGATAGTCTGCGAACTCGCGGACCAAGCGTTGTTTCCTGGCTACAATGGCGCCCAGATCGCCTTTGACGTCGACGGGCCTCAGGCCGAATTCCCGGGCGCGGCGCATCAGTGCGGCAATCTCGGCGGAACGGAGGATAATCTTGGTCGGCATACAGCCGCGCAGGATGCAGAGTCCGCCCAGCGGACCGGGATCCACAATGGCGACGTCGGCTCCCGCCGCGCGCGCGGTCCGTGCCGCCGCATATCCGGCGGACCCTCCTCCGATGACGATCACATCATGCTGAATGGGACGGGGTTCCATGGCGCGCCGATCATGTCATGGCAGGCCCGCGCCTTCAAGGCGGGACTAGCCATTCATCCGAAGCGGCGCTAGCATCGTCCCACAAGAGGAGGTTCTGCATGCCTATCGTCCCCGGACGTTATCGACATTACAAAGGACAGGAATATGACGTCATCGGAACGGCCCGGCATTCCGAAACGGAAGAGGAGTTTGTGGTCTATCGGGCGCGGTACGGGGAGCGGGGATTGTGGATTCGTCCGGCTGCGATGTTCGCCGAGCCGGTGATGGTCGCCGGGCGTCTCTGCACGCGCTTCCAGTTGCTCTCTGACGAGCCTCCGACCCCGTGAGCGGAGGCGGCTCCATTTAAGTTTCTACCGTGCGATGCCGATACAGCCGTCAAGGAATCATCGCCATGCCTATCGTGCTTGCCGTCAACGGCATCGCAGAAATCTTCCCGATCAAGCCCGCGCTGCCGCGGCTGATGCGGGCTGAGCCGGCGGATCCCGACGGCGGGAAGCCGGCTCCCGACCAGGCCGTGGTGGCGGCGCAGACAGCCTACCGGCAACAGACAGGGCCCACCGAAGGCTCAAAGCCCGCGGTGCTGGCCCGTGATCTCATGACCACACCGGTGTTCACGCTTCCCTCCGACCGCACGCTGGCCGAAGCCTGGATTCTCATGCAGGAGGAGGGTTTCAGGCATATTCCGGTCACCTCCGTCCATGGGACGCTCGTGGGTATTCTGTCCGACCGGGACCTTCTCCATCATGTGCCTGAACTCATCACACGGGCGGATCGCAGCCAGGCAACTCAGCGCCGACTGGCGGACATCATGACGTCGCGCGTGATCTCAGCCACACCGACCACGGACATCCGAGACATTGCCCGGGTGATGCTGGATGGGCACATCCATGCGGTGCCCGTGTTGGATCCCGACCGTAAACCGATCGGCATGCTCACCTCCCGTGATTTACTGCGGGGCATTGCGCAGCACGGCCCGCTCGAGCTCTGGACCTAAGCGCTTGCCGCGTCTTCCGGCAGCGGACGCCAACGCGAGAACGCCGCCGCCTGCCCGACCCGATGGCCTGCGTCAGCGATCACATTCCATACCAGCGCCTCCTCGATGAAGAAACGTCGGCCCCGTGCCGAAATTCGTACGCCGCGGTATCCTTCGACATAGCCCCGTTCGGCCACCCTCTGTAAGAAGTGCGCCCGCTCCGCCTGGTTCACCGGCTCGGCGGTCTGGGCCGACGGCGTTCGGATGAGGTCCATCCAGGGCATCTCCCAGAGGTCGAGCGCCGCTTGGTTGCCGTAATTGAGGACCGGATCCGCTTCGACGCCGTGTGAGACCACGACCAGCGGAGAGAAAAACAGCAGGCGTGCTTGTTCGGCGGGCGTCCCCTGGCCGCCCAGCAGATGCCGGCCGGTCCACCGATGAAAACTGATCAGGAGCAGCCGCGACCAGGCGATAACGGCTGCCTGCGTCCAAATCTCGTCCCGCACGGTTCGATTCTCCGCCGATTGCCAGCAGTGCAATGACGCTGCTCCAGCTATCATGTCGGAGGCGTCGATGCAAGACGGAGGATCAGTGTTGGGCGCGCTTGGCTCGGGGTGGGCTCATTCGTGAGAGCAGCCGGTATTCGACCAGGCGACAGCTGCAGAAGGCCATTTGCCGAGTATCCGTTGTCACGCAGACGACGGCCGACCCGCAGAACGCACAACCGGCCGACCGGGTGTCCCGCTTAATGGTCCAACGAGGGATCGAAATGGAGTCGGGATTGAGTAACGGATCCATCGCCTTTCTTTTCGGTCGCACCGAGGGAAACTAAAGCCGGTGGGTTGAACCGGTTCTGGCAAGCCGACGAACGCCTATGTTTAATGGGCCTCTTCAATTCGGAATCGACAGGACGAGGAGTCGTACATGGCTGGCACCACCTTATTCGAGAAGATTTGGGAATCCCACGTCGTCAGGGCAGAGGCCGACGGCACCACCTTGCTGTATATCGATCGCCAGCTGGTCCACGAGGTCACCTCGCCGCAAGCGTTTGAATCCCTGAAACTCGCCGGACGGCGGCCACGCCGCCCGGCCGCCACGCTGGCGGTCCCGGATCACAACGTCCCCACCACGGACCGGACGCTGGGCATTGCGGATCCGATCAGCGCCAAACAGATTCACACGCTCGAAGAGAATTGCCGACACTTCGGCATCACGCTCTTCGGCATGGGCGATATCCGCCAGGGAGTGGTGCACGTCATTGGACCGGAGCAGGGCTTTACCCTTCCCGGCACGACGATCGTGTGCGGCGATTCGCACACCTCGACGCACGGGGCCTTCGGCGCCCTGGCCTTCGGCATCGGCACCAGTGAAGTGGAACACGTGCTCGCGACCCAATGTTTGGTCCAGAACCGGCCTAAGACGATGGAGGTTCGCGTCGATGGCACCCTCTCGGAACGTTGTTCCGCCAAGGATATGATCCTGGCCATCATCGGGAAAATCGGCACCGCGGGCGGAACCGGCTATGTCATTGAGTTCACAGGCTCGGCCGTGCGGGCCTTGAGCATGGAAGGGCGCATGACGCTCTGCAACATGTCGATCGAGGCCGGTGCGCGCGCGGGGATGGTGGCGCCGGATGAAAAGACGTTCGCCTACATCAAAGGCCGGCCCCTGGCTCCCCAGGGCGAACGCTACGAGCAGGCGGTGCGTGTGTGGCAACAGCTCAAGACCGATTCCAACGCCCGATACGACGCCACGGTGACCATGCGGGCCGAGGACATCGCGCCCCAGGTCAGTTGGGGCACCAGCCCGGGCATGGTGACGGGCGTGGACCAGAAAGTGCCCGACCCGCGCTCGATGCCGGATGCCAAGACGCAGCAGGCGACGGAACGCGCGTTGGCC
>CBDIWQ010000173.1:0-9061 GCA_965285965.1 uncultured bacterium | reverse complement strand
ACGAACAGCTGCGGATGGCCATCCATGCGGTGTTCTCGTCCTGGCAGGGCTCGCGAGCCGTCACCTATCGGCGGCTGTACAACATCCCGGACTCCTGGGGAACGGCCGTCAACGTGGTCGCGATGGTGTTCGGGAACATGGGCGACACCAGCGGCACCGGCGTGGCCTTTACCCGGGACCCTTCGACCGGCGAAAGAAAGTTTTTTGGCGAATGTCTGATGAATGCGCAGGGTGAAGACGTGGTCGCCGGAATCCGGAATCCCTTGCCGGTCACGGAATTGGCCCGCACGGTGCCGCAGGCCTACAAGGAACTGGAAACGACGTACAAGAAACTCGAACGGCACTATCGGGACATGCTTGACCTGGAGTTTACCATCCAGGAGGGCAAGCTCTACATGCTCCAGACCCGTGTCGGCAAGCGCACCGGCATCTCCGCCGTGCGCATCGCCGTAGAAATGGTGAAGGAAGGGCTCATCTCGAAACGCGAGGCGGTGCAGCGGGTGGGGCCTGACCAGTTGTCCCAATATCTCTATCCCATTTTTGATGCGAAGGCGGAATCCAGTGCGACGCCGCTGGGCAAGGGCTTGCCGGCGGGCCCCGGCGCCGCCTCGGGCAAGCTCGCCTTGACGCCGGATCGAGCGGTCGAGATGAGGGCCGCCGGCGATCGCGTGGTCCTGGTTCGCGATGAAACCAGCCCCGACGACATTCACGGCATGAATGCGGCCATGGGCTTTGTGACCGCCCGCGGAGGCATGACGTCCCATGCCGCGGTGGTCGCGCGGCAGATGGGCAAAGTCTGTGTGGCGGGATGCGAGGCGGTGGATGTGATCGACAACCAGTCGGTCCGAATCGGGTCGAAAGTCTTCCGGGAAGGCGATTATTTGTCGGTCAACGGATCGACCGGGAACGTCTATGACGGCGACCTGCCGGTCGTGGAGTCCGAGATCATCCAAGTCGTGCAAGGCAAACTCGACCCGAAGAAATCCGAAAAGTATCAATTGTTCGAAACGCTGCTGTCCTGGGCTGACGGCATGCGGACCTTGCGCGTGCGTTCAAACGCCGATGTGCCCGATCAGGCTAAGATGGCGCGGGGTTTCGGCGCGGAAGGCATCGGGCTCTGCCGGACCGAGCATATGTTTTTTGCCGAAGACCGCATTCCCATCATGCAGAAAATGATTCTCGCCCGGGCCGCGGAAGAGCGGGAGAAGTTCCTGGACCAGCTGCTGCCGTTGCAGAAAGAGGACTTCATCGGACTCTACCGGGAGATGGAGGGGTATCCCGTCACGATTCGATTGCTTGATCCGCCGCTGCATGAATTCCTGCCCAAGCGGGAGGAGCTGATGGTGGAGATCGCCCAACTCGAATTGACCGGCAGGGACGGCGTAAAGTTGGAAGAGCAACGCCGGCTGCTCGCCCGGGTGGAAGAACTGCACGAATTCAATCCTATGCTGGGGTTGCGCGGTTGCCGGCTGGGGATCACCATGCCGGAAATCACCCGCATGCAGGCCCGCGCCATTATGGAAGCCGCCTGCGAGCTGGCCAAAGAGGGCAAGAAGATCGTGCCGGAGATCATGATTCCGCTGGTCGGCATGGTCTCGGAAATGAAATCACAAAAGGACCTGGTCCGCGAAGTCGCCCTCGAGACCATGAAGCGGTACAACGTCAAGCTGACCTACCTCGTCGGCACGATGATCGAACTGCCGCGCGCGGCCGTCACGGCCGACCGCATTGCGACGGAGGCGGAATTCTTCTCGTTCGGGACCAATGATCTGACGCAAACCACGTTCGGGTTTTCCAGGGACGACGCGGCCAAATTCATCGATCAGTACAAGACCATGAACCTGATGGACAGCGATCCCTTTGCGGTCCTTGATCGGGAAGGCGTCGGGGCGCTGATGAAGATCGCCATCGAAGGCGGTCGCCGGACGAGACCCGGCATCAAACTGGGCATTTGCGGCGAGCACGGAGGCGATGCCAGTTCCGTGGAATTCTGCCACCAGCTCGGATTGGACTATGTCAGTTGTTCGCCGTTTCGCGTCCCCATTGCACGCCTTGCGGCCGCCCAAGCCGCATTGTCGGCAGCCGAGGCCAAGCCGGTCCGGAAAAAATCCGCGCCCAAGCGCGCCTCGCGCCCGCGTCCGCGGGTGAAGGCCGCCCGTGCGGCCGGCGCCTCAAAAGGTCGCTCGCGCGTCGCGCGCAAGAAACGGTGAGGGCTTCTCACGAGGCGTTCATGGCGCGCGCCCTTCTGTTGGCTGAGAAGGGCCGCGGCAAGACCAGTCCGAACCCGATGGTCGGTGCCCTGGTCGTTGCGAACGGCCGGGTCATCGGAGAGGCCTACCACCACGCGGCCGGCGAACCCCATGCAGAGGTCCTCGCGCTCCGGCAGGCTGGATCACGCGCCCGGGACGCCACACTATATGTGACCCTCGAGCCCTGTTCCCATCTGAACAAGCGGACGCCGCCCTGTGTCCCGGCGATTCTTCGCGCCGGAATCCGGCGCGTCGTCGTCGCCATGATCGATCCGAATCCGTCGGTGAGCGGCAAAGGAGTGGCCCAGTTGCGCCGCGCCGGAGTCTCCGTCACGGTCGGGGTCGGGCGCGCGGAGGCGGAAGAACTGAATCGGGCGTATAGCCATTGGGCGAGGACGAAACGTCCGTATGTGACCCTGAAGGCCGGCATGACGCTCGACGGGCAGATTGCCACCGCTACGGGCGAATCACGCTGGATCACCGGTCCGTCATCACGGCAGGAAGTCCATCGTCTCCGGTCGCAAGCGGATGCCGTCCTCGTCGGGATCGGCACCGTGCTCAAAGATGATCCGGCATTGACGGCGCGGCGTCCGCCCCGGTTGACCGCCTTGGCGGCCAAGCAACCGCTCAGGGTCGTGCTGGACAGTCGCCTTCGCATCAGTCCGGACGCCAGGATCCTGTCCGGGCAACGGAAAGCCCGCACCCTCGTGGCCACGACGTCGGCCGCCTCGGCCGCCAAGCGAGCCCGGCTGGAGCGGAAGGGCATTGAAGTCCTCGTAGTTCCGGCGGCAAACCACCGGGTCGGCCTGGGGCCTCTGCTCACACGATTGGGGCAACGCGGGCTGACCCAGATCATTGTGGAAGGCGGCAGCGACCTCAATGCCGCATTCCTCAGAGCGGGACTGATCAATGAGGTTCGTCTGTACCTGGCACCCAGGCTGATGGGCGGGCTTCAGTCGACCGGCGTCATCGGCGGAGCGAGTCCGCGCCGCCTGGCTCAGGCGGTGCAACTCCAAAGGTTCACCGCACGCCGCCTCGGCACAGACCTTGTTGTCGAAGGCCGACTGTAGCCACGTGTGGAACATCCTGTGACGACTATGACTCGACCCTGTCTCGCCGGCGTCTGTACCTGCATCATCCTGCTGCTGGCAGGCGGAGTGACTTACGCCGACCCTGTCGCAATGGAGGCCGATCTTCCGTCGCTGGTCGGTTCGTATCTCGATGACCCGGATGCGGCGCAAGCGGAATCGACGTTGCAAGTGATTCTGGCCCATCCGGAGGCTACGATCGAGCGGGTGGGACGCGCGGTGCAAACCGGACGGGCCTACGTCGCGCAGCCGCTGGGCACGATGGCGGATGAGCGGATCGCAGTCCATGATCGTAGTTACCAGTACGCGCTATCCGTGCCGCTGACGTATCAACCGACGAAAGGCTATGGATTAGTCGTCTGTCTCCATGGGGCAGGGTTTACCGGCGAATCCTATCTGGAGCGCTGGCAGAGCCGGTTAGGCGAGGACTATCTGCTGGTCTGTCCGACTTATCCGGCCGGCGCCTGGTTCACCCGGCGGGCGGAAGATCTCGTCATCGCGGTGGTCCGCAAGGTTCAGCGGCAATATCATATCGACCCGGATCGGATTTTTCTGACGGGGATGTCCAACGGCGGCATCGGCGCATGGCTCATCGGGATGCATCAGGCGCCCATGTTTGCAGGCATTGCGCCCATGGCGGGCGGCCTGGATGCGGTCCTGATGCCGTTCTTGGCGAATCTCCGCAATACACCGGTCTATATCATCCATGGCGCCAAGGATCAGGTCATGCCGGTGGAGCTCAGCCGATCCATCTCGCGCGAACTGGCGGCGCTCGGCTATCCGCATCGCTACCGGGAGCATAACCGGGAACATCCGATGGCCGGCGGACACTACTTTCCGCGAGAAGAGTTGCCTGATTTGATTGCCTGGTTGAATCTCCAACGGCGCAATCCGTATCCGACGAGGCTCACCATGGTGCGGGAAGCGACGCACTTACAGCCGTTCAGCTGGCTTCGCCTGGAAGCCACGGATCCCATCGCGGCCTTTTCGGAAGATTTGGTCAATAAACGGGACGACCGGATCAAAGGGCGGGAGTATGCCAGGCTGGATGCCACTATTGCCGCGCCGAATCGCATTGAGGTCACCGCGGATCGGGTTCAGCGGTACAGTCTTTTCCTCAACGATGCGCTCATCGATCCGGCGAAGCCGCTCACGGTCGTCACCAACGGAACCGTATCCTTTGAAGGGATCGTCCAGCCCTCTCTGGAGACGCTCCTACGGCAGGCTCGGGGCCGGCATGACGCGCGCCTCCTCTTTCCGATTCACCTTACTATCGCCGTTCAAAAACCGCCTGCATGAGCCGCGGAGGCGCTCTTCTGCCGACGCTGGCGCTGGCCATGCTCAGTACGGCCACGGTGTCGTGGGCGGCGGACCGCTGCCGGCTGCCGTCCCAGCACGCGGGCGTGACCTTTCCCATGGAGCAAGTGGAGGGGCAGTGGACCTGTCGTCTCCATCCGATCATGTCCCAGTACACGACCGCCAATAAGATCGGGCCGATCCGGACGACCCTGCCGCACGGGATGTACCGGTTCTTGTTGGATCATCCCACCATGGCCGCCACATTGATCAACCGGTTGGACCTTGCGCTCTATCGGGCCGAGGTCCGGGGGCCCAACCG
The DNA here is from genome assembly GCA_965285965.1 of uncultured bacterium. GTDB lineage: Bacteria > Nitrospirota > Nitrospiria > Nitrospirales > Nitrospiraceae > Nitrospira_D. Next base: position 4,106 of record CBDIWQ010000173.1, on the reverse strand, counting down.
GTATTGGGGGAACGATGGAGAGGGTGCGGAAGGCATGATCGAATTGGTGTATCAGGACCGGACCACTCGCCTGTATTACCTGGAAGGGTCACAGGACGGCCGGGTACTGCCGCACCTTACCGGCAAAGCCGTGCTGCTTCTGAGGATGCATGCCGTCAAGAACGCCGACGGCACAGAAGCGATGGATACGACGATGGTGGCCTATACCCGATTGGACAATCGCGTGTTATCCGGACTCGTGTCGCTGCTGCGACCGCTCGTCGGCGGCACGGTGACGCGCAAGCTCATGAAAGGAGTCGAAACGGTGAATCAATTGAGCCGGATCATGCGCCGGGAACCGGATCGGGTCTTAATCGAAGCGACCGATCCGCCCGGGCTACCGAAGGAGGAGGTGGCTTCTTTAAGAAACGCGCTCGACGCTTTGCGTGCTCCGGCCTCCGGGGAGCCGAGGAAAGCCGCGCCATGACGACCTCCCGCAGCTTCGCCTTGCTCTGTGCCATCGGGGTGTTTGCGTTCATCAGCTACAACATGGTTCGGATGCCGGTTCTGGCGTTATTTGCGGAATCGCTGGGCGCCGGGCCGGAACGCATCGGACTGATCGTCTCGGTCTCCACTCTCACCGGCGTGTTCCTCAAGCTGCCTTCCGGCGCCCTCTCCGATATCTACGGGCGGCGCATGTTGCTGCGCGTCGGTGTGATGGCATTCGGCCTGCCGCCATTCCTCTATCCCTTCATTTCCGATCTGGATTTACTCACGGTCTTACGGATCTTTCACGGGCTCGCGACCGCCATTTTTGCGCCCAGCGCGCTCGCGACCGTAGCCGATCTGTACCGCGAACGGCGGGGTGCCGCGCTCGGCACGTACACCGCGAGCACTCAGGCCGGCGCGTTGCTTGGTCCCTTTATCGGGGGGTCCCTGGCGTATGCGGCCGGGTTTACCTCCGCCTTTATCACCGCCGGAGTGTTCGGCTGCATCGCCATCCTGCTCTTTTACTCGCTGCACCTGACGCCGCCGCCTCCCAGGGTGCATGAAACAGGAGTGGCTCCGCTGCTGGCGGAAATGTGGAAGGGCTTCGCCGCGGTGGCGCGCAATCGGACCGTGTTGATCACCAGCGCCACGGACGCGGCCAAGATGATTGCCAACGGAGCGCTCATGGCGTTCCTGCCTCTGTACGGCGTCTCGGCGGGATTGAACCCGGGCGAGGTCGGACTCTTGTTTACCTTCCAGGCCGGGACCTCGTTTGTGTCGAAACCGATCATGGGTCGCGTCTCCGACCGCGTCGGACGGGAGCCGTTGATTGTCATCGGCTTGTTGATCTGCGCAGGCACTTTTGTGTGCATACCGCACATCTCCCTGTTCCCGCTGTTGCTCCTGCTGTCGGCCGGATTCGGGTTCGGCGAGGCGGTCGTCTCCTCGTCGTCGTCAGCGCTCGTGGCCGACAGTTCCGCCTTCAAGTCGCTGGGGGCCGGAATGGGGATGCAAGGGACCATCGGCGACATCGGCCATGCGACCGGGCCTCTGCTGGCCGGCGTGCTCATCGCGCAGATGAATTATGCCGGCGCCTTTGCCGTCATTGCCGGAATTCAAGCGGCGGCTGCCGCTGTATTCTGGCGCTCGATGCAGAATAAATAGCCCAAAGTGATTATAATGCGTTCATGAAGGACGTCTCGTCAGGCGATATGATCATCGGGGTGATGGCCTCCATCGGAGTGGTCATCCTGCTCGTTCTTTTTGTCTATGTGGTGAGGCAGATCATGACGAGGAAAGATTGATGTTCACCGGGATTGTGGAAGAAATGGGCGCCGTGACGATGATGGAGAAGACGCTGGCCGGATCGCGCATGACCATTCTGGCCGAAACCGTTCTGGGCGATCTGAAAACCGGAGACAGTGTCAGTGTCAACGGCATCTGCCTCACCGTCGTATGCAGGGGTGAACGTGATTTCTCGGTCGACGTTTCGCCTGAGACGCTCTCGGTGACCACCCTTGGCGGACTGATGCCGGGCGCCCCGGTCAATCTGGAGCGGCCCATGAAGTTGAACGAGCGTATCGGCGGACATTTGGTGGCCGGCCATGTCGATGGAGTGGGGACGATCCGCATCCGGCAGCAGGAAGGCAATGCGATCTACTTCACGATCGAAGCGCCCCCCGAGATCCTGCGGTATTGCGTGCTGAAGGGTTCCATCACCGTGGACGGGATCAGTCTGACCATCAACGACGTGACCCCACACGGGTTTACGATCGCCGTCATCCCGCACACCGCCAAAGTGACGACGCTGGGCCTCAAGCAGGTCAACGACCCGGTCAACCTGGAAGCGGACCTCATCGGCAAATACGTCGAACGCTTGCTGCAGGAACGGAGTCAGGTTCCGCAGAGACCGTCCCCTGTCATCGACAAAGACTATCTCCAAAAGCGGGGCCTGCTCTAAGGTTCGTTCTGCGCCGAGGACCGGTAGGTCAGATAGAGCGCCAGGCCGGCGGCGACGGAAATGACGAACCCTACCAGGAGTTGCGCGCCGAAACTGATAGGCCCGACATAGGTTTTATAAAGCTGGAGCAGGACGAGCGGAAGTCCCACGGCAAGCGCCAGACCCGCAATGTGGCGCCGTTGATAAATCGGCTCTCCCGGTTTTCGCATGCACAGTCTCCGAGTGGGATGGCGGCCTTGTTCCTTGTGAACTGTATTGTAGCGAACCTCGTCCGGTAGATCGAGTCATGTTCCTTGGCCCTTCTGGTCGCTGCCCTGCGCTCAGTACAATGACGGATGCTTTTCCCATTCCTCGACCCTGCCCTTCCAGAAGGGTTTCAGTACCTGCCTGAATGGATATGCCCGACAGAAGAACAAGGCCTGCTCGAACGGATCGGGACCTTGGCGTTTTCAGAAGTCGAAATGCATGGTGTGGTGGCGAAGCGCCGGGTGGTGCATTTCGGATGGGATTATGGCTACGAGACGTGGCGCATCACGCCGACCGAGCCGATTCCGTTGTGGCTTATGCCCTTGCGAGAACGAGTCGCGAACCTCATGGCGCTTCCGGCGGATGGATTGGAAGAGGTGCTGGTCACCCGTTATGAAGCGGGCGCCGGCATCGGTTGGCATCGCGATGCACCGATGTTCGGTCCCATCGTGGCGGGAGTCTCGCTCCTGGCCGCCTGCCGCATGCGGTTCCAGCGGAAAACAAAAATCGGCCGGGAGATGGCCGAGTGGGTCCTGGAACCACGATCGGCCTATGTGCTCTCCGGCGAGGCTCGCAGGTGCTGGCAGCATTCCATCCCGCCTACCAAAGCCTTGCGCTATTCCATCACGTTTCGCACGGTCAACAAAACCCGTCGGGGCGGGTAGCCGCCTTACTCCTCGATCGTGGAAATGTCGCCGGGATCGTGTCCCAACTCCTTGGCTTTCAGCACCCGCCGCATGATCTTGCCCGACCGTGTTTTCGGCAGCGACGAGACAATTTCGATTTCGGAGGGCACGGCGATCTTCCCCAATTCGGCTTTCACTTGGTCCTTGATGGATTGGACCAGGTCATGGCTTTCTGTTTCGCCTTGTTTAAGAATGATGAACGCCTTGATGGATTCGCCGACCGTCTTGTGGGGTTTGCCGATCACGGCGGCTTCGGCCACAGCCGGGTGGCTGACCAAGGCGCTCTCGACTTCGGCTGTGCCGAGCCGGTTGCCGGCCACCTTGATGACATCGTCGGCACGGCCCATGAACCACATATAGCCGTCGGCGTCTTTGTGACACACGTCGCCCGCTGTGTAGCAGTTGGGAATCGTATTCCAATAGGTCAGGTACCGTTCCGGATCCTTGTAGATCGTCCGCATCATGGAGGGCCACGGCTTTTTGATGACGGCGAACCCGCCGGCCCCCGGTGGACAGCTTCGACCTGCACGATCGACCACGTCGGCTTCGATGCCCAGGAACGGCCTGGTGGCTGAGCCTGGTTTCAGAGGGACGGTGGGCAGGGGTGTGATAAGGATGGACCCGGTTTCCGTCTGCCACCAGGTATCCATGATGGGCTTGTCACCGCCGGTCGCCCGATGGAACCACTCCCAGGCTTCCGGATTGATCGGCTCGCCGACGCTGCCCAGGATGCGCAGCGTCGAGAG
>CBDIWQ010000172.1:0-7676 GCA_965285965.1 uncultured bacterium | reverse complement strand
ACGGCCTCCTTCAAGAGCCGATAGTGCCCCTCGCCGCCGACCCGGTTGAACAGCACGCCGGCCACGCGCAGCTTCGGATCGAAACGGGCATATCCGGCCACCATGGCCGCCGCCGACCGGGCCATCGCGCTCCCATCGATCACCAGCAAGACCGGCGCAGCGAGTTGCTTGGCCAATTCGGCTGTGCTGCCGATCTCGTTCACCGGCGAACTCCCGTCGAACAGTCCCATCATCCCTTCGATCAGCGACAGATCGGCACCGGCCGCGGCATGCACGAAGATCTCGCGATTGAGCGCCTCGCCCAGCATCCAGCCGTCCAGGTTGCGGGACACGCGGCCGGTGACGGCCGTATGATGACCGGGGTCGATGAAATCGGGCCCGGCCTTGAACGGCTGCACCCGGCGGCCCCGAGCGTTCAGAGCCGCCAGCAACGCCAAGGTCACCGTGGTTTTGCCGACGCCGCTGGAGGTCCCGGCTATGACGAGTCGCGGATATTCCACAAGTCCTCCGATCCGTTAGTACGTCACGCGCACACCGGCAAACACGGATCGCACAGGCGTACCGAAATTCAGGATCTCCTCATACTTTTCGTTGAAGAGATTTTCCGCCCGCAGGTAGGTCTGCACCCCTTTGACGACCTCATAGTTCGCCGTCAGATTCCAGACGTCGAACGCATTCAGCTTCTGGGTATTGCTGACGTCCTCAAACCGAGAGCCCACGTACCGGCCCTCCAGCGTCACCATCAGCGGTTCGATCGGCTGATAGCTGAGGATGAGGCTCCATTGATCGACCGGAATACGGGGCACCCGGTTTCCCGCCTCCTCGCCAAGATTCCGGGTCAAGGTATTCGTATATTGTGCCTGCAGATCCAATCGTTTGACGCCGGGAAGGTCTTTGAGCAGGGCATACTTGACGCTTACCTCCCACCCTTTCGTCCCGACGAGCCCGATATTTTGCGCGCAGAAGTTCGGACCGAAGGGACCGACGCCGCAGACAGTCGCACTCTGCTGGGCCACGATCATGTCTCGATACCGGTTCCAGAAGTAGCCGGCGCTCAACGTCAGCCGGTTGCTCAGCAGATATTGATCCACACCGACATCCATGCTCTGGCTCCGCTCCGGCTTGAGATTGGTATTGCCGAAATCGGGAAAGAAAAGCTGGTTGATCGTGGGAGCGCGGAACCCGGTGGCGTAACTGCCTCGAATTTTTGTGCCGGTTTCCTGATGAAGGTAGCCGGCCGTGGCTCTGTAGGTCGTCGCCGTTCCAAAGACGTTGTAATCGTCGACCCGCACTCCGCCGGTGGCAAAGACGCGATCCCACACATTCAGTTGCGCCTGCGCGAACCCCGCGTGGCTCGAGAGGCTTTTATTATTGAACGTGACCGTATTGGCGGCGGTGTTGAGATTCTCCCCTTGTTGATCGCGATACTGATACCCGGCCGTGAGCAACAACGGTTTCGCGACTTGAAAATTATGCTGCCATTCGACTCGATTGGACACCGTATTGATTTCCGATTGGCCTCCAAACGGCGTGGAGATGGCGCCCGTCAGGAGGTTCCGCTGCGTGGTTCCGGACACCGTTCCCAGCGTTTCCGTCTGTCGCGTGAGGGTCAAGGACTGATTCCACCAGCTGTTGATCGGTTGCTGGTAGGACGCGCCGTACACGAACTGCTGGCTATTGCTGTAGGCCCCGAGGACGTCGAATCCTGGAGCAAATCCATTGTCGAAATTGATCCGCCCCTGGAGCAACCGAAACGTCAGATCCAGACGCCCGTCACGGGGCAGCGTCACCCCGATCCGGGTCGACCCCTGCCAGTTGTGGAACCCGTCCCGTTCCGACGCGCCGCGGCGATAATTCACGGCGGAGAAGCTTGTGACGTCCCATCGGGAGAGGGCGGCCGACACGTCCATCGGTCCTTTTTGTCCGGAAGCCTGCAAGCCCTCCCGCAAGGACGAGAAGGAACCGTACTCGATGAACCCGCTGGCGGACGGAGCGGCCCCGCCCTTTTTCGTGGTGATATTGATCACGCCCCCCATGGCGTCGGCCCCCCACAGCATGCTTTGTGCGCCGCGAAGAATTTCGATCCGTTCGATATTGTCCGTCGTCAGGTTCGAAAAATTAAAACTGCCCAGTGTGGCGCTATTCATGATCGCGCCATCGATGAGCACCAGGACTTGATCGGAACTGCTCCCACGAATACGCACGGTCGCCGACGACCCCGGTCCTCCGTTGGAGAACACCGACAGGCCTTGGCTCAGGCGAAGCGCGTCCACGACGGTCCGGATCTGCCGGCGCTGCAGCTCTTCACCGGTGATCACCTCCACCGCGCTCGTGACCTGGCTCACCGGCACCGGAGTTTTAGTGGCGCTCACGACGACCTCTCCCGCCTCGATGACCTCAGCCTGATCGGCCATGGCGATGTCTTGCGCCGAAGCGGCATGAAGCGGCACAACCATCGAAGAAACCACGAACAGCGCGCGCAGAACAGGACAAGCAAACTCCCGTGACATACCGACCTCCCTTTGGCTCGAAGGGTGTTGAGGCTGTCCGTCAGCTGGGTCTCCTGACTTGCGGCTCATCGCTACCCCGCGCCTTCCCATCCGGCAGCGTGATGGGTGACGCGTGAAGCGTGATGCGTGCGTGAAGGAGCGTTCCGCTCTCCCACACTCGTCACCCTTCACTGTTCACCCGTCACTGCCTTTTAGACAGTGGCATTCGGCAGGGTCGCTCCCCGCTTACAGTGGCGGCACCGTGATGGTCTTGCACCATCTTCCCCGGCGCTGACGGCTTATCGTCCCTTGGCTCCCCTACAGTAATGGTTAAGGCACCCTATGGCGTACGCAGAACAGGGGGTGCATCCTCTTCTGCCTGCCTTATCTTCGAAGGGCCGCGCCCTCGCTCGGCGTTGCCTGCGTTCACAGAAACTGAGTGTGGTACGCAGCCGACAACGGCTTCATAGTTGTGAAGTCCCAATCGCATGTCAGCACGGCGGACCGGTCGGACGTATGCGCGAGCAGCCGGTCTCCGCTCCCGACCACCAGACTGGGCGCCTTCCTGAAATCCAGGGTCTTCTCGGCCCCGGTGCGGTTGCAGACGATCAAGGGAAGGCCCGTTTCACGCGTTCGTGCCTCCCATTCTCCGTCCGGCCCATGCATGCCGGGTCCCCAGGAAGCCGGAGAAATGAGCATGCGCGCGCCTTGTGCCTTGAGCGCGGCGGGAAGCGCCGCCGTATACACATCGCTACAGATGAGGACGCCGACACTGATCCCGTCACAGGCGATCGGAGTGACCGTCTGTCCGGGACTTGACCAGGACAGCGAGTCGCTCGCGACATGGACTTTTCGGTGTCTACCGATGAGGTCACCGCGGGGGCTAATGACGAAGACCGAGTTATAGAGCCCGGTGCCGTCCCGCTCCGGACAGGAGAGGAACACCGTCCGTTGAACCTCTTTGACGAGCCGGCAGAAGCGCCGCATCCAGGCGTCCGGTTGCGGCTCTATCCAGTCGGTGCCGATGACGTGCGCAAATTGCAGCCCGCACACGGCCAGTTCAGGGGTCATAATCCACTGTGCGCCGTCCGCGGCAGCCTGTTTGACGGCCTGGACGATCACGGCGCGGTTGCGCTCGAGCGCGCCGGGCACGATCGCGAGATGAAGCAGGGCAATTCTTCCGGGTGTCATATCATGGCCTGCGCATCGGGTCCCGGCCAGGCAGTGTCACTCGAGGCAGGCCCGAAACGGGATGCCGGTCGACGAGAACCCGGCAATGATAGACCGTTTCCAACACGTCCGATTGTATGACCTCTTCCGGGCGACCGAGTCGGAACACCCGTCCGTTGTCCAACAGGATGAGCCGGTCGCAATACTGGCTCACGAGGTTCAGGTCATGCGACACGAGCACGATCGTCAGACCGCGCTCCTCGTTCAACCGCCGCAGGACAGCGCAGATCTCAATCTGATGCTGAAGATCGAGAAACGCCGTGGGCTCGTCGAGCAGCAGTACGTTCGGCGCTTGCGCCAACGCCCGCGCAATCACGGTGCGCTGCCGTTCTCCCCCTGAGAGATCCATGACGGAGCGCCGGGCCAGGTGCGTGATGTCCATGGTGGCCATCGCGTGCGCCGCCACCGCCAGATCTTCCGGGGTTTCCCACCCGAATCCGGCGTTCCAGCGGTCATGCGGCCGATGGGGAAAGCGTCCCATCAAGACCGTTTCCGCCACCGTAAAGGGAAACAACTGCTGGGTGTCCTGGGGCACGACTCCGACCAGGCGGGCCAGGTCTCCCTGTGTCATGGCCGGCAACGGCCGGCCGAATAAGCACAGCGTTCCCTCCTGAGGCGCGATCATCCCGGCGAGGAGTTTGAGCAAGGAGGTCTTCCCCGAGCCGTTCGGGCCGACGATGCCCAACACTTCCCCTTCACGGACTTGAAAGGTCACGCCATTTAAGGCCCAGCCGGCATCATGCGATGCGGCGGTTCGATAGCGGAAACGAACCGCTTGCACCTGGAACGCCTCCGCGGCCGGCGGCGTTCCCGAAGCCGCGACGGATCGACGCATCAACGGACTGCTCATGCCAGCCGATCCTTTCGCCACACCAGGAGATACACGAAGAACGGACCACCGGCGAGCGCCGTAATGATGCCCACCGGAATCTCGGCCGGGGATAACAGGGTGCGCGCCAGCGTATCCGCCACCATCAGGAACATGCCTCCCACGAGCGCGGACGCAGGCAGCAGCAGACGGTGGTCGGCACCGACCACAAGACGGACGGCGTGCGGGATCACCATGCCGATGAACCCGATCATGCCACTGACCGACACCACCGCTCCGGTGACCAGCGCGGACAGGATGAAGATGAATCGCTTCGCCCGCTCCGTGTCGACCCCCAGCGAGCGAGCCGTGTCTTCGCCGAGCGCCAGAATGTTGAGCACGCGAGCCTGCTTGAACAGCAGAAAGAGCCCCACCAGCAAATAGACCGAGAGCATCGACAAGGCCGAGTAGTCAGGAGCCGTCAGGGTGCCCATCAACCAGGCCATCATGCCAAACGAACGATTCGGTTCCATGATGGAGGTGATGAACATGATGAGCGCGGAGAAGATCGCGTTCAGGATCACGCCCGCCAGCAACAAGCTGTGGATGGGCAGGCGTTCATAGCTGGCGGCCATGCGATAGACGACCAGCAGCGCCAACAAGCCGCCCGCAAATCCACAGGCCGGTAACGTGGCTTGAGCCAGCACGGTCGTGCCGACGCCGAACAAGACCGCCAGGGTGACGCCCAGCGCCGCCCCGCTGGACACGCCGAGCACGTAGGGATCCGCCAGGTGATTGCGTAGGAGCGCTTGCAGAGTCGCTCCGACGGCGGCGAGACAGCAGCCGACCAGAAATCCCAAGACCACCCGCGGCAGCCGTATCTGCATCAAGATGACGCCGGCCGTGCCGGCCATCTCCGCGTCATTTGCGCCGCCGATGGTCCTAGCCACCGTCCGTACGATCTGGCCGAGGCCGATCGGCTGAACCCCGAAATGCAAACAGACCAACCCCAGGACGACCGCCGCCAGCGAGAGCAGTCCCATGATCCTGAACCAGCGGGGGGCGGTCAGCACCGCCTCCTGACAGGCGCGAGAAGAGGCCAGGTGAAGCGTTTCTCCGGAAGCGCGTCCGTCCGGGGACCCCGCTTGCGCCGTCGATGACGGCTGGTGCACTGGTGAGCTCATGGATGCGCAGGGTCGGCGGCGGCGCGGAACGCGTCGGGATGAATGGCTCGGGCCAACTGCTCCAGCCCTTCAACAATGCGAGGTCCCGGACGATTGAGCACATTGGACGAGACTTCGCGGATACGCTGATGCCGGATCGCCGAGAGCGACGTCCATCGTTGCCACTGTTGCTGCTCGCTCGACGGGATGCTTTCCGCCGTGCCCGCGGGAAACACCAGCACCTCCGGATCTTCCTGCAGCACCGTTTCCATGCTCAGGCGCGGATAGGGCGCGCCGGCCTGAGACGCGATATTGACGCCCCCGGCAAGCCCGATCATCTGATGAATGAAGCTTCCCGGTCCCACCGTAATCAGCGGCTGGCTGTTCAGGACATAGAGCACCCGTTTGGGGGTCAGGCCCTCGACCGCGTGCCTGATCTCAGCCATTCGCTCCCGCATGGCCCGGACCACCACACCGGCCTCCGGCGCTCGCTCGACGATTCGGCCGAGCGTTTGAATGTGCAACGGAATGTCTTCGAGCCGCTTGGCCTCGAGAATAAACGTCGGAATCTTCAATTGCTCGAGTTTGGCCAACACGTCCGCGCGGAGGAATTCCTTGGGGGCCAATACCAGATCGGGCCGCAGCGCCGCCAGCGTTTCGATGTTGGGATTCGAGTAGCCGACTTTGGGTTTGGAACGGGCGGCGGCGGGAAAGTCGCAAAAATCCGTGACGCCCACAATCTGTTCCTCCAACCCCAGGGAAAACAGCATTTCGGTGATGCTCGGGGCCAGGGACACGATCCGTGTCGGCGACTTGGCGACATAGAGCTTGCGTCCGGCGTCATCAACGAACGTGCGCGGTGTGATGTTTGCCATGAACGGCATGCCGGTGAGGATGCCTTGCTGTCGCCGCTTTTTCTCCAAGGGTTCTCCCTGTCCGGTCGCCGGAGCGACGGCGCCGATCACCAGGACGGTGAGGCCGATGTACAGCGCTGTTCCGACTCGACTCCGACGCATCGGGCCCAAAATAAAAAATCCCCAGGGCCTACACCCTGAGGATTGCACCCGCAGCGGATCCTCAAACCACCTCCCCAGCCCACGAGGGAGCGTGTGAAAGATCCGGAGGAGGTCTTCTGGCTTAGGGGAGCGGCATGACGCCGGTCTACTGCCCGCACCTTCCCATCCCATCGAACAGTGACGAGTGATGCGTGGTGTGCGGTGAGTGAAAGCCATCTTCCAACTCATCACTCTTCACTGATCACCGATCACTGCCTCTCAGGACAGTGGCACCTGCGGGGTTCGTCCCCATTACAGCGGCGGGACCGCGAGGGAATGGCACCCTCTTCCCGTCACTCAGGATCTGCAAATTGTAGAGGCACTCTAGGAGAGACCGGCAAACCTTGTCAAGTTGGGGCGGGCCGCATGCGCTCGGTGAGGCTCGATCTCCGCGCTCGGCTCACGGGACGACAGAGGGACCGGACGGTGTCCCAAATCGAGTGGCGACCTTTTGAGCATCCTCTAGGGTCTGAACCTCAATTTGAGGACCAGGATGGCCGCGGTGAGCAGAAAGGTCACGACGTTCGTCACCACGATCGGCCAGGACTGCACGAGGAGCCCATATACGAACCAGAGCAGGACACCGGTCGTAAACGTCAATAACATGGCGAGCGAGACGTCGTCGGCCGACCTCGTTCTCCACGTCCGTTGCAACTGAGGCAAGAATGCGACGGTGGTCAATGCGCCGGCCGTAAATCCAATCGCCGTCACGAGTTCCATAGAGGTGAGGTCCTTGACTGAACGCTTGTCAGCCTTTGCCCGGCTGTGATAGCATCTGCCCGGTTTTGATCGTGGTGACTCATTTGGAAGGAGCTTATCGTGGCGTTTGAATGTGATCTCTGCCAAAAGAAACCCGTGTCCGGAAATAACGTCAGTCATGCGAACAACAAGACGAGACGGACGTTCAGCCCCAACTTACAAAGGGTGCGCG
>CBDIWQ010000171.1:0-29311 GCA_965285965.1 uncultured bacterium | reverse complement strand
GATCATGATGACGTCCGGATCCGCTCTCAAAAAAGCCCGTAACGCCGCGGCAAACGAAAATCCTATTCTCGGATGGACCTGCACCTGCCGCAGGCCGTCCTGAGTGATTTCGATGGGATCTTCCGCTGTCCAGATTTTCCGGTCATCGGTATTGATGTGCCTCAACAGCGCGTGCAGCGTCGTCGTTTTTCCCGATCCGGTCGGTCCCACACAGAGGATGATGCCATACGGTTTTTCCGACAAGGCCTTGAGCGATCGAAGGACGTCAGGGGAGAAGTCCATCGCATCCAAGGGAATCGGCTCCTGCGTGGTGAGCAGCCGCATGACCACATCTTCATTGCCGCCGGCCGTCGGCAAGGTCGCGATCCGCAGTTCGATTTCGCGAGCCTTGGCCAGCTTGTACCGGATTTTTCCGTCCTGCGGCTTGCGGCGTTCAGAAATATCCAGGTTGGCCATAATCTTCATGCGCGACACGATCGCCCGACGATACACCGCGGGGATGCGCATGTAGGTAAAGCATGTGCCATCGACGCGGAACCGCACGGCGGTCTCTTTCCGGTCCGAATAGGGCTCAATGTGCACGTCCGACGCTCCGAGGCGGTAGGCTTCCGCGATGACTTGGTTGGCCAGCCGGACGATGGCCGAATCATTCTCATCGATCTCGCCTTTGTCGGCATCGGCGGTCCGTTCTGCACCGGCCTCATGGACCAGCTCGCCAAGGATCTCCGTAATCGATCCTCCCAGGGCCTGGCCGGTGACCACAAGGAAATATTGTTCGATGTCACGCCGGAGCCCGACGGAAAAACGGATGGTATACCCGGGGAAGGCCCGGCGAATGTCGAGCCCTTTTTCCAGGTCGTGAGGATCGTTGATGATGATGTCCAGGACGGTCCCCTGGCGCTTCAAGGGCATCCAAACATTTTTCTTCAGGTAATCAAAGCTGAGGTTTTTGAGCAGGTCCGGATCGATGACCGTCCGCTCATCGTACGGCACGTACGGACATTGATAGAACTCGCTTAAGGCCGCTCCCAGGTCGGCTTTTGCGACACCATACTTGTCGAGGAGAATCGCCTCCAGATCTGTCCTTCGGGCCAACGCTTCTTGCACCGCTGCTTCCAGGTCGCTTGCACTCACGATTCCGCGGTAGGCCAGACAGTCCAGCAGGCTGCGTTCCATCGCGCGGCGAAATTGTTTAGGCATGAAGACGGATCCCGGAACGTGACGGCATTCGACTGCGCATCCTCCATCAACCTGGAAAGTGTATCGCAACCTTTTCAAATGACAATGAGAAACTCCTTTGCGCAACGGTCGAGTGTGCCCCTGCCGGATCGATGCGGACTCCTGATCGTGCGTCGTTTCGATCACAAGCAAGCGGCTTGGCCTGGAGGGCGGGCCAAGCCGCTCCGCAGACGGGAAATGGATGCCCGCATGCGATGTGTGGGAAGGCGAGGAGGGGCTCGCGGTCCAATTGGCATTGCCGGGGTGGCGGGCGGATCAGCCGGAGTTGGAGTGGATAACCGCGTCGTATCCGTCAAGAGCGAGCGGCCGGAGGCAGGGGGTCAGCTGTTTACGGGGGCGACTCACAGGGACTGGTTGTTAGACCGTGTCTCGGGAATCGCAGCGGAGATGCCGGAGCTGATCTAGCCGATGTCCAATGTTTTGAGAATGGCGCGATGCAGCTCGTCCACCGCCGCTTCCTTCGTCAGCAGCAGCTCGGCACCGGCCTGCAGCATCGCGTCCTGGTTGCGGGCGTCCGCATTGACGGACAACCCGATGACTTTGATGTGGGGTTGAGCGGCTTTAATGCGCAGGGTGGCGTCGATGCCGTTGAGTTTCGGCATGTTAATGTCCATAACGACGATGGAAGGCTGATGCTGCTGCACCGAGGTGATGGCTTCTTCTCCGTCACCGGCTTCCCCGACGATGTGCACGTCGGCATAGGCCTCCAACACCGAACGCAATCCTTGTCGCATCATGGCATGATCGTCCACAATCAGCACCCGGATCGCTTTTTGTCCGTACCGCTGGAGCTGCACCGCATCACGGGGTACGATCGCCGCGCTGGCCGCGAGAGGCACCGGCCCATCGCCATCCTCCGGGGCGAGCGGGAGGATCAGCGTGGCTGCAGTTCCCTTGCCGGGAGCCGATTGCAATTCGAATCGTCCTCCCAGCGCGTTCATCCGTTCACGAATCGAAAAGAGGCCGAACTTCGAGGAGAGAGCGGTCACGTCATGCTGCCCGGCGGACGTCAGGTCGAAGCCTTCGCCCTCATCCCGCACTTCGATGCACAAGACGTCATCGTCCCGCCGCATCGACACGCTGGCGGCCCCCGTGCCCGCATATTTCGACGAATTGATCAGTAGTTCCCGCACCGACTGAAACAGCAGCACCGCATGTTCTTCACGGACTGACGGTTCGTCATCCGGCACGTGGACGGAGACCGTCAGTTGATGCTGGCGCATTTGCTCGGCGAGCCATTTCAGCGCCGCCGACAAACCGAATTCCTTGAGAACCGGCGGAGACAGTTCCGTCACCAGGGTCCTGGTATAGGTCAAGGCTTGGCTCAAGACCTCATCCGCTTGTTTGATCACGTCGGCGCAGGCTGGGAGCGATTGGGCCAGGCGCTTGCCTTGTCCAAGTTTCAGCTTGCCGAGGACCAGCAGCTGCTGAAGATGATCGTGCAGGTCCGTGGCGAGGCGCTGGCGCTCCCGCTGTTCGGTCAGATTGAGTTCAGTCGCCAGTGCCCGCAGGCGGGCGGTGCGCTCCGCCACCAGGTGCTCGAGTTGACCGGCCAACCTGCGCAATTTCTCTTCACTCTCGCGCAAGGCCTCTTCGGCCAGTTTCCGCTCGGTAATATCGGTGCAGACGCCGATCATGCGAGTCGGCACACCGGCTGTGCGAATCAATTTACCCTTTCCTTCGACCCAGGCCAGGGTGCCGTCCGGGCGGAGGATCCGGTACTCGACGTGATGGCGATCCTCGGATTGCATCGCGCGCGAGATCGACTCAAGCACTCTCTCCCGGTCGTCCGGGTGAATGTCTTTCTGAAATCCCTCGAAGCTGCCGTCAAACGTTCCTGCCGCCAGCCCGTGAATCGCTTCGAGACCGGAGGACCAGATGACCTCGTTCGTCGTCGTATCCCATTCCCACGATCCCATCCGTCCCGCTTCCAGGGCCAGGCGCAATTGCGCTTCACTCGCCTTGAGACGGTCCTCGGCGGTTTTGCGCTCAATGCCTAAGGCCAGCGTCGTGGCGATGGCCTGGGCCGACTCGACCTCTTCGTGATTCATGGCGTAGGGACGATTGAAATAGACCATGAATTTCCCGAGCAAGCGCCCGCTGTAGGTCAAGGGGATAAAGGCCAGGCCGCCGATTCCCTCCCGCGCGATCACGTCCTTGAGACGGCCGTCCAGTTCCAATTCGGCGACGTTGCTCACCAGTACGGGGGTCGGAGACGGATCATCCCGCTTCCAGGGCGAATGGCCTTCCACCGCCCGGCGGTACTCGTCCGAGAGTCCGTGCGAGGCCGTAAAGCGCATCACGCCATCGACATCGAACAACAAGATCGAGGCGCGGTCGGCGTTCAGGGACCGCATGATGGCGCCGAGGGCGTTGTCATACAACTCCGGCAAGGCCTGGGCCCGGTTCACATGCGTGGCGAGTTCATACAACTCGTGCTGCTGGCTCCATCTGGCCCGCTGTTGAGTGATGTCCCGCGTAATGCTGGAGGCCCCGACGATCCGGTCCCGCGCATCCCGGATGGGGGAAAGGGTGATGGAGACATCCACCAGGCGCCCGTCCTTCCGCCGGCGAACGGTTTCGTAATGATGGACCCGTTCTCCATTTCGGATGCGGTCCAGGATATGACGTTCTTCCCGATGCCGATCCGGGGGAACGATCCGCGTCATGAATGTTCCGGTCATCTCTTCGGCGCGATAGCCGAATAACCGCTCGGCGCCGGCATTCCAGGACGTGATGAGCCCATCGAGAGTTTTGCTGATGATGGCGTCATCCGACGAGGTCACAATGGCGGCGAGGTGGCCGCCGGCCGTTTCGGCCAGTGTGGTGTCCGAAATGTCGACCAGCATATTGCAGGCGCCGAGGCATCGGCCTTCTTCGTCCACCATCGATCGGGGATGGGCGAGGACATGGCGTCGGGTGCCGTCCGGCCGTTCAATGATAATTTCTTGCGGTGTAACGGCCTGTCCGGTCTTCACGACCAGGGCCATCGGACATTCATGCAGGGGCAGTTCGGTTCCATCCGGCCGGAAGATGCGGTATGAGCCGCACCAGGCCTCGGTCCCGAGGGTCGGGCGGCGTCCCCAGAGTTCGGCGGCGGCCTCGTTGTACATGCGGATGAGGCCGTTTTCGTCGGTGCAATACACGGCGGCGGGCAAATGGTGTACCAGTTCCCGATAGGGAACACCGGAGGCCAAGGCCCCGTTGTTTGAATGAGTCATGGAAGAGGAGAAAAACACAAGAGTGTCGTCTAGTGTACTAGGGAGAACCCTAGATTACACGCCCTGCCGTCTGGGAAACCAATATAAATAATCCAGCGCTGGGTGGGGGCTTAGACCACGGGGACATGCTGCTCTCAGTATGAACCTTAGTCTAGGCCCGATATTTTGCGAAGCAGAGGAGATCCAGGCGATGATAATGGTTCGGCAGCACGGTTTCGGCCCGGTAGCCCAACGTCATGAACAGGCGGACATTCCTGGGCGTCCCCAGCATCGTGCAGGCGTAGAACTTGTGGCAATCGACCGTCACCCGTTCGATCTCCCGCAGCAGCGCCTTTGCCACGCCTTGTCGTTGATAGCCCGGATGCACCGATAGCAATCGGATCACGCACACACCGGCCACGGTCCAACAGCGCACGGATCCGATGACCCCGCCATCCGCTTCGGCAACCAGAATGCGTTTCTCCTGCGCATCCCCTCTCAGGCTGTCGAGCGTTTCCGTCGTCCAAGCACTGATTTCATAGACGGAGGCATACTCACGGAACGCCGCCTGTTGCACCGCCAGGATGGCCTCGAAGTCGCGGTCGGTGGCCGGTCGGATGCGTGTCATGACGGTTCTCCGGTTGTGCGAAAGCCAGCCGAGTCCAGGGCGGCAGCGGATCAGCGGGCATTCACGAGCCGTTCGATCCTGCCCCCGGCTCCGAGCCTGGCGAACTGTTGCTTCATCGCGTTGACGTGCGCGAGGTATGCACGCACGTCGTGGTCGCCGCACCGCTGCCCGGGAAGGAGCCGGAACCCGCGTCTTGCGTAGACGTGACCCGCTCCCGCTCCACACAGATGGATGAGCGCGGCCAGATCCTGCTTCCGTTGCAGCGTCGCGGCCGCCCCGCGCCCGCTTCCAATCGCCCGGGCGACGTGGCGATCGAGGAGCGCCGCGGTCAGCTCGATGGCGTGACTCGGCAGGACACGGGTATAGAGGCTGTTAAACCAACAGGAGCGCACATCCTGCCAGGGACCGTCCTCCACCACCACATGATCGTGGATGCAGTAGCGCTTCGCCGCGTCAAACGTGCCGTCGGTGATCTGGTACATGCCCACCGCGCTCGACGCCGGCCGGTACCATTCCAACGGGTTCCAGGTTTGCCGCCACCGCCAGTACGTCCGCGCCACGGGGTTACCCGCGCCTTCGACCTGGGCCAGCGCCGCAAGCAATTCGGGGGAGATCACGGCGGTGGAATGCTCTCGGAAGAGCGACCCGTATTCCCGCCACGTTTCCGAGGGATTCTTGGCCAGCGCGCGATCCAATGGAAAGAGGACTTCCGTCGGCTTGCGGACCGCGTGGTACAGCCAATTGGCGCCGGCCAGGATCAACAAGAGCAAGGCTGCGCCGAGCACCAGTCTGGTGGCGGGCGGAGACGCCCGCAAGGCGGTCAGCATCTGTCCGGAGGTCCGCCAACACGCCGCCGCCACGCGCCTGACGGTCTTGATCCGGCTGCGGCGTCCGCGCCTTTTCCGGCGAGGACCGGCCCGGTTGGCACGAGGATGGGATCTGGCAGCCATGGCGCAACTATAGCGCAACTCATGGCCGGTTTTGCGGTCCTCTTTTCACGCTGGTGCGGAGAGTCTTCTTGCTTCGGGGGCAACTGCTCAAGGAGCACCGCTGATCGGGCCTGCAGCGCATAGTCATGACCGCCCTTCCAGGTATGGGAACCGCCGGACGCACGTTGACTCGTATCCATGACCAGTTGCCAAATGGTGGCCGCGTCTGAGGGCAGGACGAAGTTCAAGGCCTCATGGTGGGCGCTGAGCAGCATCACGAAGGTCCCATCCACGATCCGCTGGCCTTTCCGATCGGTCTCTTCGATGGCATCGCCCGCGAGGCGCAGCCCGAGGCACTTGACGAAGCCATTGAGCCAATCTTCCTCCGGCATTTCTTTTCCATCCGGCCTGAACCAAGAGAGATCTTTGACGCCGGCGCCATGGATGAGCCGGCCTTGAAAAAAACGGCTGCGGCGAAAGGCCGGGTGCTCCTGGCGTAATTGGATGAGGCGCCGGACGAACGAGAAGGCTCCCGGTCCTCCTCTGAAAGGTCCCAGTGGTACCAACTGAGTGCGTCGTCCTGGCAGTAGACGTTGTTGTTGCCCTGTTGGGTCCGGCCCATCTCATCACCGCCGCATAACATCGGCACCCCCTGGGACAACAGCAACGTCGCCAACATATTCCGTTTCTGCCGCTGACGGAGCGTCCGTATGGCGGGATCGTCTGTCGGACCTTCGGCCCCGCAGTTCCAGCTGAGGTTGTCATCGGTCCCGTCCCGGTTCTCCTCGTTGTGCTTCTCGTTGTACGAGACCAGATCATGGAGCGTGAAGCCATCATCGGACGTCATGAAATTGATGCTCGCGTATGGTCGACGGCTGCTCCGCTCGTACAGATCGCTGCTTCCGGTAAGACGAAATCCCAATTCTGCGACCTGTCCTCCATCGCCTCTCCAATAGCGCCGGACCGTATCCCGGTAGCGTCCGTTCCATTCCGCCCGTCCCGCGGGGGGGAATTTCCGACTTGGTACCCGCCTTCGCCCAGATCCCACGACTCCGCGATCCTTGACCTGCGAGAGAATCGGATCCTGCCGAATGATGTCGAAGAACGCGCTGAGGCGATCGACATCGTGGAATTCGCGCGCCAGCGCCGAGGCCAGATCGAACCGGCAGCCATCGATGTGCATGTCTTGCACCCAATAACGGAGACTGTCGGTGATGAGCTGGAGCGTTCGGGGATGGCGAACGTTGAGCGTGTTTGCACAGCCCGTATAGTCCATATAGTATCGGGCCTGATTCGGCACGAGGCGGTAATACGACGCGTTGTCGATGCCGCGAAAGGAAATTGTGGGCCCCGGGTGATTGCCTTCCGCCGTATGGTTATAGACGACGTTGGATGACCTCGATCCTTCGCTGTGCAGCCGCTTCACCATGGTCTTAAACTCCCGCACATGTTCCGTGGCCGCGGGGGGAAGGGCATACCGGATATCCGGCGCAAAAAACCCGATGGAATTGTATCCCCAATAGTTGGTGAGCCCGCGATCCACGAGATGTTTGTCGGGAATGAAATGATGGACGGGCAGCAGTTCAATGGCCGTGACGCCCAGCGATTTGAGGTGATCGAGCGCGCCGGCGACGTCAGGCCCATATAGGTCCCTCGGAGGTTCTCCGGCACCGCGGGATGTTGGGCGGTGAAGCCCCGCACATGGGTCTCGTAGATGATGGTCTTGTCCCAGGGCGTCCGCAGCAATTCATCGCCACCCCAGGTGAAGGCAGAATCGATCACGACAGATTTCGGTACACTGCCCGCATTGTCTCTGGTATCGAAGGATAGATCCTCCTGGGGATCACCGATCCGATAGCCAAACATGGCATCGGACCATTCGAGTGTGCCGGAGCTCGCTTTGGCGTAAGGATCCAGCAGCACCTTGTGCGGGTTGAACCGGTGTCCCGCGTCGGGATCAAAGGGGCCGTGGGAACGATGTGGTCGGGCCTATCCGGCATGCGCCAGGGGGTCGAACTGTCTGACACCGAGCACGAGGTGATTGCCCGGGTAGAGGTTCCCGGACTTGATCCGAAACGGATCAACGTGGAGGTGCGTCAAGGTCAGCTCTCCATCGGCTATGAGCAGGAGCAAGCATGGGAAGGCAATGGCGGTCGCCGCTATGCGGCATTCCACCGGACCATTGGGTTGCCCGACGGACTCGATACTACTCGGGCGGAAGCCACTTGCAAGCATGGTCTCTTGACTGTACGGATTCCCTGGAGCCGTGAGGCAAGGGACCGCGCGCACCGGGTCAGCGTATCAGTCGAATAACTGGTAGAATGCGAGCGCGGGGCGGGCTACGCCGCCCCGCCCGGTGAAACAGCATGATTCAGACTGTCCGTAAGAAGGTTTCCACATTGTGGC
Source organism: uncultured bacterium (assembly GCA_965285965.1). Lineage (GTDB taxonomy): Bacteria > Nitrospirota > Nitrospiria > Nitrospirales > Nitrospiraceae > Nitrospira_D. The sequence goes on along the minus strand of CBDIWQ010000171.1, from coordinate 20,909 downwards.
TGTTGTGGTTATGCATCAGCCTCGCTCTGACCAGTGCGTCTTTGGCGCATGAGCAGATCAGGGGCCGGATCGTCGTTGCAGGTTATGGCCCTGAGTTGCCGGTTATGCAGGACTTGGGAATGGCGTTTGAAAAAACTCATCCCGGCACCGCGATTGACTTCCAATGGGATCGCACCGTCAAGGCAGTTGAGTTGGTCAAATCGGGTGCGGCCCAGATAGCCATTACGGACCAGCCGGATCCGGCTCTGCACACCACACCCCTGGCGTGGGATGGCATTGCCGTGATCGTCAACTTTGCCAATCCCGTGGGGGAATTATCCGCCAAACAAGTGAAAGATCTCTTTACCGGACACATCACGCGTTGGTCTGATCTGGATGGAGCCGATCAGCCCGTTGAAGTGTTGACGCGGGCCAACGAAGACAATGTTCGATCCGGATTTGAAACGTCCTTGGGCATTGCCGGACAGCTGTCAACGACCAAGCCGATCCGGACCGACGAAAAGATCCTCCGCGCCGTCTCGGGACGGGACCGGGCGATCAGTTATCTCTCCTTGACGGCGGCACTCAAGGCTCAAGAGGATGGCATTCCCATCCGGGTCATCACGATTGACAAAGTCGAACCGGGACAGCCGTCTGTCAGAAGCGGAGCCTATAAATTGCGCCGCCCTGTGCTTGCCCTCACCAGCCTGGAGCCCAATCCGTTGACTGAAGCGTTTCTCCGATTCGCCACTTCCACAGAAGGCCAGCATATTGTTCAGCCAGTCTTCGTTCCCGGGGCGACCGCCTCCTTCGAATGGCAAGCGCCGCCTGCGCAGCTGACGGATCGCCCCGGCGATACTCACCGGAAGCCGAAATCATAAAGCTATCCTGCTTCCTCGTTGCGATTCATTCGGGATGGGTGCGCCATTCAGAACTGTTTGATGTCTCATTACCGGTGGTATGGCAATTGATCACATGAACGCGGTCCCGGCGCCGCCCTTCTGTCTTTGGCCGTCTGGAGAGATTCTGGGTCACCGTGTGTGGCCGGTTGCCAGGCCGTGGTTGCCCTGGGTAGGCACAACCCCAGTATGGACTGGAAGAGCAGCGCTGTATCCTGACAGGGACAAGAGGACTCATCGAATGGATACCTGTCAGGTTGCTTTGATAAGCGGGCGGACATCTCGGCTGCCAGGCCGATAAGAGTCGCGATCGAGGTGCGGGAGGGGAGAGACTGATGCAGATCGATGCCGGGGAAGCGCTCCGCCGTGGCTGGCAACAAGGCAACCTTGTCTGCCAACATCCTGAACTCGTGGAGGAGCATGACGCGGAAAATCGGCTGACCGGGAAACGGTTTTGCAAAGTATGCGGGCAATATCAGCCTCCGCCGCCATCGGATGAGGGGAAAGAGAAGAGGTAAAGCAACCATCTCTGTGTCCGCGTGCCGTGAACGGTTGTGAGCGAAGACCTTCCGCGTTACTAGGCCACATGGACCAACACTTTTCCCATGGGGCCCTCCTCCAAACGTGAAAATCCTTGAAGGACGTCGGCGAAGGGAACGACACGGTCTACTTGTGGCCGTTGTCCGATTTCGACCAGTCGCCGAACGAGCTCGTGCCAGGCCATTTGCGCGGCGGCAGCGGAATAGTCTCCGACCGAGACTCCGCCGAGTCGCAGACGGCGAAACAACAAGCCGGCCGTATTGAATTGCGGTACGGGCCCGCCGCTCCTTCCGACCACGCTGACCCGGCCGCCATAGCCAAGCAGGCCCATCACCGGCGGCAGCAACGGTCCTCCGACCGTGTCCACAACGAGGTCCACCGGCTTTTTATTCAGCGCTGTCCTGACGGCTTCGGTCAAATGGGGATCGCCCGGATCAAAAGCATAGTCAGCTCCCAGCGTCAGCAGTTTCGAGCGCTTCTCCGCACTCCGGGACAGGGCCACGATGAGGAGCTCCATCGATCTGGCAAGTTGCACCGTCGCCACGCCGACACCGCCTGACGCCCCGGTGACGAGCAGGACGGATACCGACGGGGGCGGCGCCGGAGGATTCGCCCATTGTGTCAAAGCTTGCCAGGCCGTCAAATACACCAAGGGCGCGCCGGCCATTTCTTCCAGAGACCAGCCATCGGGGACTCGCGCTACGCTGTCCATAGGAACGATCACCTTCTCCGCGAGCGTGCCCCAGGTCTGCACTCCCAGGGAACAGCGCAGGATTCCCACGGTCTCGCCCACGCGAACATGGTTTACTTCATCTCCGACGGCCAGCACATCACCGACGCCGTCCCGACCCAGAATATGAGGCAGCGGCGGCTTCGCCGGATACAGCCCTTGCGCCAGGAAGGCATCAGCAGGGTTCAAAGCGGCAAACCGTACCTTCAACAGCACGTCACGAGGCCCCGGCTGCGGGTCCGGCACCCTGCCAAACCGTAACGCTCCCACACCCTTCAATGAGTCCATCAGCCATGCGCGCATGCCGACCGCCGATCTTCGTATGTGTAGTATGACATCTTCCTGCGCCCCTCAGTTTGTTTCTAGTCCATTCGGCCCTAGTGAGGGGGCAGCTTCGCACAGGGGAATCTACCGGACACGGCTAGACCGTCGGTACGTCTTCATCGCTGGTCGCTTGGCGGCGTTGACCTGTCGGACGCTCTTCGAACGGTCGACAGCATGAAGACGCCCGGGACTCACTGGGGAGAAAGCAGGGCGGCATGGCGACAAACGGAAAGCCTCCGGGTGCGACGTCACCGGCATCGAGCACATGAATCGGCAGGACCAGGACAACGCTCGGTCATCTCATCCCGCCAAGAGATCGAGGGGATCCGATGCCGGGGTCCCGCCTAGTGGAAGCCCGTCGGCATTCCAGCCAAAGTATGCGTCCTGTCACGGCAAGGCAGTCCGCCATCGCCGGACGAAACCACGAAGAGGGAACCGGTGACTGAAGAAGCGCTCGGGCAGTTGGTTAGGCAATGGATTGCGGAACACGGCCGCGCAGGTGGGACAGAGCTGGCGGACGATCAGGACCTGCTTGCCAGCGGCATGCTGGACTCGATGGGATTCATTGAGTTGCTCGCTTATATCGAAACGGTGACCGGACAGCCGCTGGACTTGCAGGAGCTTGATCTCGACGCCTGTTCATCCATTCATGGGTTGGTCCGGACGATTTGCCGGACAAGTGTGTCGGAAGGGACGCGATGAATCCCATCGTGCAGAGCTATTCACAGCTGGCCGAAGCATATGACGACGAACGAAATCAGTCTTCCTGTTGGGGGCTCTCGGCGGATGAGGCGCTCAAGTCCGTCCGTCTTGCCGACCACCACCGCATCGTAGCGGATATCGGGTGCGGCACGGGACGCGCGCTCCTCAAGCTTGCGTCACGGTATCCCCAAGGCCGGCGATTCATTGGTGTCGAGCCTGCGGAAATGATGCGGAGGAAGGCCGTCGACCTCACCCGCCACCAGGACCACGTGGAGATTCTTGATGGGGCTTTCGAATGCCTCCCCCTGGAGCCCGCCTCGGTGGACTACGTGTACAGCATCCATGCCTTTCATTGGACCACCGATCTGAAGCGCTCTGTGCACGAGTTGGCACGAGTGCTCAAGCCTAGCGGCGCGATGGACTTGTTCTTCACAGGGCGCCACAACGGCCGGGAGTTTCTTCGCATGACGACGCCGGTCTTCCTCAAATACATGGGTCCTCGTTTGCTGCTCGAGTCCGCCGCCATGCGGAAACAACTCACGCAGGATGCCGCGCAGGCTCTGTTCGAACCGGTCTTCGGCTCGGCGAGGGTCATCGTCCAGGAGTCGTATGACACCTACTATGATTCACTGGAGGGCCACTGGAGTTGGTGGGTCCGGGCGGAAGGGCACTTCGTCCGCATGCCGCCGGAGCGCAAAGCGCAGTGCGATGCAGAGATCAAACAGGCGCTGGCCCATCTGATGACCGACCGCGGGATCCCCCATACGATCCATCTTCTGCACGTTCGTGTGACCGGTGCGTAAGGCCGTGACGCCTTGCCGGGGCCGCGGGCTCCTGTCTGTCCGGTGAGGTCCCGCACCAGGCGCCATGGGACACATCCTTCCCTTTTCACATCGGCAGGTGGCCCAAGTTGCCTTGCTGCATGCCCGCGTGTTCGGCCACGGCCAGCCCAGTGCCGGGGATCTGTCAGACCGTGCCGAATACTTACGGAGCGTGTTTCTCCGCGGCGATCCGTCGCATGATGCAGCACAGTCACTGGTCTATGAAGCGCACGATCGCATTGTGGGATTTTTAGGCGTATCGGCAAGGGATTTCAGCTTAGGCAAAAGGTCCATCAGCGTGGCGATCAGCTCACAGTTTATCGCGGACCCGGACCGCCGATCACACTGGGCTGGCATCCGGCTGCTCAAGAAGTTCTTGCAAGGGCCGCAGGATCTTTCCATTGCGGATGAAGCGAACGATGCCGCTCGCACGGTATGGGAGGGGTGCGGCGGCGTGACGGCTCCCCTCTATAGCTTCTATTGGACCCGGCCGCTCCGTCCTGCTACGTATGCCTTGTCGCTGCTCTGTCTTCGACGACGCTGGGCGCCTGTGGCCGCACCGCTGCGTCCCTTCGCCGGCATCGTGGACAGGATGATGGGGAGAATACCTCGGAACCGGTGGCAGGTCACATCCGATCTCCTTGCGGAGAGTGTCGGTAGCGAAGAATTGTGGAGCACTCTGTCGGATTACTATGGCGATCAGACCCTCAGGCCCGAGTATCAATTCACGGCGTGGCAGTGGGTCAATCGACGGGCGCAGGCCAAGCAGGACTGTGGCAGGTTGCAGCGGGTGGCCGTCAAGAATGTGAACCGCGACGCGGTGGGGTGGTACCTCTATTATTTACATCCCGGGGGCACCAGCGAGGTGCTGCAAATGGCGGCCAAAACCGGTTCCGAACAAGCGGTCTTCCATCACCTTCTGCGGCATGCCTGGCAGGGTGGGGCGGCGGCTCTGTCGGGGCGGTTGCAGCCATCCTGGCTGCCCGTTCTTTCCAATGCCCGCTGCCTGTTTTACAGAGGTCCATGGGTTCTCGTGTCTTCCCAACGGCCGGAATTGCTTCGGCCCTTTTATGAAGGTACGGCCTCGGTTTCCCGGCTCGACGGAGAATGGTGTTTGCGGTACCGGTAAACCGGCGAGCGCGGCGCCCGCAAGCCTTAAGCGGTGAACAGGCGAGGTGGGCTTTGGAGCGAGACTGTATTCGCGAGAAGGTCTGGCGCCTTCTGCCGCGGCGCTTTGGCTTTACGTCGGATGAGCCGCGAAGTGGTGTCACCGGGCGGATGATGCGCCAAGGTTCGCGCCGCTCTTGTTTGAGAAACGAATCCACGCCAGGGAAGGGCAAGGCCGCTGACCTGCGCGACCCGCGTGACGGAGCCGTGCAGGTCATGCCGTGAGACTTACTCCTCCAACCGGTCATCGAACGTCCAGATTAAGACCTCGGCGCCGGCCGAGTCGGCCGTCAGCTGACGCGAGCCGGCGGCAGTCAGCCGAACCGCATCGCCCTGCGCTACGTTCCCAAGGCCGTTGAGTGTTGCGCTCCCTTTGGCCATATAGAGGTGCGCATAGCGGGCGTCCGGCACCTGGACCGTTTCGTCGGGATGGAGCCGGCCCACCCATAACGTCGCCCCTTTCTGGCGGATGGCGATGGCGCTGTCATGGCCACGGCCCGATGCGACAGGGACGAGGCCGCCCTTCTCCAAGTCGGCCGCAATGTCGAGTTGCTGGTACGCGGGCGTGATACGCATGGTATCGGGCGGCACCCACATCTGAACGAAATGGACGTCGCGATCGCCGCGCGGATTCATCTCTGAATGCCAGATGCCCGTGCCGGCGCTCATGCGCTGGGCCAGACCGGGATAGAGAAGGCCGCTGTGGCCTTCGGAGTCCTTGTGCTCCAGTTCGCCGTCCAGCACCCAGGTCACGATTTCCATGTCGCGATGGGGATGCGTCTGGAAGCCGGTTCCCGCCTTCACGACATCGTCATTGCTCACGAGCAGCAGCCCGTGATGCGTATTCTGCGGATCGTAATGGGGCCCAAAGCTGAAGCTATGGCGCGAGTCGAGCCAAGGCGTTCGGGTATGAAACCGCTCGCCGCTACGGATGACCTGGACTTGTGGTGTCATGCTGTCCTCCTTTCCGGCAAACCTCCCAGATAGCCTCAGATGGGACTAAATCAAGTGAATGGCGCGACGCGCGGGCGCCGGGTTTCTCCCGTCATGATGCGCGTGGCCCGCCATGAGGAGAACGAAGGGACTGTCTCTTGTCCTTGCGGAAAAGAGCCAAATGTAACGGCCAATCGATGGACTACCGGGGGACGAGCCGACCGACGAAGGTGATGTAGGCCTGCAGCAGAGCTTGAAGCCGCGAGAACTGACGGACGTCCACGAACGCGCCGGACGGATCGAAGGCCTGATGCGCACGCGGCAAACCGAACACGTCCGGATACACGTGGGCTCCAATCGTTTGGAGTGGTATTCGGCAATGCGCAAGACCGCGGACCGCCCCGAGACCACCGGGCGAGGCGCCGATCAGCAAGATCGGCTTGTCTTCGAATGGGATGGGATCGGTGCGCGACGCCCAATCGATCGCGTTCTTCAGCGTGCCGGGCATGCCTCCATTGTATTCCGGCGTGGCGATGACGAGACCGTCAGCCGACTGAATGCGGCGGATGAACTCAAGCCCTCCGGGCGGAATGCCGTCGCGTTCCTCCAGATCTCCGTCATACATCGGCATCTCGAACTCCCGGAAATCGGCGAGATCCAGCTCGATCTTCGTCGTATTGCGGAGCACCGCCGCCGCTTGCCCGATCAATTTGCCATTGAGTGAGGCCGTGCGAAGCGAGGCGGCGAAGGCGAGGAGTTTCATGCGCGTTCCTGGAAAGAGGGGAAATGCGTGACGGCGATGCGCCAGCCTACCATATCGGCCTGATAAGTGCCGTGAGGAAGGAACGCGACAAGTCAGGCAGGAGACGACAGCGCCGGACGTTCGCGATGCACAAAGAGGCGAGCCGGACGGCTCGCCTCTCGAGAAAACCTAAAGCGGCTGCTCAGGCGATGACTTTGCGAGAGAGAAGGGCAAAACCAACCATTCCTAAACTAAGCAGGATCATGCTCGACGGTTCAGGAACATTCGCACGTGCAACCTGCAGCTCACCTGAATATGAAGACAGGCCTGTCCCGCTTCCGACAATTTGCACGGTAAACGGAGTCGTGGCCACACTACTCAGACCGAAAAACTGAAACGAGCCGAATCCCAAATTTGCGGCCGCTTGGCCATTCACAAACACATTGCTGATGCTTGCGTACTGGGAGCTGAGCGTAAAGTCAAAATTGTATGTTCCCACATCAAGGTTCATGAATGAGATGGTGTCGAGACCTCCGGTCAACACCGTTCCTCTCGCCCCGATGAAGGATCCGGCACCGCTGGACAGATCCACGGTCATTTCCAAGGCAAAGCTGGGGGCTGTGCCAAATGCCATAAGACAAACGACAAGGACGCTCACGCCAAGCATTACCCTTAAAGACATGGAACCCTCCTGTTGTATGACACGAGTACGCATTACTGTGCTTCCATAACGAGGATGTATACACAAGAAGCCCCCGGCGAAGGAAGCACTACGAAAGGGGGGTAAGGTGTAAGCTTGCGAAGGAAGGAAGGGCGGAGGAAGTCGACGGTGAGAGCGGAGTGGGATAAAAGGTCTCACCCACGGCGACGGTGATAAAAGCGACTCCGACACTTCCTGCACTCCCAGGGATACCATCCCAACCAGCTGAACAAGTGGTCCTTGAAGCTCTGCCGTTCGGAACGCCAAGAGGCGGCATCCTGGCAGGCCCCACAGGTGACGTTTCCCTGGACCGTTTGCATAGATCTAAGATTTTTCTGTGGCGACAATAAGTTCATGCAAATCATCTCCTTGTATTGATTATCTCAGCCTATACTTTCGATATTGCGGCATTTTTATCGCGCCCCTCAATGAGCTGGTGAATGGTAGGCTTGGTCCACTTTCCTTCTAGGGTTTAGTCTAGGTCATCACCGTCGTCTTCCCGGCTAGGAATCTCCCTTGAAAGAACCGGCGATTTCATGGAGCGCTCGCAGCAGCTCCAGCGAGATCGCGGTGACGCTCCTGGCCTCCTACCTCGCCTGGGTCATCGCCGAGCAGCTTCACGTCTCCGCCGTCCTCGCCTGCGTCGCCGGAGGGATTTACCTCCGCCGGCACTTCAGTGAGCTCGTGTCCCCCATGACCCGCTTCCAGGCGCGCGCCGTGTGGGAAACCACGGTGTTCATTCTGAACGGCGTCATTTTCATTTTGATCGGCCTTGAAGTGGGGGATCTCCGCAGCGAGTTCGCGGCCGGAGATCTGCGCACGTTGTTGGGGGAGGCAGCTCTGATCAGCGCCGGCGTGATCCTGGTGCGCCTCATATGGGTGCCGCTCGCGGCCTATCTTCCACGGCTGCGTCCGTCTGTGCGCGCGGGCGATCCCATGCCGCCTCCGTCCCATCTGATCCTGGTGGGATGGACCGGCATGCGGGGTATCGTGTCATTGGCAGCCGCGCTCGCACTCCCGCTGACGGTCTCCTCCGGTCAGCCCTTTCCTTATCGGTCGCGCATTCTCGTCATCACGTTCTTCGTCATCCTGGTCACGCTGGTGCTGCAGGGATTGTCCCTCGCGCCGCTGATTCGCTGGTTGAACCTGCAGCGCGATGAGAGTCTGAAGGATGAGGAGGCGCTGGGTCCGCGAGCACATGGCGGCGGCCGCGCTCGCGCGTCTGGATGAATTGGCGATCGCTGACGGGACCGTAGGGGAGCACCTGGATCGGCTTCGACTGCATTATGCCCGGCGGCGCGACCGGTTTCGCCAGCCGAGCCGGACCGATCCGGATTGTTCGGAAGCCGGGGCGCAGGCCTTTCGTCGGTTGCGCCATGAGACGTTGAGTTCCGAGCGGCGCACGGCCATCGCGCTGCGCAACCAGGGCATCATCGCGGATGAGGTCTTGCATCGCGTGGAGCAGGAATTGGACGTCGAAGCCATCCGCCTCGGGATTGGGGATCTCCGGTCTCCGGCATCGCAACCTTCGGACAGAGCGCCCGCTCGATAGGTTCTTGTGACAGGGCGAGGATGAAAGCGGCTTGATAGCCAGCCTCGCTCAGCCGTCGGTTCTCGTCTCAACCCAATGGTTCTCCTAGTTTGTGTTTGACATTCCGGCGACTATCCTCCTGAAGGGGTGTTTCGTCCGCCGTTCGCCCACACGTTCGAAAGGGCGGTGCCAGATGAGGCTGCTCGGCCGGTCCTTGATACTGTGTTATTTGATCGCCCTGTATGTGGTCGCCGGCAAGGTTGGGCTGCTACTGGCGCTCTATCATCCCAGCGCGACTCCGGTGTGGCCTCCCACGGCGATCAGTCTGGCGGCCCTATTGCTGCTCGGCTATTGGGTGTGGCCGGCCATCTTCATCGGTGCCTTTCTCGTGAATGTCACGACCGTCGGGACGCTCGCCACGTCCCTCGGCATCGCGACGGGGAACACGCTGGAAGCCGTCGTGGGGACGGTTCTCATCAACCGCTTCGCGAACGGCGTCTTCGTCTTCGATCGCCAAGGCGATACCGTGAATTTTGTCCTGCTCGCGGCGCTCTTGAGCACGAGGGTGAGCGCAACGGTGGGCGTGACCACGCTGTCCCTCGCGGGTTATGCGGATTGGGACCGGTTCGGTGCCATTTGGGTCACCTGGTGGTTGGGCGATGCCGTGGGCGCACTGGTCCTCACTCCGGCCCTGCTGTTGTGGAACCTTCACTCGACGATCACGGAAGACCGCGCCCGCTTATGGGAAACCGGTCTCTCCTGGGGATTGCTCAGTCTCGTGACGGTGATTGTCTTTCACAGCGGCCATGCGCTGAGGGCGGTGAATTATCCGCTGGCCTTTCTCGCGTTTTCCCTTGTCATTTGGATTGCGGTCAGGCTCGGCGCGCGGGAAGCCGCTACGGCGATCGTCCTCTGTGCCGGCATCGCGATTGGAGGCACGCTGCGGGGCACCGGCCCGTTCGCCGGAGGAAACCCGCATGAGGCCCTGCTCGCGTTGCAAGCGTTTATGGCGCTGATCGCCGTCACCGCGTTGGGGTTGGCGGTCGGCGTGGCGGAACGCAGGCGGGCGGAACAGGCCCTTCAGGATCTGAACCAATCCCTCGAGCGGCGCATTTTGGATCGGACGAGCACCTTGCAAGCGACGGTCGAGCAACTTCACGAACTGGATCGGTTAAAGACGGCCTTTGTCAGCATCGTGTCGCATGAACTGCGGACCCCGCTCACGTCCATCAAGGGGCTGACTGACAACTTGATGGGAGGCGTGGCCGGGCCGCTGAACGACAAGCATCGGCATTACATCGCCCGCATTCAGGCGAACGCCGACCGGCTGACCCGCATGCTCAACGAATTGCTGGACCTGTCCAAGATCGAGGCGGGGAGGCTGCAACTGCACCCGGCCGCCCTCTCGCTCGCGGAGTTGCTCGACGATGTGGTGGAGACGTTCCAGCCGCTGGCACAGCGAAAGGGTATCGTCATAGAGCTGCGTTCCGCACCGGACATGCCGAAGATCCAAGGCGATCGGGACAAATTGTATGAAGTGCTCGCCAATCTGGTGGAGAACGCCATTAAGTTTACGCCCGAGGCGGGGAGCGTCCACATTGCCGCGAGAGTGCTTGATGCTCGGCGGATCCAGGTAGAGGTGGTCGATACGGGCTGCGGCATTCCGCCAGAACACTTGCCCCGGATCTTCGATAAGTTCTATCAGGTGCATTCCACCCCTCTCAACATGGGGGGCGCCGGATTAGGCCTGGCCATTGCGAAAGGGCTGGTCGAGCTGCATGGGGGCACCATCACGGCCGAAAGTGGGCCGGGGAAAGGAGGGACCCGGTTCTCCTTCACCGTGCCGTACGAGACGCCGGTCATGGCGTAAAGGGATGGGGACGTTTGTGCTTCGGTCGGGTGGCACCTGATTAAAGCTTGGATGCAGGTGTCGCCGTCACGGGTCGGACAGTCTGGAAGCCGGCGAGGGATTTGCGACATTTCCGGCCGAGAGACCAGGCACCAAAGAGGATATCGGCACAGGCGCCGGCAATAATGACCATCACAGGGGTGCCTCGTCTCACGCGCGCTCACCCGGACCGGCGCGTGACGTTGAGCGCGCGGTTCCTTGAGGTGAGCTAGGATGCCGACTACATCGGGATGGTAAAGGGCACCACCGCTGCTCCTGCGGGAAACGGTCAGCCGTTACTGCCAGGTCCGATGGACTTCGCTGACGTGCTCCACACCATCGATCCTCCCGATCACCCATTGGACGTCATCCGGAATGGCGACGACCTTGAGTTCGGCGCAATGGCCGTTGGCTTCTGAGTGCAATTGTTCCACGACTGTAACGAGGTTGGCGTCGTCGCGTGGAATCTGCCTGCCGTACTGGTTCAAACCGGGTTCTCGCGGCGCCGCCGCTTCCGGCCAGTAGGCGCCACGGTCTTCCTCGAGCAGCGCCTCCGCTTGCCCCAATTCCCTCAGACGGCGGAATGCTTTATGGCTCAGACAAAACTGCTCATAGCTGGTATTGATGACGATCTTTTTCATTACGGTCTCCCTTCCTTTCTCATGAGCCGGACGACGCCCTGTCCCGTGGACCTCAGGTGGTCGGCGCAGGATCCTTGTAGCCGATGTAATTTCCTGTCCAGTGGGAATAGCGACGGTCCGCCCAGGTTCTGACCTCCTCGTTTTCAGCCGTATAGCGCATGGCGACGAGGGAGGAAAATTTGGCGAGATCGCCGTTGATCTCGCTCAGATCGCTCTCGGTGATCTTGTTCCATTTGGCCTTTAAAGGCGCTTTGAGCTGGGTCCAAAACTGTCCGAACTGTTCCTGATTCATATCGAGGCTCCTTTCGTGAGCGCAAGAGGGCGGACGGTGATGACGGCGGCACAGCTGTGCTCGACCTCATCGAGAAGACGGAGAATCTGGCGTAGAAGCGGCGAAGACCGGAGAATCAGACGCGCGATGGGCAAAGGCGCGAGAGATGGGAGCGTCGGCGTAGCTCAGTACGTCATGGTCCACCCTATAGAGTCTCACCTAGAATGTCAACCGATGTGAACAGGGCACGGCGCTTCAGGGCGGTATCCCCTGGGGGAAAGTGTACCCTCTGCCCGTACTTCTGGTGATGAATCTCCCTCCGTGCTGGCCGTCCCGGTGTCGTGTGCGACGTGTCCCTCGTGAGAGCGGCAGAACAAAGGGAATCGAGATCTTATTGCGAAGGCATACGGAAACATGTGAACGAGCAGTAGGGGAAGGCTCGACTCGTATGGTGCCGAGCCTTTTTTATTGCCCGTAGGGGCTCACTTCACGAGTACCAACGATAAAATTGGTACGTGGAGATATGAGCCGCATGGCCAAGTACCGGAGTCGTCAGCAAACGGGCGGAATAGACTCCCGACGCCTTTTCATGTTGGACAGAAACGTCCGCATCTCGGCGAGCGATTTGGTATTGACGACGTCCCCGGCCGCGAGTCCGCCCTTTCTCGCCACGTTCACGCCCAATGGGACGTTCCGCAATTCGTCGACGGCATGCGCATCGGGATTGATGCAGAATTGCACGCCCTGTGCTTTCGCCGTTCGCACTACCCGCCAGTCCAGATCCAGCCGGTGCCGGCTGCCGTTGATTTCGAGAAGGGTGCGATGCCTGACCGCGGCCTCGATCACCTGCGACAGATCAATGCGGTAGCCCGCTCTCGACAGCAGGAGACGGCCGGTAGGATGGCCCAACATGGTCACGTAGGGATGGGCCAGGGCCCGGCAGACGCGACGGGTCTGATCCGCCTCGGGCAGATTGAACCGGCTATGCACCGAGGCGATCACGAAGTCGAACTCGGCCAAGACGTCGTCGGCATAATCCAGGGATCCGTCGGGCAGGATATCGGCTTCGATGCCTTTGAAGATGTGGATATCGGGATACTTCGCTTGGACGGCGTCGATTTCAGCCCATTGCGCGCGGATCCGCGGCTCCTTCATTCCGTTCGCGTAAAAGGCCGATTGACTGTGATCGGAAATGCCGAGGTAGCGATAGCCGCGGGCGCGCGCGGCGAGGACCATCTCTTCCACGGTGGCCGCACCGTCCGAATAGTCGGTATGAAAATGAAAGAATCCCTGGATCTGTCCCGGCTCAATCAGGTGCGCAGCGCGCCGGCCTGCGAGCAGTTCCAACTCATCCCGCCCCTCACGGAGTTCGGGCGGGACATAGGGCAATCCGATCGCGCGATACAGAGCTGGCTCGCTCGCTCCGCTCAGCCGCTGCCGGACCGTGTCCCAGTTTTTGTAACCCTGCTCCTTGAACCGCGTACGCACTTGCTCCAGGTGCTCGGCGGAGCCGGTCGACAGGAGCAGATGCAACCCATACGAGTCGCGCGGCGCCAGCGTCATAGTGATCGGGATTCCGGTCGGGGAGGTCGCGGCGATGGTCGCGGAGTCGATGGCCCGGACCTCCGTCAGATTCGGAGTGGCCTCCAATGTTGTGACAAGCCGGTCGGGTTTCGCATCCTCGCACGCGAAGACGAAGTGATAGTTCCCGATCACTTCCATCTTGCGGCGGAGGGCGCCGGCCGCGGTGACCTTCCGGACCCCGCTGATGGTCGCAAAGGCCTGCTCCAAGCTGCCGGCTTCGTCGAGCACATCGGCGTAGAGCCGATAGCCCTGTCCCCGCCGATATTCTCCCAGCGCCGCCAGCACCCTGGCTTGGACCTTCGGGCCAATGCCTTTGATAGACAGTAACCGATTGTCGCGACAGGCCGTTTGCAGATCGGCGACGGACCGGATGCCGGCCTCGTCATGCAGCCGGCGGATTTGCTTGATGCTGAGTCCGGGCACGTCTCCCAAGTCAACAAGCGACGACGGATAGCTGCCTTGGAGTTCTTGAAGCAGGACAGAGGTGGCGGTCGAGAACAGTTCGTTGATGACCGAAGCCGTGGCAGGCCCGATGCCCGATACGTCCGTGAGCGATCCGGTCTTGACCAGGTGGCTGAGATCCTCGGCGCAGGCCAGCAACGCATACCCCGCCCGTTCGTACGCCTGCGCCCGATAGAGATTGTCGCCCTTGAGACGCAGAAAGAACGCAATCTCCTTCAACGTTCGTGCAATGTCCCGCTTGTTCAGCATCGGCAGAAATAATCCTACCATCCGCCAGTATTCCTTTGCCTATCCATATTGAGAGCGGGGCGTCGATCGGACGGCGCGACGCTCAGCCGCCGGGCTGCGGATGAGAAGAGGGCTCGTGCGGCGTGTGTTAAAACTGCTCCACAATGACGCGCACCAGGCCTGAGACGTCTTGAAAGTCCATGAGCGCGGCGGAGTGGTGTGCAGTCCTGGTATAGGCCGCTTCGAGAGCCACGATCGGCGGCGAGACGGGCAGCGGAAAATAATCGGGGATCGTCCAGGCCATCAGCGCCCGGCTGTTGATGGACCGGGTATCCAGGGTGCCATCGCTGGAATGCGTCGTCGAAAACCCGCAGAGGGCGGACACGTAGAGACGCGGTGTGGCCCGATAATTCATGGAGGCCGAAGCCGACGGCGTCTTGAGCTGCATGCCCGACCAGGGATCGACATCGGCCCGATACCCCACGGACGGGATGATCGTCAGCGTGTTGGACGGACGATAGGAGACGGTAAAGGACTCCGCCACACCCGTCGTGTCCTTCATTCCGGGCAGCTGCGGGTCGCTCAGCATATAACTGGAGACCAGTCGTGCATGCCACGTGGGTTTGGTATAGGCGACCGCCGCTTCGATCGTATGGGAAGCGGTATAGGAGGCCGGGGCACCGCCGAAGGCCGGCGCATTCAAGAGTGAGGCGCGGGTATACGAGAGCGACAGTTCCGGCCACCGAGGGCGCGCGAGGGCCACGCCCAGCCGGCCGTAGCGCTGCATCAGACGCAGTTGGGTCGGGTCCCCCTCCACGTTGTTCCAGGTCTGGCCGAGGGCGCTGCGGAAACGCGCGACGCCGGCGACATACTCGCCCCAGAGTTCCCGCAGGCCTTGATCTTGGCCTTCGACATAGGCCTTTCCCGCCGTGCGGGACATGGCACCGTAGCGAAATGCGCCCTGCGTACCGGTCACCGCCAGCCGCATCATGTGCCGGCTGCCGTCTCTGACCGGTCTCCCTGTCGGATCGGCGCTGTCCCCAAAGGCCACTTCACTGTCCACCTGCAGCTTGCCCCGCAGCAAGGTGGAGGAGGCTTGCAGCCCTCGTGAGCGTAGGCCATGAGAATCGGGAACCACATCTTTGAGGCGTCCGCTGGTGAGCGGCGGGGTAAAGAACGTGGGTCGGAGGGAGACCGTGACGGATGGGTCTAACAGGGGCAGCAATGTTGGGCTCGAGCCCTGCTCCGGAGACCCCGTGAAGTGAAGTCGATCGAGCGCTGCCGACCGCGAGTCCTTAGCCCATAAGAAAGTGCTGATAAGGAGCAGGCACAATGTCAAACACAGGCCCCATGCGTTCGGCATAGATGACAGTTCACAATGTTTCAGCACATCGGAGTCAACCGCTTTCATCTGCCTCTGAGCAGCTGTCATGCCAGGCAATCAATGATCGGGGCGAGCAGACATGGGAAAGCGAAAAATTCCGGCAGACAGGGGCGGGAGTCGAGCGAATCATCGCGGTTCACCGAGACAGAAGCCGCATCAGATCGTGTGATCGCAATCCTGGATGCAGAGGACGGGGCGGATCTTGTGAATCGCACGTGTGCGACACCTGTCTCTATTTGGAGCGGGAGGTGTCTCAGGAAAACCACAATGTACAGATAACCGTACAGTTATGGACCTCTGAGCGGATCAGTCGGTCGACGAAACATCGCAAGCAGAGATGATACGATGATAGAGCGAACGTGAGAGCCGTTACTGCGTTACGTATGGTGCCGGACGAGAGGGAACGGGACGGCTGCGCCTTTGTCGACCCGAAAGGCAATGGGAAGAGTCTCATGGACACGATGCCGAAAATGAGAGCTCCGCAACCCTTTCTGCTTCCTCAGTGGGCCCAACAGGTATGGAGCGAGCAGTCAACGCCGCTCCCGACGCTGGATGATCGTATGCGCTTCGCGATCCGTTTAGCCGCGATGAATGTGCAACACAGCGGTCATCCCTTTGGAGCCGCCGTGTTCGAACGTGAGTCCGGCGCACTGGTCGCCATTGGGGTCAATCTGGTCATGCAGACCAATTGTTCGCTCTCTCACGCCGAAATGGTCGCGCTCGCCTATGCGCAGCGGCAGGTTGGACGCGTCGATCCTCAGGCGGCCGGCAAGCCGCCTCATCAGCTGGTGACGAGTTGCGCGCCCTGTGCCATGTGTCTTGGGGCCCTTTCGTTTTCCGGCGTGCAGAGCGTCGTCTGCGGCGCGAGATCCGGAGACGCCGAGGCGATCGGCTTCGAGCAAGGAAGGAAACCGGAGCCCTGGACGGCCGCCTTAGAGCAACGTGGAATTGCCGTCATCCAGGACGTGGCGCGTCAGGAAGCGATCGACGTGCTGCTGGCATACCAGGGAGTCCATTCGCAGTGACTGTCATCTGATCGTTCATCGCCGATGCATGATCAGCGCCGTAAGGCTGACCAGCACGAGAAACAGGTGTCCCCAGTGATCCGGCGCATTGATCCACATGCCGCCTGCCGTGTGCTCGGGTTGCAGTTCCGGAAACGCGATGAAGCCTGATGTCGCCAGGAAGGTGAACCACAGGGTATGTCCCACGAGATACAAGCGGGCCGTGGAGTGAAAGCGGGCCGACGCGAGCCCCAGAGAGCCCACCACCAGATGCATCACCCCGTGGAGCCAGTTCACTGCGAAGAGACCCAGCAAGAACGTCGGGCCGGCAAACGTCGGAGTGCCCGGGACCGGGGTGACGGTGGAAGCGGCAAGGGCCAAAGTGCCTCCGGCTAGATTACCGGTCGCGATCAGGGTAGCCAGCTGCCGGGAGGTGAAGGGCCATTGCATAGTCGTAAGTGCTCTGGAATAAATTATTGTAATCTTCTGAACGGCGGCACCGGTTGGTCGGGTGATCCGCCGTCTTCAAGGAGTCATCAGACCAAACCAGGATGAAGATGCACGCGGCTCCATTGGGTGAGTTCACCGCCTTCCTGCAGGACGGCGCCCGCCGGCGTCAACTGATTGCCTGTGATGCGGACGCGGACGGCATGACCGCCGGGGTGCTGCTGGAGACGACGCTTCGGCGGCTCGGTCACGCGAACGTTCAGCGCTTTCTGCCCGATCGCAGCCGCAATCTGTGGCGCCCCGGCATGCGGGAACAGCTGCGCCGGCTCAACCCCGAACGACTGTTCGTGCTCGACTTGGGAATCCGGTCCGAGCCGGTGCTGGCCGGCCTGCCCACCTGTTACATCGATCACCATGCTCCTGAAGGCGCGCCTCCGGAGGGTCTGGTGATCAGCTCCTATCACTGGCCGCAGGCCGTAAACACGTCCGCCCTGGTATGGGAACTATGCCGTCCGCTGGCGGATCTCTCCGATCGGGACTGGATCGCGGCCATCGGCGTGATCGGGGATTTGCAGGAACGGCAGGCCGGTGCGTTGCTCGCAGACGTGAAACGCAAGTACGGGCTTCGCCCGATCCGCGAAATCGTCGCGTTGGTCAATGCGGGACGCCGGA
Organism: uncultured bacterium; assembly: GCA_965285965.1. Classification (GTDB taxonomy): domain Bacteria; phylum Nitrospirota; class Nitrospiria; order Nitrospirales; family Nitrospiraceae; genus Nitrospira_D. Next base: position 3,260 of record CBDIWQ010000171.1, on the reverse strand, counting down.
TCTCGCCCGAACTGGCGGCGCTCGCCTGCACCCTGCTGATGCAGCATGACGATCCCCGCAGGCTCTTGCAGGCTGCCGAGGCGGACCCCTTGCACGAGGCCCGGCAGGAATTACAGCGCGCGCTGGCCGAGGCGAAACGAGTCGCACCCCTCTTCAGCGGGCATGTGGCCCTGATTCGCATCCGGTCTCCGTATCAGCTGCATCCGCTCCTTGCACAAATCTGGCGCAGCCGTCTTCGCGGGATCATCGTCATCGCGGCGAACGAGCACTATCTCACCGGCCAGGTCAATTTCTCGGTCCGCGGTCCCTCCGGCACGAACGTCCGCGCATTTCTCCGCCAGGTGGCTCTCCCTCCGGGGGACGGCGAGTATGGGCTGGGGCACGACGAAGCGAGCGGCGGGAGCCTTCCCATCGTCCGGTGGAATCAATTCCTGACGGCCCTGGGCTTTCCCTCGACCGCCTTTGCCGGCGAGGAAGCCTCCCAAGCCGCGTAGTCCCTCGTGCCAGGAGAATGTTCAATTGCGACTGCTCAGCGGGGGGCGCTTCCACTGCCTGCGAATCCGGGCGATGGCGTGCTCCTTCGCCTTGGCCTCCACTTCGATGTAGGGCGCCTGCCAATAGGCTGAGGGCAGCACCCGGATGAAATCGCTATGGCTGGGATCCGCGAAGGCGGTGCGCCCATTGGAGATGTGCACGAGCTGCCACTCCGGCCTGGGCCAGGTGCGGGCTGCGGCGTCGAGGTAGTGCCGCATGCTGGGATGCTCATAGCTGTCGAGCTGTTCATGGACCAGATGATGGTGGGCATCGAACACCATCGGCAGGCGCGCCTCCGCGCAGATCTCCAAAATCTCCTGGGCGCTGAACGCGTATTCATCGTTTTCCAGCGCCAACCGGAGCCGGATACTGTCCTCCAGGGTCTTGATCACCTCGATCAATTTACGCGCACGGCCCGCCTTGCCTCCGTGCAACTGCAGGGCCGCCCACGCGGTGCGCGGTTGGCCCAAGGCATCGAGTACCCGGGCCTGCGCGGTCAGGATCTTGATGCTATTGCTGATCACGCTGTCGGAATCCGAACTCAATACCACATACTGATCGGGATGCATGACGAGCCGGATATTTGATTTCAGCGCCAGTTGGCCGATCTCATGGAGCGGTTGATGGAACGTGTCCAGGACCTGCGCCCCATAGGGCTCATCGCTGAAGGGAAACAGCGAGGAGCTGAGCCGGTACAACGTGAGTCTCTGCGCCCGGCAAAAATGGAGCGCGCGCCGGAGCATCTCAATGTTGCTCTGGTACAGTTCGTGGAGGACCTGCTGCCGTTCGCTGCCGGACAAGGTCAGCAGGCGCTTCCGCGTGACCGTCCGGTAGCGAATCTCTTCGCTGGCCGTCACACAGACCAGGCCTAACGCAGGCGCAGATTTCAACGGGCATGCGACGTCGCGTTTAGTCGCCATGAACACATCCTACCATTCGCTTTGAAGAGTTGCTTCGAGGCCTTCGTCTCGCTCCGGCGGTTGAATCTGATCCGATCCAAGCGAATGAATTGTGATACGTAGAAACGCTCCCCGGTCGGAACGTCCATGGTGACGCGCCGCATTGGGCGTTTCAGGATCACTGCTGCAGGAGAAGACTTTCGCGCATTCCGAAGCGTTCTCTCTGGGAGGCGCAGGCTTTGCACACTTTCGTGGGTGCAATCGACAGCGAATCCTAACCACGAACAGGAGGGCACCATGGATCTTGGAATCAGTCTTCTCCTTGGCAATGTCCTCATGGCCATCTTCCTCTATATCGTCGTCATCCTGATTTGGCAGGACTGATGTCCTCCCAACGATTCCGTTCGCTGCTCATACAGCGCCGTATGGAGATGGATTCAGAGGCGCGTTGAGCTCCAAAGACCGTCCCCCGGGTTCACGGCCGTTGTGGACGAGGTCTGCTGTGAACTGAATGCCCGTGCCAGGCTTTTCATCTATCAAAGCCGATGGACGGGAGAACTGGGCGGAATCAGAGGGAAGCGGTCTAAACCCCCAGTGCTGGTTAGCGGTACCAATTGACCCGTGCACGCCAGCTTGGCGATGCTGATCGTTCCAGGCTTTCACGATCCCAGTTGCCCGTTGTGGCTGCCGCCTCATAAGTCGTTTGGGCAAACGCCAGCAAGGCGTCTTCCGGCATCGTCGCCGTCCGAACGGCCTCATACGGCAAGATGAACTCGCGGAGAGTCTCATGATAGTAGGCTTGAGCCGGGTACACGCGGTGCTGCTTAAATCCCGGAGGCTCCGGATAAGCATAGGCGTAAAAGGCCGGTTGTCCCAGTCCGGCGCCGGGCCAGAAGCCACAGCTGCTCACCTCGTGCGAATACGCTTCGACTGCAACAAAGCGCGCCAGATGCGGCGCGCCGGGATGCCGCGGCGCGGGACGGCCGGAAAAGCGTGAGGCCGCCAGATCGAAACTTCCCCAAAAAAAGTGGACCGGACTGGCTTTGCCAAGAAAGTGCCCCCGGAACTGAGTCAAGACACGGTGGGCTTGCAACAGGATGCGCCAGCACCGTTGCGCGTACTCAGCCTCATAGGAGGCATGCTGGTGATCCTCTTCAAACGGCGTGCGGTCTTCGACTTCCACCGGCGTCGTCCAAATGGATACGGGGAGCCGAAGGCTCGTCAATGCCGCCATCGTTTCCCGGTAAAAGTCGGCGACCGAACGAGGCGCCAGCGGGATCGAAATACGTTCGCCCTCAGCGAGGGTCACGTTGAGTTGGTGCGCCAGGAAATCGAAATCCATTTGAAACATCCGTTCGCCGTAGGGGATCGGCCCGGTGGTCAATCCTCGTGCCGTTAGATAGAGGGTCGTGTGCCACCAATGGTTGATCTCCGGACTGAGAGCGGTTCGGATTTTCCCGACGATCTGGGTCCAGCGATGCAAGGTCGTATAGGTCGCTTCCCAAGCTTCCAGAGGAAGGGATGGCCAAGTCTCGCCTTTCGAGGATGGCAGTGCATGGCTCTGGTCTTGTGTCATCGAAGCCTCCTCACGCTCGTCGGCCTTGGCAACGAATCAGGGCATCTGCGGCACGGGGCCGGTGCTGGGTCGGGAGGGGAGCGTGGGATCGCCGTCCATCATCAGCTCATCGGGATAGCACCATCTCCAATGCTCTCCCGGCTCGAATGATTGAATAATGGGATGGTGCGAGGTGTGAAAGTGCTTGGTCGCGTGCTTGTTTTTGGACGAGTCGCAGCAGCCGACGTGTCCGCAGCTCAAGCACAGTCGGA
>CBDIWQ010000170.1:0-5909 GCA_965285965.1 uncultured bacterium | reverse complement strand
TGTCGCCGCTGTTCGAGTTCGCGACCCCGATGCCCTACGTCGCGCTGCAGCAGCTGCAGGACGAGGCCACCGCGCACGGGCAGTACTGCTACGAGAAGGGCACCCAGCTCGCGGAGCTGAGCGACGGTTGCGGCACGCCGTGGCTGTTGGTATGGGCTTTGGATGGCTTCATATCGGACAGCTCCGCGGCATGGCCACCGTCATGGCCGGCCATGCCCATGTCTTCCATCGTTCGGAGAGGACGCGGCCGGCGCTCCGGAATCTCGCCGGTCATCCCCGGGCGGGTTGCCAGCGTGCCGCAGGCATATCCGCTACGGTCCATCGTTTCGGCGAAGATGGTATACGCGCGATCCCCGGTCGGTTCCACGATGACGTCATAGGTTTCCGCCGGTCCAAAGCGGAACTCCTCCACATCGATGGGCTGTACGTTTTGTCCATCGGCCTGCACGACGGTCATCGTGAGGCCCGGAATGCGGACATCATAGAACGTCATGGCGGCGGCGTTGATGAAGCGCAGACGCAGCCGCTCGCCCGGCTGAAATAGCCCGGTCCAATTGGCCGCAGGCGGCATGCCGTTCATCAGGTAAGTGAAGGCGGAACCGGTCACGTCGGCAAAGTCGGTCGGGTCCATCCGCATCTGGTCCCACATCAGGTAGTTCTGCAGGGCCGGCCAGAGACCCCAATTTGCCAGGTCCGACAAGAACTCGGGCGCCGCGCGTTTTTGGAAGTTATAGTAGCCGGAAAACTTCTTGAGGTTATCGAACACCGCTTCGGCCGGCTCGAAGGTCCATTCGGACAGCATCACTACATAATCGCGGTCATATTGAAACGGCTCCGGCTCAAGCGGGTCCAGAATCATCGGCGCATACATGCCCTGCAATTCCTGGCCGCCCGAATGGCTGTGGTACCAATAGGTGCCGCTTTGCTTGACCGGAAACCGGTATGTAAACGTGCTGCCCGGTTCAATGCCGGCGAAGCTGACGCCCGGGACACCGTCCATGGAGGGGGGCAGCAGTATCCCGTGCCAATGAATCGACGACTTCTCACTCAACCGGTTGGTCACGCGCAGGGTGGCCTCCTGACCTTCCTGCAAGCGGATGAGCGGACCCGGGATAGTCCCGTTGATCGTCATCGCCCTGCCGGCCAGGCCGCCCAGCACGAAGGACGTTTCACTGACGGTCAGATCGATGACCTCGCCGCGCAGGGGCCCCGCCGCTGCACCGGTGATCGTCTTTGGAAGCAGCGGAGGACCGGCGCATCCAGGCAGGTACTGTCCGATTGCAGCCAAGAGTCCCAGTGCGCCGGCTCGTTTAAGCAGAAGGCGTCTTGTCAGCGCGTCGTCGTTCGTCACGTCCTGCCCAGCCGTCACAGGGGCAACTTGCGAAGCCGTAATGCGTTGCCGATGACCGAGACCGAGCTGAACGTCATGGCGGCGCTGGCGATCATCGGACTCAGGAGTACCCCCAAGAAGGGATACAGCACGCCGGCGGCGATGGGTACGCCCAGCATGTTGTAGGCAAACGCAAAAAAGAGGTTCTGCCGGATGTTGCGCATCGTCCCGCGGCTCAACCGGCGCGCCCGCGCGATCGCCCGCAGGTCTCCTTTCACCAGGGTCACCCCAGCGCTTTCCATGGCCACGTCGGTCCCCGTGCCCATGGCAATGCCGACATGCGCCTGAGCCAGAGCCGGCGCATCGTTGATCCCGTCGCCGGCCATGGCGACGATATGGCCCTGCGCCTGCAGTTGTTTCACCACCGCGGCTTTTTGCTCCGGCAGCACTTCGGCCTCCACCTCGTCGATGCGGAGCCGGCGGGCCACGGCTTCCGCGGTCGTGCGGCTGTCGCCGGTCAGCATGACGATCCGCAGCCCTTCCCCATGGAGCAGGTCGATCGCGTCGGGGGTGGACGGCTTGATCGGATCGGCCACTCCGAGCAATCCGGCGGGCCGGCCGTCGATTGCCATGAACATGACGGTTTGGCCTTCTTTCCGAAGCGGTTCGGCTTGCGTCTCGAGCCCTGCCGTATCGACTGCCAGCTCGCTCAGGAAACGAGCCGTGCCGATGGCTACGGCGCGACCTTCCACCGTGCCTTGCACGCCTTTTCCGGTGAGCGAACGGAAATCGTCGGCCTTCGCCGGCAGCAGGCCCTTGTCCCGGGCGCCCGATACGATGGAAGCAGCCAGCGGGTGCTCGCTGCTCTGCTCAAGTGCGGCGGCCAATCGCAGGACCTCGGACTCCTGATACGGAGCCAAAGGGACGGTGCTCACCAGGCGCGGCTTGCCTTCCGTCAGCGTGCCGGTTTTATCCACAACCAGCACATCCACCTTTGCGAGGATTTCCAGCGCTTCGGCATTGCGGATCAGCACGCCGGCCGTGGCGCCCCGGCCGGTTCCGACCATAATGGACATCGGCGTCGCCAACCCCAGCGCGCAGGGGCAGGCAATGATCAGCACCGCGACGGCGTTGAGCAGCGCATAGGCCATGCGGGGTTCGGGGCCGTACCAGGCCCAGAGCATGAAGGTGACGGCGGCGATCAGGATCACCAGCGGGACGAAATACGAGGCGACGACATCCGCCAACCGTTGAATCGGCGCCCTGGTTCGCTGGGCCTCGTTCACCATCCGGACGATCTGCGCCAGCAGCGTTTCGCGGCCGACCCGCTCGGCTCGCATGATGAAACCACCGCTGCCGTTCACCGTCGCGCCGGCCACCCGGTGGCCGGGAGTCTTTTCGACCGGCATCGGCTCGCCGGTGATCATGGATTCATCGACGGCGCTCGCGCCTTCCAGCACGATGCCGTCGACCGGAATCTTCTCGCCGGGCCGCACCCGCAACCGATCGCCGACCTGCACCTGCTCCAAGGGCACGTCTTCCTCGCGCCCCTCACCCCGGACGACGCGCGCAGTTTTCGGGGCGAGCCCGAGCAGCGCCTTCAATGCGCTGCTCGTCCGGCTGCGCGCCCGCAACTCCAGCACCTGCCCCAAGAGCACAAGGGTCACGATGACGGCGGCCGGCTCGAAATAGACCGCGACCTCGCCGCCATGCCCGCGGAACGAGTCGGGAAACAGCCCCGGGAAGAGGGTGGCGGCCACGCTGTACCCATAGGCCGCGCCGGTGCCGAGGCCGATGAGCGTGAACATATTGAGATGGCGATTGACGAGCGAGGCCCAGCCCCGTTGAAACAAAGGCCAGCCGGCCCACAGCACGACGGGGGTGGCCAGGAGAAATTGCGCCCACACCAGGATTCTCCCTGATACAACCTGTTGCAGCGGCTGCCCCGGAAGCATGTCGAGGATCATGAATCCGAGCAGCGGCGCGCTCAAGGCAAGGGCAATCCGGAACCGCCGCGTCATATCGACCAGCTCGGGGTTGGCTTCTTCTCCCGTGACAGTGCGCGGTTCCAAGGCCATTCCGCAGATCGGACAGGTGCCCGGCTCCGCCCGAACGATCTCCGGGTGCATCGGGCAAGTGTATTCCGTGCGGGTCGCCGGAGCCGTCACGTCAGCCGGCTCCAGAGCCATGCCGCATTTGGGGCAGGCGCCGGGGCCTTGCTGCCGCACTTCGGGATCCATCGGACAGGTGTATTCCGCCGTGTCGGCGCCTGTTCCCTCATGAGTTGCATGAGGCGATCTGCCGTGCGCCGCGGCGGCGCGTTCGACATACCGCTCCGGATCGGCCGTGAATTTCTTCAAGCAGGACGGATTGCAAAAGTAATAGGTCCTACCGTGATGTTCGGCCATTCCTGCGGCTTGATCCGGCTCCACCTCCATACCGCACACCGGATCGATGTGCGGGGCTGTGGCATCGGTTTTCAAATAGCGCTCCGGATCGGCCGTGAATTTCTTCAGGCAGGAGGGATTGCAAAAATAATACGTCCGTCCCGCATGCCTATGGGATCCCGCGGCCTGGTGGGGATCGACGGTCATGCCGCAGACCGGGTCGATTTCCGAACCCTTCGCCCCGGAGGGCGGAACCATTGGGAGTGGCTTCATCGTCGTGCTCCTTCTGTCATTCTGTGCCGGTCGGCTGCTGCAACAATCTGCCGATGTCCCGTGCATCATGCTAGGCCTCCTTCAAATTATCCGCCTGGGCGCCGTACCTGAGCCGGCGCCGTCATCACTACAGACGGACAATGGAAGCCGATATTACAGTGGCCCTCATCTGTGCCGGTCCGGCTAGGGGAAGCCCTAGCTTTGAAAGGTATCATCACATTGTATGATCCGCGGTCCTCCAGGGCTAGTCCGCATGCCTATTGGGTGAACAGGTTGTGAAGACCGAGATCAGCTCCTCTCTGGATTTTCAGGCTCTCTTCGAAGCCGTGCCGGGCTTGTACCTCGTGCTCAATCCCGATCTCCGCATTGTCGGACTCAGTGACGCCTACGCGCACGCCACGATGACGCGCCGCGCGGACATCATCGGCCGGTACTTGTTTGAGGTCTTTCCCGACAATCCGGCCGACCCAGCAGCGACCGGCGTGCACAATCTGACCGCGTCACTCCGGCAGGTGCTGAAGTCTCGCTGCGCCCACACGATGGCGGTGCAGAAGTACGATATCCGTAAGCCGATCCAAGAAGGCGGGGGCTTCGAGGAACGGTATTGGACTCCTGTCAATTCGCCGGTCCTGGCTCCGGACGGCTCCGTGCGCTACATCATTCACCGTGTGGAGGATGTCACCGATTTGGTTCGGCTGCAGGCCGCCGATGACGCGCACAGCCGGGCCAACGAGCAACTTCGCACGCAGGCCGAGAAAATGGAGACCGAAATCCATGGGAAAGTCCGCGAGCTTGCGGAAGCCAATCAGCACCTGAAGCGGGCGAACCAGGACATCACCGCACTCTATGAATCATTGCGGGACAGCGAGGCGCGGCAGACCTTTCTGCTTCGATTGGGCGACGCGCTGCGTTCCGAACCGGATCCTGTCGCCATCCAGCAGACGGCAGCCAGGGCCTTAGGCGAGCACCTGCAGGCCGACCGTATCATCTATGCGGAATTGGATCCTGCCAACGAGGAGATCTTCGTCGTGCACCGCGATTACCTCCGCGGCGACATGCCGTCTGCCATTGGAACGCACCGCATCGGGGACTTCGGTGCCGATGTCGCCAAGGCGATCGGCGCCGGACAAGCCCTCATTGCGGCGGACGTCGAGGCGATCCCTACGCTGGCCACTAACATACGTGGGACCTATGCGGCTCTGGCCATTCGCGCCTATGTGGCCGTGCCGCTTGTGAAAGCGGGCCGCGTCGTGGCGTATCTGGCGGTCCATCAACGATCCACGCGGGCCTGGACTCCCTGGGAGGTCATGCTCGTCGAGGATGTCGCCGAGCGCACCTGGGCCGCCGTCGAACAGGCCCGTGCCGAGGCGAGCTTAATCGCGTCGGAAGATCGTTATCTGGCCCTCTTCAATTCCATCGACCAGGGGTTTTGTACGCTCGAAGTGTCGTTCGATGAACAGGAGAAGCCGGTCGACTACCGTTTTCTGGAAGTGAGCCCTTCATTCGAGCGCCAGACCGGCATCCGGAACGGGGCCGGCCGCTGGATGCGCCAGATTGCGCCGGATCAGGATGAGCACTGGTTCGAGCTGTACGGACGGGTGGCGCTTACCGGGGAATCGGCGCGGTTTGAGGAATACTCGACGCCGCTCGGCCGGTGGTGGTCGGTCTACGCGTTCCGCATCCAGGATCCACGGTTGCGGCGCGTCGGCGTGCTTTTCAACGATATTACCGAGCGGAAAGTGACGGAAGAACGGCTGCGCTCCTTTGCGCAGGAACTCGAAGCGCGCGTCAAGGAACGGACGGTGGATCTCCTCCAATCGCAAGAACGGTTGCGTCGCCTCGCCAGCGAATTGAACCTGGCCGAGCAGCGCGAACGTCAGCGCCTCGCCTCGGAGCTGCATGATCACCTCCAGCAAACG
>CBDIWQ010000169.1:0-11291 GCA_965285965.1 uncultured bacterium | reverse complement strand
ATATTCCCCGTGCATTCTCCCATCGTGACTAAGGTGGACGTCGTCAGACAGGGGCGTGTGAGGCGGGCCAAGCTCTATTATCTGCGCGGCAAGAAAGGCAAGTTTGCCAAGGTGGAAGAGCGCGAATATGTCGCGGAGAGCAAGGCGGCGCCTGCTCCTTCCGCCGCAGACACGGCCAAGGCCTAATCCGCCATTGCTGCGCCCGTGCTCGCGGGCAGGTCGGTTGCCTCGGTCGGAGCGTCGGATCTGGGGGAAGGCCTGTTGGGACCTAGCAAGGAGTTCGAACAAGAGGCGCGGCGATGTGGGTATCGCCACATCGCCGGTCTTGATGAAGCCGGTCGCGGTCCCTTAGCCGGCCCGGTCGTGGCCGCCGCGGTCATTCTGCCTTTCAGTTGCCGCCTTCCGGGAGTCAATGACTCAAAACAGTTGACCGATGCCGAGCGCCAGGTGTTGTTCGCCGCCATCTTTGAAAAGGCGGTGGCGATCGGAGTCGGCTCTGCCGACGCCTCCGAAATCGATTCGATCAATATTCTGGAGGCGACCCGGCTGGCCATGCGCCGGGCCATTGCTGGGTTAGATCCGCCGCCGGACTACCTCTTGCTGGATGCCCTCTCGCTGCCCGACGTGGCGCTTCCATCACGTCCGATCATCAAGGGCGATGCCCTCTCGGTCTCGATTGCAGCCGCCTCGATCATCGCCAAAGTAACCAGAGACCGGCTCATGGCGAGCTATCATAGGACCTACCCCCAGTATAACTTTCTTTCGCACAAGGGCTATTGCACCGAAGAGCATCTCAGCCGATTGGCCGACCATGGACCCTGTGCGATTCATCGGCGTACATTTGAACCGGTGCGGCAAGCCATACCCGGTCGCCGGGCGGTTCCGCGCGTGATGGTCCATCTCCCTTGCGAAGGATGATCTCATGCCGACTGCCGATCCGCGACATCTGTTCGGCCGGGCCAGCGAGGCACGCGCCGAGCAGGTGTTGCGCGACAAAGGTTATCGCATTCTGGAGCGGAACCTGAGGACGACACTGGGGGAACTGGACCTGGTGGCGGAGGACGCCGGTATCCTCGTCTTTGTGGAAGTGAAAGCGCGTGCCACGGACGCGTTCGGGGGCGGTCTCCTGGCGGTTGATCAACGCAAACGGGCCAAACTGGTGAAGCTGGCGTCACAATATCTGGCGCAGCGGCATTGGATGGACCGAATCTGTCGCTTTGACGTGGTCGTGGTGCAGGGCCACACACCGGACAAGCTGCAGGTCGAGCATGTGGAAAATGCATTTGACGCCACTGATGACGGGCGGTCGTAAGCCGGGAGAGGCTCCCACACACAACCATGGATGCCATAATTCAATTGATCCATGTCTCCAAGTATTACAATGGCCGTCCGGCCTTATCGAATGTCACGCTGGAGATCGAGAAGGGCGACTTTGTCCTCTTGATGGGGCCGAGCGGAGCAGGCAAATCGACGCTGCTGCGCATGTTCATCGGCGCCGAACAGCCGGACGAAGGGCAAATTTTTGTCCAGGGGAAGAACCTCACCAAGTTGAAGCCGTCAGAGGTGCCCTATTTGCGCAGAAGAGTCGGTACCGTCTTTCAGGACTTCCGGCTCCTGCCGAAGAAGTCCGTATTTGAGAATGTGGCTCTGCCCCTGATTGTCCAGGGCACGTCGACGGCGGACATCCGCAGAAAGGTCACGGAGGCTTTGAGGGCGGTCGGCGTGGACCATAAGCGGGATCAACGGCCTGCCGGTCTGTCAGCCGGGGAACAGCAACGGGTTTGCATCGCCCGGGCGATCGTCAACGGACCGATTGTGCTCTTGGCTGACGAACCCACCGGGAATCTCGATCCGGAACGGACTGCGGAGATTATCGAGTTGTTCAAGCTCATCAACGCCAGAGGCACCACGGTCATCGTGGCGACTCATGACCCCCTGGTCATGGCTCAGGTCAATCGCCGGGTCATTGCGCTCGCGCAGGGCACCATGCTCGCACCAGAGGTCGGCGTATGAGACGGTTGAGGTATTTATTCCGCGAGGCCTGGGCGAATATGCGGACGAACCGGATGACGACGGTGGTAGCCATTCTCACGACGGCCTTTACGCTGGCCTGTGTGGGTATCTTTCTCCTGCTCTATGTGAACCTGCGTAATGCAGCGGGATGGTTACAGGATGACATCAAAATCATTGTCTACCTGGAGGATCGCGCGACCCGTGATGGCACGGCGGAATTGGAGGCCAAGCTCAAGGCGGACCGGATGGTGGCCGGCGCGCTCTTCATCTCCAAGGAACAGGCGTTGCGTGAATTCCGAGCCCAGTTTCCATCCGATTCCCACTTGCTCGAAGGTCTCGGGGAGAATCCGCTTCCAGCCTCGTTTGTGGTGACGCTCTCGTCGGCGTTCCGATCTCCGGACGGGGTGAAACGGTGGGCCGAACACGTTCGAAGCATGCCCGATGTCGCCAAGGTGGATTACAATCAGGAGTGGATTGATGCGCTGGCGGCGCTGATCCGGTACATTGAACTGGCGGCCATCGGCGTGGGGGTGATTCTTTCAGCTGCGGCGGTCACCATTATTGGAAATACGATCCGGCTGGCGCTGTTCGCGCGGCGCGAGGAAATTGAAATTCTCCAGTTGATCGGAGCCACCCGGGCCTTTATCCGCATCCCCTATGTCCTTGAAGGGGCCGTCCTAGGGGCCTGCGGGAGTGCCTTGTCGCTCGGGATTCTCAAGCTCGGATTCGAGCTATTCCGGCAGCAGATCCGCTCGACCGGTCGTTTCAGCGGTATCGAGAACATGATTTCGTTTTTTCCTCTTTCTACGTGCCTGGCCCTTGTGGCCGTCGGGATGGGGTTGGGCTTCGCCGGTAGTTTCGTGTCCCTTCGCCGGGTGGGAGACGGACGGACATGATGCGCCTGGTTGGGGTCCTTACGGCAGTCGTATGCTCGATCCTCCTGTGGGCGGCGCACGGGACCGCCGGGGCCGATCCCATCGCGGAAAAAATCGAACGGGAACGTAAGACCTTAGAGCAGCTGAAGGATAGAATTGAAGAAAAGCGCAAGCGGGCCGATGAAGCGGATAAGAGACGGGAGTCGGTCCTGCAGGGCATTCAATCGCTGGATGAGCGCTTGATTCGCCATCGTCAAGACCATCATGACGTGGTCAAGAAACTGCGCAAGAAAGACCGGGAAATCGAGGAGATCACGGCTCGGCTCAGCACGATGCGCATGAGTATCCAGGAGCGGCGGGATGCCATTTTGGCGCGGCTGCGGGTCCAGTATATGGAAGGGCGGTTCGGGTATGTGAAGACCTTGCTGGCCTCGAACTCCTACGGCGATTTTGAGCGCCGCCGTCAATATCTCTCGACCGTATCTCAAAAAGACTATGAATTGGTCGGCGCCTTTCGGACCGACGTGGCAAGCATGGAGCTGGCCGAGCGCAAGCGGGCCGAAGCCCGTGCCGGGATGATCGCTTTCAAAGATACTATCGAACGGAAGCTGGCGGACATCAGGTCGCTCCAGAAGGAAAAAAAGGTCTATCTGACCAAAATCACCCAACAGAAAGATTCCTATAATAAAGCGGTGGAAGAGTTGGAACGGTCCGCGTCCCGGGTAGACAGTCTGCTGCGGGAGATGGAGGCGCGCCGGAAGGCTCTGGCCATGCGGCCGCCCAGTGGGTCTGCCCTCCCGCGAGGGACCCGGGGGGCGCTGCCTTGGCCGGCCGACGGGCAGGTCGTCTCCTTTTTCGGGCGCCAAAAGCACCCGACCTTCAATACCTATGTGCAGCGCAAAGGGATTGAAATCCGGACGGCCGAGGGCAGCTTTATCCATGCCGTCATGTCCGGGACCGTGGTCTATGCGGACTGGTTGAAAGGCTATGGACTCGTTATAATCGTCGATCATGCCAACGGGTTCTTCTCTCTGTATGCCCATGCGTCTAAAATACTGGCCAAGGTCGGAGAGCAGGTGAGTGCCGGACATCCGATAGGAGAAACCGGGGATACGGGCATGATCGGCGAAAATACTTTATACTTCGAGCTTCGCGAAGGAGCAGAAGCGGTCGATCCGCTGCTCTGGCTCGCCAAGCGCTAATCATGAATCACGACGCGTAGCGTGTGAAGGAAGGGATGTGATGACTATGGAACAGCATCCGCGCCGAAAATCATGGATGGTGGGGCCGATGATTGCCGTCGTCCTGCTGTGCGGGATCTTGATCGGCAAAGGCTGGGAGCCGGCCGGTCATGCCAGCGAAACGTATGAAGAACTGAAGACCTTCTCGGAGGTTCTCAATCAAGTCCAAAAACACTATGTAGACGAGACCAAACCCAAGGATCTGATCCAGGGAGCCATTCGTGGCATGTTGGCGACTCTGGATCCGCACTCGGCCTATATGACCCAGGAAATGTACAAGGAAATGCAAGTTGAGACCAAGGGTGAATTCGGGGGAGTCGGCATTCAGATCGGTGTGAAAGAAAGCCGCCTCGCGGTCATCGCCCCCATCGAAGGCACTCCGGCTCACCGGGCAGGCATCAAGGCCGGCGATTACATCATGAAAGTCAACGATGACACCACCAAAGATCTGACGCTCATGGACGCCGTCCAGAAGATGCGGGGACCCAAAGGCAGTAAAGTCAATTTGACGATTCAGCGTGATGGGACGCCGGATCCGATGATCTTCACCCTGGTGCGGGATACCATCAAGATCGAGAGCGTGAAGTCGAAGCTGATCGATAATCTGGGCTACGTGCGGCTGACGCAATTCCAGGAAGCCTCGGGACGGGATCTCGCCAAAGCGATCAAACAGTTTCGAGAGCAGAAAGTGCAAGGCACCATTCTTGATCTACGCAACAATCCGGGCGGTCTGCTGACGGCGGCGGTGGATGTCTCCGAGCAATTCCTGCCGAACGGCAAGCTCGTCGTCTACACCAAGAGCCGGGAGGGAAAAAAGGACGAGTGGTTTGCCAAGTCCAAGGACCAGCTCGAGGAGCTTCCCGTGATTATCCTGGTCAATGAGGGGTCGGCGAGTGCGTCGGAGATCGTCGCAGGCGCCCTGCAGGATTGGGGACGCGCCGTGATTGTGGGAACGACTTCCTTTGGAAAAGGCTCCGTCCAAACTATTCTTCCTTTAGGCGACGGCTCAGGCCTCCGTTTGACCACCGCCAAATATTACACACCGAAAGGCCGCTCCATTCAGTCCACCGGGATCACACCCGATATCGTTGTGAAGCTGGCCCCGCCGGCACCGGTCAAGGCGGCTGAAGGAAAACCGGGCGACAAAGAAGGGGACCAAAAGCCGGCTAATCCGTCCGGAAAGGACAGCAAGCTGCCGGATCAAGCCGGATCCAAGAATGGAGCGGCTCCCCAGCTGCCTCCCACAGATGCCTCGGGCGATCCGTCCCTGGAATCCGATGCCCAACTGCAAAAGGCCGTTGAGTTACTGAAGAGCTGGAAAATTTTTAAAGAAATGAAGGTGTCTTAATCCGAGGCGCTCTCAGACTGGCGGCGGATGGCTTCCAACAAGAGGTCCTCCGAACCCGAGAAGCCCGGCATCGTCCGTAACAGATGGGATTGGACGAGTTGCTCCAGGTCAGCCGCGGTCCGTATACCGAGGCGGAAGTAGAGATAGGCGACCAGCGACTCGGACAATCCTGGGAACTGTGTCCAGCTCTTGACGTCCGGCGGAAGCGGCTTCTTGAGTTGTGCATATGCGCGGATGGTTCCCGTCTCGAGGAACTCCGTAATCTTGTCCGCCAGTTCTTTTCCTATTCCGTCGATTTCTTCCAACGCGCCATGCAGGGCGACGGCGGCGACATCTTCCTCCAGCGCAAGCAGTGAGTCCGCCGCCCGGCGGTAGGCCCGCACACGATAGGGGTTGGCACGCTGGCTGGCAAGGAGTTCGGCCATCGAACGAAACAACTCGGCGAGTCGCTGATTATTGGCGTGCATGTCCATTTTCAGTGCATCCATTGTGCGATGGTGATTGCTCCGGAGGCAAGGGGCATTGATTGACAACCCGATTTCTGGTCCCATAGGATGACGGACAATGACGGACGGCATTCACATCCATGTCAATGGAGAGACACGGCCATGGCGCCCGGACGGCACAGTGGCCGATCTCCTGCGGGAACTCGATATTCAAACGGAGCGGGTCGCGGTTGAATTGAATTTGCACATCGTCGACCGGGCCGCCTTGGGCGAGCAACGCCTTCAGGACGGGGATCGCGTCGAGATCTTGAGCTTTATCGGCGGCGGCGCAGGAGCCTTCGGACAGTAACCGGTGCGGCTGTTCTCCGGGAATCAAGCGTCAATGAGTCAATTGATTCAATGGATATATTCGTGAGGGGGAACCATGTCGGGTGATCCACTCATTATCGCGGGACGCGAATTCACATCCCGGCTATGGGTCGGGACGGGCAAATATAAGGACCTCATCGAAACGAAAAAGGCGATCGAGGTTTCCGGCGCCGATGTCGTGACCGTGGCGGTCCGGCGAGTCAATATTACGGACCGGTCGAAAGAGAACTTACTCGATTATATCGATCCGAAGAAATACACCATCCTGCCGAACACCGCCGGGTGTTACACCGTGGAGGATGCGCTGCGGTATGCGCGTCTCGCGCGGGCGGCCGGCGTCTCGGATCTCATCAAGTTGGAAGTACTGGGCGATGAGAGAACGTTGTTCCCGGACACCGCCGGGCTGATCGAGGCCGCGAGAATTCTCGTTAAGGAAGGGTTCGTCGTCCTGCCTTATACCAATGATGATCCGATCGTCGCCAAAAAACTGGTCGATATCGGATGTCCTGCCGTGATGCCGCTGGCGGCGCCGATCGGATCGGGACTCGGTATCCGCAATCCCTACAATCTCAAAATCATCATGGAAACCGTGAAAGTTCCAATCATCGTGGATGCCGGAGTCGGGACGGCATCGGATGCGGCCCTTGCCATGGAGTATGGCGCGGACGCCGTGCTCATGAACACGGCGATCGCCGGAGCCAAAGACCCTATCGCCATGGCGGAAGCGATGAAGTATGCGGTCCTTGCCGGTCGATTGGCATACAAAGCCGGGCGGATTCCCAGAAAGCTGTATGCGACCGCCAGCAGCCCGATCGAGGGCATGTTGTGACGTGGGCTGGTCGGTCATCTCGGTCGGCTCATCACTGATCAGTCATCACCCTTCACAGGCTCATGTCTCGGGTTAACTTCCGTATTCTCCTGGTGACGGATCGCCATCAGGCCCGCGAGCGTTCTCTCCTCGCTGTGGTCGAAGAAGCGGTCGCCGGGGGCATTGCCGCTGTTCACTTGCGTGAGCGCGACCTATCAACCCGCGACCTGGCCATCCTTGCATGCGACATCCAAACCTGTATGCGACGACACGGGGCGCGGTTGATCATCAACGATCGGATCGATGTGGCGCTGGCGCTGAATCTGGACGGAGTGCATCTGCGGGCGGATAGCCTTCCGGTCACGACCGCTCGCCGGTTGCTTGGACCGCACCGTCTGATCGGCGTCTCGACTCATTCCCTCGCGGATGTGCGGCGGGCCAATGAAGACGGCGCGGATTATGTGGTGTTTGGTCCGGTTTACCACACGCCGTCCAAGCGGGCGTTCGGCCCGCCGCTGGGCCTCGACGCGCTCGCCGCCGCATGCGAGGCGTCGCGCATTCCTGTGCTGGCTATCGGGGGGATCACGCGCGAGCGAATCGAGGAGGTCCGTGGAAGAGGCGCGGCGGGTGTGGCCGTGATCGGAGCGATTCTCACTCGTGCGGACGTGGCTGCGGCAGCGCGTGAGTTGTGTGCCGAGATGAAAAAATAAAGACTGATGCGCTCTGTCGTGCGTTCGCCGACGCTGTGCTGTTGACCACCCCTAGGTCGAGTGTTAGAATCAGCTTCATCAGCTGGCTGATGTGCTCTCGTCCAAGAGGTTACGCACTCGTTGAGCGCAGCATGGCAGACGATAAGCGCCAGAGCCAATCAAGCCGACTCCGGTCCCTCCGAGACTCAGTCAAGAAGATAACCAAACGGCTGTCTGAGGGAGATGCGGACGTGACCCATAAAAACGACGAACAGGCCCGTGAAGTAGATAAGCTCCGCGTTCAGATCCAGTCGATGGAAGATGAGATCCGCCGGCTGTATCAATCCCGCTACCAGCTCGATCAGGCGAACAAACAAAACGAAAAACTTGCGTCAACGCTCCAGGAAGCCAAGTCGCAGATCGAGGCGTTGCGCGCTGAGGTCGAAAAGCTGACGGCCCCTCCCTCGACCTACGCGATATTTTCCAGCATGAATACGGACGGCACGGGCAATATCTATGTGTCCGGCCGGAAAATGAAGGTCAGCCTACATCCATCCATTAAAGTGACGGAGCTCCGCAAAGGGCAGGAAGTGGTTTTGAATGAGGCGTTGAACGTCATTGAGGTCAAAGGTTTCGACAGCCAGGGCGAGGTCGTCCGTTTGAAAGACGTGTTGGATGGCGGTCGTGCTCTGGTGACGTTGCATTTCGACGAGGAGAAAGTCGCCGACCTGGGCGATCCGTTGCTGGTTGAACGGCTGAGCGTCGGAGACAATCTCCTGTATGATCCCCGTTCGGGCTATGTGATCGAGAAACTCCCGAAATCCGAAGCGCAAGAACTGGTGCTCGAAGAAGTGCCGGACGTCGATTATGACAATATCGGCGGGCTGCAAAAGGAATTGGAGCAGGTGCGCGATGCGGTGGAGTTGCCGTTCCTTCATCCCCATCTGTTTGCGGAATACAAGCTAAGCGCGCCGAAAGGCGTCCTGCTGTATGGCCCGCCTGGATGCGGGAAAACGCTCATCGCCAAAGCCGTGGCCAATTCAATCGCCAAAAAATTGGGCCATCTTGAGGGCAAACAGATCCGGAGCTATTTTTTGCACGTGAAAGGCCCAGAGTTGCTCAATAAGTACGTCGGCGAGTCGGAGCGGCAGGTCCGTGAAGTCTTCAAGAAAGCCAAAGAGCGCGCGGAAGAAGGCCATCCCGTCATCGTCTTTTTCGACGAGATGGACGCGTTGTTCCGTACTCGCGGGACCGGCATTTCCTCCGATATCGAATCCACGATCGTCCCGCAGTTCTTGTCGGAAATCGACGGGGTGGAAAGCCTGCGCAATGTGATCGTCATCGGCGCCAGCAATCGACAGGATTTGATCGATCCGGCGGTGCTGCGTGCCGGCCGCCTCGACGTGAAGGTCAAGGTGGGACGACCGGACGTCTCGGCTGCACGCGATATCTTCTCCAAGTATGTGTCGGTGGATCTGCCGTTTGCCGCGGACGAGCTGGAGCGGCATGGAGGAGACCGGAAATCGCTGGTGGAGCATCTGACTACCTTGACGGTCGAGACCATGTACGCGTCCACCGAGGAAAACAAGTTTATCGAAGTGACCTATGCCAATGGCGAAAAAGAAGTGCTGTATTTTAAGGACTTCGCCAGCGGGGCGCTCATCGAAGGGATCGTGTCCCGGGCGAAAAAGTTCGCGGTGAAACGCGCCATCGCCAAAGAAGGGACCGGGCTCCGGGGGGACGATCTGGTACGGGCGATCCGCGAGGAATTCAAAGAACACGAGGATTTGCCCAACACGACGAATCCGGACGATTGGGCCAAAGTGGCAGGCAAGAAGGGCGAGAAAATTATCCACATCCGGACCATTAGCGGCGGCCCGGCGGAATCTCGCCAGATTGAAACGATTACCACGGGCCATTACCTCTAGGCGTCGATATTATGCAGGAACAGGCATTGACGGGCGGGCGGGTGCTGGGAACAGAAACGGAGTTCGGTATCGCGGGCAAGGATTCCACGGCCCCCGATCCGGTTTCCGGTTCCATCGCGGTGATCGGGTACTATCCCGGCTTGCCGGCGCCGACCGCCATTTGGGATTACGAGCATGAAAATCCGCTACTCGATGCGCGGGGTTTTGAGGTCGACGGCGAACGGGAGCGCCCCAACCCCGATTACAATCGGCAGTTGAACAAAGTCTTGGCCAACGGAGGGCGTCTCTACGTCGATGGGGCGCATCCGGAATATTCGACTCCTGAATGTTCCAATGCCCGCGAAGTAGTGGCCTTTGAGCGCGTCGGAGAACGCATCCTCGCCCAATGTCTCCAACAAATGGCCAAGGCTTTGGGTCACGAGCAATACGTGCTCTACAAGAATAATTCCGACGGCAAGGGGAACAGCTACGGGTATCATGAAAACTATCTCGTCTCGCGTGCGGTGCCCTTTGATAAAATCGCCCGCATCCTGACGCCCTTCCTGGTCACACGATCGATCTTTGCCGGAGCCGGCAAGGTCGGCGCCGAAAATCAAACCAGCCCGGCCGAGTATCAGATCTCCCAGCGCGCGGACTTCTTCGAGTGTCTGGTCGATCTCAATACGATGGTCAAACGACCCATCATCAACACGCGGGATGAGCCGCATGCCGATCACGGCCGCTACCGCCGGCTCCACGTTATCGTCGGCGATGCGAACATGTCGGAGATCTCGACGTACTTGAAGGTCGGCACACTCAACATCGTACTGGAATTGCTGGAGGCGGGCGCGGATCTGCCTGAACTCGAGTTGGACGAGCCGGTTCGCGCCATCAAGCAAGTCTCCCGCGATCTCGATATGAAGGAGACGCTCAAACTGGCCGGCGGTCGTCCCACGACCGCCATCATGGTTCAACGAGCGTATCTGGATGCCGCCAAACACTACTGGAAGTCCCACCAGGCCGACGATGTGACGGCCGATGTGCTCGTGCGGTGGGAAGATGTCTTGAACAAGTTGGAGGAGGACCCGCGTCTGCTGGTCCGTGAGTTGGACTGGGTCGCCAAGCGTCATATGATCGAGTCCTATATGGAGCGCAAAGGGTGCAGATGGGACGATCCCCGCATGAAGCTGATGGATCTCCAGTACCACGATGTGCGTCCTGAAAAGGGTCTGTTTTACACCTTGGAGCGCGGGGGGTTGATCGATCGCATTGTGAACGAGGAGCAGGTACGGAGCGCGGAATTTACCCCGCCTCCGGGGACCCGCGCCTACTTCCGGGGCCGTTGCGCGAGCAAATTTGCCAAGTCCCTCTATGGCGCGAGTTGGACGTCGGTCTTGTTCGACGCGGCCGGGGAAGTCGGATCGTAGCCATGTCGTTCTGTGAGCCAAGGAGTTGATCTCATTAATTGTCTTCCTAAGACCGCTTGGCCTCCGACTTGGGGACCCGCGCCTACTTCCGGGGCCGTTGCGCGAGCAAATTTGCCAAGTCCCTCTATGGCGCGAGTTGGACGTCGGTCTTGTTCGACGCGGCCGGGG
>CBDIWQ010000168.1:0-2687 GCA_965285965.1 uncultured bacterium | reverse complement strand
TCCGCCGTCCCGGATGCGGGCGCCTTGCAGGCGGCCGTTATGCCACGAGCGCATCGCGCTCCTCTTTGGCTTTGAGCCGATGGAGACGGTGGATCGGCGGCCGCTGGTACTGCGCGCTCCAATCCAGCGCGCCGATGCGCCAGAGATACGCCAGGGCTGCGAGTAGCACGGTCACGAAGACGGCCGCTTCCGCAAAGCCAAGCCAGCCGGTTTCAGGAACCGCCACCGCCCATGCATAGAGGAAGACCGATTCGAGATCGAAGATCACGAAGAACATCGCCACCAGGTAATATTGGATGGGCAGACGAATTTGCGCGCTGCCCGTCGGCCGGATGCCGGATTCGTAGGGCTCGCCGGTCCCGCGTTCATTCCGCCGGGCCGGCTTCCGTCCATGTCGCTCCCCAAGGAGCGCGGGCACAACCAGCATGCTTCCGACGATCAGGAAAACGGCGGCGCCATAGACCAACAGCGGCCATAGTGCGTGTTCTACCATTCGTGTGTTCCATACAGAGGCAAACGTTGCGCCAGTCTTCAGGGCGGTTCGACGTCCCGGTGCCCGTCGCCGCACCGTCAATGCAATCGGGGTGAATCGGTCTGGCGGTCCAGCCATCACGCACGAGGGGTTCCGGCCTCGGCGTCTGACACATTGTCCGGCGTCGGACAGCTTGTCGGAGGCGGTGAGCGGTGGCATTCTGTCTGGCCGGATATTCTTCTCTGACCTGAGGTACGGCCATTGCCTCTTAGGCTGCCTGACGGGCGCACAGGATCCCCACCATTACCCGAGGAGGAAGGGCGATGCCACGACGAAAGCAATCAGCGGCACAGACGGAGCACGGAGCATCGGCGGCTGAGGAAGAGGAACCGTTCGAGGGTAAGCAGATCGGGCGAGCGGATCCGTCTTTTCGTGGAGCCGAGCAACAAGGTCCCGGCATGAACAAAGGGCGGGGAGCCGCCGGCCCGCAGACCGACGAGTAACCCCCGGGCCTGATTCGTCACCTAGGCGACGGGAATCTCCAACAGATAAAGCTCTCCCTCCATGTCCTTGTGGATGTCGCAGCGGAAGGTGAACCGGCCCGGTTGCGGCATGATGAACCGGATCGTGAGTGTCTTGCCGGGGTCGAGGTAGAACCCGTCCAATCCTTTTCCGTACGAGACGACGCCTTCCCCTTCCCCTTCCAAGTGCAGGCCGAGAAAAAACGGCGACGTAAAGCCGTGGCGGACATTGTCTTCGTTGGTCACCACGATCTCTGCGGGGAAGCCGGGATGGAGCGGAACCACATGCACCTGCACAAACCTATAATCGTGGATCTTCAACTCGATCTGCTGGTCGAGCGTGACTTGTGCGGGTGCAGACCAAGGTGTCAGGCAGGCGATGAGTCCGAGACCGACCATGCCAAGACGGCGGCTATGCCGCCAGGAACGCAAGCGATCACATCTCACGATGTCCTCCTTTTGCATCGACACCTTGTCCGATAGACGGACAAGATGTCTTCGTGTGAATCACTTCAGATCCAATGGCAGCGTCGTTCTTCAAGCGCCGTCTCCTCTAGCAGGGGGCATGCCAGCCTGCGAGGCGGTATAGATTTCGCAGAGGCGATGAAGCGCCATGATTCGATCGTTGATCATTTTCGGGGCAACCGGCGATCTAACGGCCCGCTATTTGATGCCGGCTCTGGCGGATCTGATGGAGGCAGGCCACCTCTCTGCACTCGTTAAAATCGTCGGCGTGGCCCAGCACCCGTGGGGGGGTGAGGAATTTCGCCGCCACATCGAGAAGCAGTTGGAGCGGCACGCCGCCGCGGTGTCGTTGGACGCCCGGCAGGCGTTGCTCGCCAGGCTCGAGTATCAGGCGGCCGATGTCACGAATCCCGCACAAGTGGCAGCCATCGCCGGCGCGCTGGCCCAACCGGTGTTGGCGTACCTGGCGCTTCCGTCTCACTTGTTTGCTCCGCTGCTGGAAGCCTTGGCCGCCGCCCACCTCGCGGCAGGCAGCCGGGTCATGGTCGAAAAGCCCTTCGGTCACAACTTGGCCTCGGCCCAGGCCTTGAACCGGCTGGTGCATGTCTCGTTCCATGAAGAGGCGGTGTTTCGAGTGGATCACTTTCTCGGAATGCCCGGCGTGCAGAACCTGCTCGCGATGCGCCTCGGCAACCGGGTACTGGAGCAGCTGTGGTCATCCCGGCATATCGAACGGATCGAGTGCATCTGGGATGAAACCCTGGCGTTGGAAGGACGCGCGTCGTATTACGATCGCACCGGCGCCTTGCGCGACATGGTCCAGAGTCATCTCCTCCAGGTCCTCTGCCTGATCGGCATGGAGCCTCCCTGCGGATCCTCTGTCGACGATTTGCGGGACCGCAAGGTGGAATTGCTGCGTTCGATTATCCGGGACCCGGGCCGCGAGCCGGCGCCGCGGTCGCGCCGTGCCCGTTATGGAGCGGGACAGATTGGCCGCCGTGCTCTTCCCGCCTATGCCGAGGAAGCGGGGGTGGACCCGGCCCGCCGCACTGAAACGTTTGTGGAGTTGGATCTGCGCATTGGCAATGCCCGCTGGGCCGGTGTGCCGTTTATGTTGCGGACGGGGAAAGCGCTGGCGCGGGACCGCCAGGAAGTCGTGGTGCACTTCCGTCCGCCGGATGCGGCCGCCGGAGTCCTGGCATCGAACAAGGACGTCCGGCCGAACAGTC
>CBDIWQ010000167.1:0-3112 GCA_965285965.1 uncultured bacterium | reverse complement strand
TCAAGGTGCTTAAGTAATCGACATCGTCAAGCTTTCATTCTTTTTTATGTTGTTGAAGGAGGACGCGATTATGAAGCTTCAGAAGCAAGGCGGAGCCGTTTTGGCAGCCGTTGCGCTGGTAGTCGGTATGGCTTCCACCGCATTGGCCATCGAAGCATTCCAGGAGCGATTCGAGTGGGGTGACATGAGCAAGCCCACCACGCTTCAAGGGCGAGTGATCGTGCTGGATCCTTATGATGAAGCAGTCTGGATTAATGTGTCCGTGTTTGGCGGAGCCGCGGAGAGCGGTCTCTTTTGGCAGAAGATTCATCCAGGCAAGAATTTGAAGTTCTATGCGGATAAGGGTGCCTGGGAGGAACTGAAGAAAATGGGCCGCCCTCATGCAGGACCCGCTGCGGCAAAGGAAGTGCCCCCTGGCAGCACAACCGACCTGATTGAGTTTACGGTGACGGAACCGGAGCAAAACCACCGCGTTATTTCCTCAGTCAAGAAGCTTCCTGAAGTGGCTGGCGCGATGGGCAAACCGTTGAGCATTTCCGCTCTTCGTCTAAAGGAATGTGTGGGAAAGAGCGAGATGGAAGCGGGTTGTGCAGCTGCGAAGCAGGGACTGAACACCTCCCCGAAAACTCCCGATGGGGCGACCCTTCCAATGCAGTACGATGTGATGATCCCCGGCGGGAAGACCGTGGGGGGATTGATTCCATGGACAGCCAAATATAATTTGGCGCACTGACCTAGGTTTGGTGCTGTAAAGGCGGTCGCTCCTCGAGAGCGGCCGCCTTTTTTATTTGTTCGATGACTGAGATGGCTCTACCTGAGCCATGCGTTGGAGTTCGGCAAGGCGGTTGAGTGCCTCCAGAGGTGTCATTGAGAAAAGATCAATTTGTCTGACCTCCTCGATGATGGCGTGCGGCTGAGGGAGGGATTCTGCAATGACGGGCAGTGGTGCGTCTCCTATCTGGGATGCTGTGGATTCCGGCTTTTCTAGCTGGGTGAGTACTTCATGGGCGCGCCTCAAGACGGTGGGAGGCAGTCCGGCTAACTTGGCGACATGGATTCCATAACTCTTATCTGCTCCGCCGGCGATGATTTTTCGCAAGAAGACGACGTCACCATCCCGTTCCTTCACCGCTACTTTGTAGTTCTTCACGCCTTCGCGCTGTTGTTCCAGCTGTGTCATTTCATGATAATGCGTGGCGAATAATGTGCGGGCTCCCAAATGAGTCCGGTCGTGAATGTGTTCGGCAACGGCCCAGGCGATGCTTAACCCGTCATACGTGCTGGTTCCCCGTCCAATTTCATCCAAGAGGATTAAGCTCCGTTGGGTGGCGCTGTTCAAAATACTGGCGGTTTCAATCATCTCTACCATAAAGGTACTGTGACCGGTTGCAAGGTTGTCTGAAGCCCCCACGCGCGTGAAGACACGATCCACCAGCCCGATATGTGCTTCTGACGCCGGCACAAAACTGCCTATCTGAGCCAAAAGGACAATTAGAGCGACTTGACGTAGATAGGTGCTCTTTCCAGCCATATTGGGGCCTGTTAGGATCAACATACGGTTGGTATCCAGATCGAGCACTGTATCATTTGGGACGAATGCCATCTCTTGGCCAAGGCGTTCTACTATCGGGTGACGACCATCTTTAATGGTGATGGTGCCGTTCCTATCGACGATGGGTCTGGTATAGCGGTTTAGAGCAGCGGTTTCGGCAAGGGCGGCCAATACATCGATATGTGAGAGCGTCTGCGCAATTACTTCCAATCGATGCGCTTCGTTGGCCACGTGGTCTCGGATTCTGGCGAAGACATCTTGCTCAAGGGCCAGTAGCTTTACTTCTGCTCCTGTGACTCGCTCTTCCAATTCTTTGAGTTCAGGCGTCATAAACCGTTCTGCGTTCACCAGGGTCTGTTTTCGGATATAGTCTGACGGGACGCGAGTGAGGTTGGACTTAGTGATTTCAATGTAGTAGCCAAAGACTTGGTTGAACCGAACTTTCAGCGACTCGATACCTGTTCGTTCTCGCTCCTTGCTTTCGAGGGCCGCAATCCAGTCTTTTCCCTCTTTGCTGGCCTTGCGTAAGTCATCGACGGTTGCGTCATAGCCTTCACGGATGATGTTGCCGTCTCGAAGAGAGACGGCGGCATCCGGCTGGATTGATTGTTCAATGAGGTCATAGATGTCACAACCATTGTCCCAACCCGCCCTCGCCTCTGCCAACAAGGCGCTGTCCAGCGGAGCAAGATGAACCGCAATTTCTGGCAATGCTGAGAGTGACTCCTTCAATGCGAGCAACTCTCGAGGTCCGGCCAGGCGGAGTACGATTCGACTACTCAAACGAGCAATATCTTGTACCTTGCGCAGGGCTGTCCGTAGTGCTACACGTTGCGGCATGCGGTCTTTTAACTCTCCGACCGCATCTAACCGAGCGCGGATTGTTTGGCACTCAATGAGCGGCCTGACGAGCCATTGCCGCAGGAGACGGCTTCCCATCGCGGTGATCGTGCGATCCAACACAGAGAGGAGCGTCGTGGATGGCGAATCCTGTGCGGAATCACGTGAGCTCATCGGCTTGATGAGCTCCAAGTTGCGGATTGTGGCGCTGTCCAAGTGCATGGTCTCGCCGCTCCAACGGACGACGAGACGCCGGAGATGACTCAGAGCAGCCGTGGGCTGAGTTTCCCGGAAATAGTGCAGAACGGCACCGGCTGCTCCAAGCGCCACTGTGAGTCCCTGACATCCGAAAGCATCAAGGGTCTGGACCTGAAACTGGTCTTGCAACACACGAGTGGCCTGTTCTGAGTTAAAAGAGGTGGCCGGACGTGCACAGAGTCTGGTGTCCCTCATATTTTCCAGAATGGCAGCGATCCGTTGCTCGATCCCCTCCGCAAACAGCACTTCCCTGGGCTCTAAACGTGTGAGTTCATCGAGAACCCGTGTTACGGCTTGCGGACCACCGCATTCGGTCACCCAGAACTCACCGGTCGTAACCTCTAACGCAGCAAAGCCGATCAATATGCCCTGTCCAGGTTGTACCTGGGCTGCAAGGGCCAGCAGATAATTTGATTCAACCGGAGAGAGAAATTCCGTTTCAACGAGGGTGCCGGGCGTATA
>CBDIWQ010000166.1:0-7578 GCA_965285965.1 uncultured bacterium | reverse complement strand
GTGGGATATCGGCGTCCAGGCCGGCGTGTTCAGCCTGTTCGACATCGGAGCGGCCAGCAAGCACCTGCTCAATGCCGACTATCTGGTGGGGCTGATCACGAGCTACCGGGCCGGCGACTGGTCGCTCTTCGTCCGCTATCTCCACCAAAGCTCGCATCTCGGCGATGAATTTCTGTTGAACGGCCCTGTCGCGCGCACCAACGTGAGCTACGAAATGGTGGACGCCAAAGTCTCCTGGGATGTCGTCGAAGGCCTCCGGCTGTACGGCGGCCTCGGCACCTTGGTCCGGAGGGATCCGTCGGACCTCAGTCCTCTTCGCACGCAATACGGGATCGAAGTGGAGAGTCCGTCACCCTGGCGGTACGGACTTCGCCCGGTCGCCTATGCGGATCTTCAAACCCATCACTACAGCCGGGACCAGCAGACCCGGTGGATCACGAATCTGTCGGTGCGCGCCGGCTTCCAATTCGAACATGTCCGCGTGCTCGACCGCCGGGTCCAATTGCTGGCGGAGTATTACACCGGCCGCTCGCCGAACGGGCAGTTCTTTCTCCAACGGGTGGAGACCATCGGGATCGGCCTGCATGTATATTTTTGAGAGCGGGACAGGCGGCGTGCGCGCGAATGGCGAGACTGGCTCCGGGCTTGTGCTGAGGTGGCTGTGAGCCGCCGTTCACGCGCGAACACGGTCTCGGGGTCTCAGCAGATGGGTGACCGGCTGCGAGGATTCAGACGAATACTTCCGCCATCGGGAAGGTCAAACCTTGCGCGTCTTTGACCGAGAGCACCGGTTTGGCGTCGATCGGCCAGGCAATTCCAAGGGTGGCATCATTCCAGATGATGCAGCGCTCATGTTCCTGCGCCCAGTACTCCGTAGTCTTATAGAGCATCTCCGCATGGTCTGACAGGACGACGAACCCGTGAGCGAATCCTTCCGGGATCCAGAGCTGTTTCCTATTCTCTGCACTGAGCAGCTCACCGACCCATTGCCCGAAGGTCGGCGAACGTTTCCGAATATCGACGGCGACGTCGAACACGGTGCCGGCTATGATGCGTACGAGCTTTCCTTGGGGTTGCTTGACTTGATAGTGCAGTCCTCGCAACACATGTTTGGTGGAACTCGAATGGTTGTCCTGAACGAAGGACGCCTTCCTGCCGATTACTTCCTCAAAGGCGCGCTGGTTGAAGCTTTCGAAAAAGAAGCCTCGTTCGTCAGCGAAGACACGCGGTTCTATCAGCAGGACGTCGGGTATGGCGAGTGCGATGGCTTTCATGTCGATCCTATCTCATAGGCGGAAGTGAAGAGTGATCTGTGATGAGTGATAAGAAAAACTTTGAGAGCTTCCTCATTCCGAAACTCGTCACGCATCCACGCATCACGGTATTTAGCAGGGATCAGTGATGAGCAAGCGTCTTTCTCATTCCGAAACACATCACGCGTCACGTCATTTCCGATACCCATCACTCATCACCCATCACTCATCCCGCATCACGCGTCACGTCTTCCCCTGTTAAAACACCGTCTCCCTAAGGATATGCTGCAAGTACAGGCCATAGCCGTTCTTGGCGAGCGGCTCGGCCAGTTTCGCGAGCTGCGCGGCATTGATCCATCGTTGCCGATAGGCGATTTCTTCGGGGCACGCCACTTTGAGTCCCTGCCGGCGCTCAATGGTCGCGATAAACTGGCTGGCGTCAAGCAGCGATTCATGGGTGCCCGTATCGAGCCAGGCGTACCCCCGGCCCATGATCTCGACGCTGAGTGTGCCATCGTCCAAGTAGAGCCGGTTGAGATCCGTAATTTCGAGTTCACCCCGCGGCGAGGGCTTCAACGTCTTGGCTCGCTCGACCACCTGTGCATCATAAAAGTACAGACCGGTGACGGCGTAGCTGGACTTCGGGGCCGACGGCTTCTCTTCGAGGCTGACCGCTTTACCTTGCCCGTCAAATTCCACGACGCCGTACCGCTCGGGATCCTGAACGTGATACGCAAAGACGGTCGCCCCTTTCCGGTCCACGGCCTTCCCGAGCAGATCGCGCAAATCATGACCGTAGAACACGTTGTCGCCCAGAACCAAGGCGGAGGCGTGGTGTTTCAGAAACGATTCGCCGATGAGAAACGCCTGCGCCAATCCGCCGGGAGAAGGCTGCACGGCATAGGACAGGTTCAGGCCCCACTGGTCACCAGGGCCCAAGAGTTGTTCAAAGCGCGGGGTATCTTGCGGGGTGGAGATGATGAGGATATCGCGGATTCCCGCCAGCATGAGTGTGGCGAGCGGGTAATAGATCATCGGCTTGTCGAAGACCGGGAGGAGCTGCTTGGAGATCGCCAACGTGGCCGGGTGCAGTCGCGAACCCGCTCCCCCCGCGAGAATAATGCCCTTGCGGCTCACAACGCGCCTCGAATGGCGAGTTCTTCGATCGCCCGGCGGACATGATCACGCCACTCCGGCAAGTGCACATGAAAATTGCGGATGAGCTTGGCCGTGCTGAGCCGCGAATTGCGGGGTCTCCTGGCCGGCAAGGGATAGGCTTCGGTCGCAATAGGATGGATCTCATCAGGACCGGCCTTGACGGCCACGCCGCATTCTTTGGCGACCTGCGCCACATACTGGGCGAATGCGTGCCACGTGGTTTCCCCGTCCGCGACCAGATGATAGGTGCCGGCGAGAGTCTCGGGACGTTCTTCCCGGCCCAGCTGATGCAGCGCGAGCGCGGTGATATCTGCCAGCAACTCGGCACTGGTCGGTGCACCGTGCTGATCGGCCACGATGCGTAATCGTTCCTTTTCCCGGGCGAGCCGAAGAATGGTCTTCACGAAGTTGTTTCCGCGAGCGGTATACACCCAGCTGGTGCGAAAGATCAGATGTTTGGCCAGCCGCTCACGGATCGCTTGTTCCCCTTCCCATTTAGTCCTGCCGTAGACCGACAGCGGATTGGCGGGATCATCTTCCTCGTACGGGGTCGCTTTCTGGCCATCGAAGATATAGTCCGTGGAATAATGGACCAGCCAGGCATCAAGCCGCTTCGCCTCCTCGGCCAGCAGGCTCACCGCTTCGGCATTGATGCGATGGGCCTTCTCCGGCTCCGATTCGGCCTGATCCACCGCCGTGTAGGCGGCGGCATTGACGATGACGTCGGGTCTATGGTCGTGGATCCACCGGCGCACGTCAGCGCTCTGTTCCAGGTCCAGCTCATGTTGTGCCGGTGCGATCAGATCGCCCAGGGCGGACAACGCCCGCTGCAACTCCCAGCCGACCTGGCCCTCTTTCCCGATCAATAGCAGTTTCATGCCTGATATTGCCTCTCGATCCATTGGCGGTACGCCCCGCTGGTCACGTTCTGCACCCATGGCTGGTTGTCCAAATACCAGCGCACCGTCTTGCGTAGACCCGTCTCAAAGGTTTCCACCGGCCTCCACGCCAGCTCTCGCTCCACCTTGGTGGCATCGATGGCGTACCGGCGGTCGTGGCCCGGACGATCTTTCACAAAGGTGATTTGCTCCTTGTAACTCTTGCCGTCTCCTCTGGGTTTCAGTTCATCAAGAAGCGAGCAGATGGCCTGGACGACGTTGAGATTGGCCTGCTCGTTCCACCCGCCCACGTTGTAGGTCTCGCCGAGACGGCCGGCTGACAGTACCCGGCGGAGGGCGCTGCAATGGTCCAACACATAGAGCCAGTCTCGGACTTGTTGCCCATCGCCGTACACGGGTAACGGTTTGCCGGCCATCGCATGGTGAATGATCAGCGGAATGAGCTTCTCCGGAAATTGGAAGGGACCGTAATTATTGGAGCAGTTGGTCGTGATCACCGGCAGCCCATAGGTGTGGTGATAGGCTCGCACGAGATGGTCGGACGCCGCCTTACTCGCCGCGTACGGACTGTTCGGTTCATAGCGGTTCGTTTCCTTAAAGGCGGGGTCGTCCTTCCCAAGAGAGCCGTACACTTCGTCGGTTGAGATATGGATCAATCGGAATGCGTCACGATCGCCGGCCAAGCCATTCCAGTAGACACGCACGGTTTCCAACAGACGGTACGTGCCGACGACGTTCGTTTGGATAAAGGCCTCAGGATCTTGAATGGAGCGGTCCACATGGCTTTCCGCGGCGAAGTGGATCACCGCGCGCGGGCGGTGTTTATCGAGAAGGTGCGCGATGACTGGGCCGTCGCTCAGGTCCGCTCGAACGAACGTGTGACGGGCGTCACCTTGCAGAGCCGCGAGATTATCGACATTCCCCGCGTAGGTGAGCTTGTCGAGGTTGATGATCGGCTCGTCATGGTGACGCAGCCAGTCCAGCACGAAATTGGAGCCGATAAAACCCGCCCCGCCTGTGATGAAGATGCTCATGGTTCAACGACCTCTTTGCGTACGACGTGACTGGCGAAGAGTGTCAGACATCTCGTCCCCACGCATGTTGGAACGAGAGAATTTATATGAGTGCCTGCGAAATAGAAAGAGTTTTGTGCTCAGGGGACAGGCCTAGCGCTGATGGCGGCCGCCGCCGATTTCCAGCAGGGTGACCAGAGGCACCACCGCTATTTATTGACGACTTTGCGCATCGCCGGGTGAGGGCGGGTGTCGACTTTTTCGAGCTCTCGCTCCAGCATCGCCCGGATAAAGCCGCTCGTCGTGTAGCCCTGCTGCTTGAGCCGATCGAGTTGCTCTTTCAATTCGAGAGGAAGTTGAATCACAATGCGAACCAGCTTAGGCATAATCCTTACTCCTGTGAGACACAGTGGTGCCCGCGGTGGGACAGTGTGCACATGCTATGCCTTGCTAGCATTTTGCCAAGACTGAGGAATTCCGCACTCTTTTGCTATGAACTGGAAGCATTACGGCCAGAGATGAACATAATCGTTCACTTCTGGCCCTTTACGGCATCGGGTACAAGCAACGGGTGAGGCGCTGACACCGGCGCTGAGGCGGGCCGGGGAGGAAGTGCAAGGGCCGATATGGAACGGCGTTACCTGAAGTCCAGAAATTGAAGCCACAAGCGGCGCCAATTCTCTTTTTCACAAGGCCAGAGACAGGCATGCAGATCGATCGGCTGGAGCAGACGATCCCGCATCCGGGTCACAGTGACGCCCTGGGCGGAGAGCCGACCGCTGACCCACACGGCGCCATCGCGGTCGGTGCGGGCCAGCGTGGTCTGCTCCTGCGCATACGCGTCAAGGACCGCTTGAACGGGATGCCCGTACGAATTTGCCGCGCCGACCGATATCACCGCATAGGCTGGATGAATGGCTTTAACCCACTCCCGATCGAGCGAACTCTTCGCGCCGTGGTGAGGCACTTTCAAGATGGTGGCGGGCCTCCGTCCGTCCATGCCGAGATGACGCAGCCCATCCGCCTCAATATCGGCGGCAAACAGCACGGATTGGGCGCCGCACTCTAATCGCGATACGATCGATTGATTGTTCAAGGCCGTCCCGCCACGGACAGGGAGAGCAGATCCGGCTTCCTTCGTCGGTGCTTCCGGATTCACGATCATCAATCGGCAGGGTCCGGAAGGGAGCAGCTCCTGTCCCCGAACGGCGACCCGTTCTTGAATCCCCCGGTCCCGCAAAGCCGATTGCAAGTCGGCCGCGAATTGCTCCGGACGGTCGACGCCCGTCCCCCAATACCGGCCGACCGACACATGACGAAGCACCCAGGCCAGCCCCCCGACATGATCGAGTTGTTGATGCGTGCCGATGACCTGGTCGAGATGCCGGATGCCGCGATTCCACAGAAACGGCGCCACGACACCCCGCCCCATGTCGAAGCGCTCGTATCGGGCGCCGCCGTCGATCAGCACGGTGTGGCCGTCAGGCAACTCGATGACCGCACTATCCCCTTGCCCGACGTCCAAAAAGGTGACCCGCCAACGGTCCCCGTCGACGCTCAATCGAGGCGACCACATCCACCAACAAACGAGCGCCAGGGCGATCGCCAGCCCACCCGCTCGGCACCGGCCTGACAGACGACCCACGCCGGCGATTCCGAGCGCGCCGTAGAACAGGGCCATCGCCGGGAAGGACGGAGCCGCAATGTGCCATTCTCCGGCCGGAAGGCCGGCGCACCAGCGCAAGCCCAGGACCAGCCACCGAACAAGCCGCTCCTGAAGCGGACCTAAAGGCAGATCATCGGCGCCCGTGACGACGGACCACAGAGCCGTGCACAACCCGAGCGGCACCAAGACCATGCCGGTCATGGGAATCGCAACGAGATTCGTCACCATACCCATCCAGGGCACCTGGTTGAAATACAATGCCACCACGGGAAGCGTGGCGATGGTCACGGCTCCGCTCATCAGAAGCGCATCCCGTCCGTGCCGGGCGAGCCGCGGGAGGAGCGCGGGAGCGGCCGCCAGCTCGTCTCGGTCCGAACCGGACCAGCGCACGCATTGAATGATGATCAGCACCGAAAGAAACGAAAGTTGAAACGAAATGTCGAACAAGGCCCGGGGATCGTGCAAGAGGATGAGCAGGGCTGCCAAAGCCGCGGCATGGTGCAAATGACGTTGATGCCCGATCCACAGAGTCACCAAGGCGAGCGTGATCATGACGAGCGACCGGATGGTCGCCAACTCTGCGCCGGCCAGCAGGGCGTACATCGCCACCATGGGCCAGGTCACCAGAATGGCGATGCGTGACGCCGTAATCGTTCTCGAGAGCCTCAACAGCAGGGAAGCCGGGATCCACAGCACCGCCTGCCTCACCAGCCAGAAGACCGCGACGGCCACGAGCCCGAGGTGGGAACCAGAAATCGACAGGAGGTGAACGGTTCCGGTCACCATGAACCACTCCTGCACGTCCTGTTGAAGATAGCCTCGTTCCCCGATCACGATACCGAGATAGAGGCCCAAGGCCGGCTGGCTCAACGTGCGCACGGCGGCCTCCCGAATGGTGGCCCGCCATTGGTCTACCCGGTTCCAGGCAGCCCAGCGCCAGGAGACCTGACCCGATTCGAGGAGTTGTGCCGCCTGAGGGCCTGCGATCGTGGTCACCGCATCAATCCCCTGGCGCTCGAGATAACCGGCGTAATCAAATCCTCCCGGATTCAGGGATCCGCTCGGAAGATGGAGTTTGGCACGAAACCGGATGCGGTCCCCGTGCAGGAGCACAGCCTCCGATTCGCGCCAGACCACCCGAATGCGTCGTTGTTCCGTCTGCCCTGCCACTCCGGGGATCCGCTCCTCCGCCTCCACCACCAGGGTCTGCCGGTTCGGCGCATGCTGCACCGCCGAGACGATGCGGCCGGACATGTCGGTGAACGGGACGTCGCGGCGGCCTGCCGGTACATCATGCGGCAATGGCAGCGGCGTCACCAGCGTCCAATACGTCACTCCGCCCAGCAGCGCGGCATAGAGCAGACGGGCCCGGCACGATTCAATACGGGCTTCGTGCTCCAGCAAGGTGAGCGCCACTGCGACGCCGAGCAGGAGGAGGAAGAGCGCGAGGGGAAAATATGTTGTTTGGGATCCGAATACCAGACCGAGGAGAAAGGCAGCAGTGAGGGACGGCAGCATGAGCCTCCCTCACGCGGAGGGAACCGCGGTTATCCGATGTGCACCCGCACGACTTTCGCGAGGGTTTCGGC